>JBARHR010000261.1:0-8262 GCA_049799335.1 Gallionella sp. | reverse complement strand
GTTCCGTTCCATCCCGCTGGTGATGGTGTTGCTGTGGTTCTTCCTGATCGTGCCGACCTTCCTGGTTGATCTGTTCAATATTCCGCGCAGCACCGACACGCGGCTGGTATCGGCGATGGTGGCTTTTGCCATGTTCGAGGCGGCCTATTATTCGGAGATCATCCGTGCCGGGATACGCAGCGTATCCAAGGGACAGTTGGGCGCGGCCAATGCGCTGGGCATGAGCTACGCACAGGCGATGCATTTGATCATACTGCCGCAGGCTTTCAGGAACATGGTGCCGCTGCTGCTCACGCAGGGCATTATCCTGTTTCAGGATACCTCGCTGGTTTATGTCAGTTCGCTGGCGGATTTCTTCGGTACGGCCTACCAGGTTGGCAGTCGCGATGGCCGTTTGGTTGAACTGCTGCTGTTTTCCGGCGCGGTCTATTTTATTGTCAGTTACTCAGCATCGCTGTTGGTCAAAAGATTCCACAAAAGGAAAGTTACATGATTTCCATCAAGAATGTCAGCAAGCACTATGGCAGCTTTCAGGTGCTCACCGATTGCACGGCAGAAGTTGAGAAGGGTGAGGTAATCGTTATCTGTGGGCCGTCAGGTTCTGGCAAGTCGACGCTGATCAAATGCGTAAATGGCTTGGAACCTTTTCAGCATGGTGAACTGATAGTTAACGGCGTCTCCGTCGGCGACCCCAAGACCAACCTGGCGAAATTGCGCTCTCATGTTGGAATGGTATTCCAGAACTTCGAACTGTTTCCCCACATGAGCATTACCGACAATCTGTGCATTGCACAAACCAAGGTGCTGGGTCGAAGCAAGGAGGAAGCGGTTGAGCGCGGGCGCAAGCTGCTCGTCCGTGTCGGATTGTTGAGCCAGGCGGATAAATTTCCCGGACAGCTTTCCGGCGGACAACAACAGCGCGTCGCGATAGCCAGGGCGTTGTGCATGGATCCGATTTGCATGTTGTTCGACGAGCCGACTTCGGCGCTGGATCCGGAGATGGTCAACGAAGTGCTTGATGTGATGGTTGGACTTGCCCAAGAGGGAATGACGATGATGGTGGTTACCCACGAGATGGGATTTGCACGCAAGGTGGCGAGCAGGGTGATATTCATGGATCAGGGGAAGATCGTTGAAGATGCCTCCAAGGAAGAGTTCTTCGGCAAACCGCGTTCCGAGCGGGCGCAACTGTTTCTGTCAAAAATTCTGCAGCACTGATCCGTTTGCTCCACAACGCAGATTGCCGGAATAAAATGGCCCTAGTAGGGTGGTCGCCGCTTGATTGCAGATAGTGCTGGATAAAATATTCTGTGGTACCGGCATGACGTTGGCGTATGTGGCAGGTCTATCGAAGATGACTACGGACTATGTGGCCTGTTCCAGTACTGGCAGGGATTTCGCTACGAGAGCGTATAGCGTGGAGAATACTGCCATTAACGCGGGCCACTTACACTGGGTGGGCAGTCCGGCATGATTGCAATCGGCATCCGCAAGAAGTTCCAATCAAGTTATCAAGGTGTTATTTTTTGTTGAGACAGAACACAACGAACACGGTCAGGTGCGTGGAACGCACCCTACAATAATGTTGCTATGAACGAAAATGGGTATAACGGGCATTTTACGCGGCCCGTTTTTTTTGTTGAGATAGAACACAACGAACACGGTCAGCGTGATTATTTTAGTAGAATGCGCCGGCTACATATTTTAGCTTGAAGACACATCAAGGAGTTTGCATGCGGAACGTCATTATCCAGAACAACCGAATAAAGATCGCAGGTCTGCTGACTATCTTGGCGGCGCTTACGATTCCGGGCGTAGCGAACGCCGATAACAGGAATTTCACGCTTTACGGCCATGCCAACGTTTCTTACGACATGATCACAACGGGTTCCGCGAATACCACCATTGACGGCCCGAAAGCTTTTGAAGGGGTCTCGTCCAATAGGGTTTCCAGCAATTCTTCGATGGTGGGTCTGAAAGCTTCAAGTGATCTGGGCGAAAACTGGCTGGCGGAGGCGCAGCTGGAAATTACCGTTGGGACGGATACTGGCGGGTCGGGCGGCGACGAGATTACCGGCAACAGCAAAGCTTCCAGACTGAAGAGCGCGTTTGATCGCAATACCTATTTGGGTTTATCCAACGAGAGCTTTGGAAGGCTATTGCTGGGACGCTATGATACCCCGTACAAGATGGCTACCCGGAAACTGGACGTGTTTGCGGACGGGATAGCGGATAGCCGCTCACTGCTGGGTACCACGGTGAAGGGCGACCAAGTTTATGAAACGTACGATGCGCGTCTGTCCAATCAGGTCTTGTACATTAGTCCGCAACTCGGGAGTTTCAGCGTTGAGCTTGGTTTTGCGAATCTCACCGAAAGCGACACCAATATACAGCAGCCGCGGGGCAATGCGCTTTCCGTAGCGACCATGTACGCAAGGGACGGCGTGTTTGCGGCACTCGCCTACGAGGCGCACACGTCCACGACATATTTCAAGGAAGGCAATGTTTCCCTGAAGGAGAACGCGACCAAGATCGGTCTTGGTTATAATTGGACCATACTTAATTTTGGGTTTGTATACGAAAAAAGCAACGATGAATACGGCAATTCTCTCACCCAGGACTTGCTAACCAACCCCTGCGGCGGACAGGTGGACGGCGCGAACTGTACGGGCCACAGCGCTACCTACTTCTCATTCAAAATTGACTTCACCGATGTGGATTCGGCAAAGGTGGCGTATGCCAGATCGGGTCAGGTGGGTGCGGCGAAAACCGGTACCGGTGCTACGCAGTTTTCTGTCGGTCTGGATCACGCGTTCAATGATCGCACCACGGGGTATTTCCTGTATTCCAGTCTCATGAACGACGATTTGGCAAAATATGGCTTTTCGACAGCGGCCAGCAGCGGCAAGTTTTCGGTGAATCCAACCGGAACCGGGGGTTCGCAACCTTCCGTGTTCTCTCTGGGGATGAAGTTGTCCTTCTAGCGCCTTGCCGCGAGTCACTGCCCTTCGGGCAGAAAAACCGCGGCAAGTGTTCCGCCAAATACACGCATTTTCCATCCTTACCCTTTCGGATATTATTCCGGCAATTTTGACCGGTGATTAGCGATCGTCTGCCGGATAAATTTTGGCTATCGCTGGCGTCCGGAGAGTCGCGTATAGTGGCGGTCGGCAAGGTTCCAATTCGGAGATTTGGGTTATGAGTCGCTTGATTTTCCTGTTCGCTGTAGTGGCGGCGGTCTATTTGATATTGCGTTCTTTTCGCGGGAATCTCCCGCCGAAAAACGGTCCGGTCGCGGAGGATATGGTGAGCTGCGCGCAATGCGGCCTGCATTTGCCCAGGCGAGAGAGCGTCAGGTCCGACGGCCGCGATTTTTGCAGTGTGGAACATCGCGATGCATTCCAGAAGTGAGTACCGGGCAGCGGTGGGATGAACGAGGAGGTCACAAGGCGGGATAGTAATCTTGCCGCAGAGAATTATTGGAGACCGTTGCTTTTCTTCAACCTGTTCAGGTTGAGTCTCTCCAGCTTCTTTTTGTTGCTTTCAGTGGTTTTTGGCAGTTCGCTGTCGCTGGACGCGGCAAATCTCAGAATTTTTACAGTTACCAGCGCGCTCTATTTCGTGCTGGTGATTGCGTCATTGCTATTGCTGAGGGCGCGTTGGCCGCGGTTTAACTTGCAGTTGGCGGGGCAAATTTGCGGCGATATCGTCGCGCTGACCGTGCTTTCCTATGCCAGTGGCGGGATTCAAAGCAACCTCGGGCTGCTACTGCTGATTTCGCTGGGTGCTGCAGGGATCATCAGTCGGGGTCTGGTTACGCTGTTTTTTGCCTCGTTGGCGAGCATTGCCGCGCTGCTGGAACATGGCTATGCCGTGATGAGCGGCGACGCCGAGGTGGCGCAATATGTGCAGGTCGGACTGTTGTGCATTTCGTACTTTGCGGTTGCATGGCTGGCACATACGCTCGCAAAATTTGCCGTAGAAAGCCAGAGTCTGGCGCAACGGCGTGGCCGCGACCTTGTCAGCCTTGCCGAGGCAAATCGCCTGGTTATGCGCGACTTGAAGGATGGTGTGGTGGTGCTGGACGGGCAAGGCAATATCATGCAGATGAACCATGGTGCCGAGGTGTTGCTGCGAAAGATTGTCAGCCATAAGAATCACCTGTCCGAAATATTTCCCATGCTCTATCGGGAGTACACAGTTTGGAAAGATACCGGAAATGCAAGTCGGGATATTCTTCGATTGGACGAAGGGTTGCAGGCTAGACTGCGCTTTGTGACTATCGAACGTAATGCGTCAAACGGCGCGGTGATTTTTCTGGAAGATATGCGCAGGGTGCGCGCCGCAGCGCAGCAGATCAAATTGGCGGCGCTTGGCAGATTGACCGCGAACATTGCACATGAGGTGCGCAATCCGCTTTCTGCGATCAGCTACGCCGCAGAATTGTTGCAGGAAGAAGTGCTTGACGATAAACAACAGCGCTTGCTGCAAATCGTTCGAGTCAATACGTTGCGTATCAATCAGATCGTGAACGACGTCATGCAACTTAACCGGCGAGATCGCGCGGTTCCGGAGGAGTTTGATTTGAGCACCATGCTGCGTGTGTTTATGGAGGAGTTTTGCCTGGCGGAACGGTTTGATCGCGAGTTGTTGGTGCTGGTGGAGAAGTCCGGTGTGGAAGTAACTTTTGATCGCGGACATTTGCGCCAAATTCTATGGAATTTGTGCGGCAATGCGTTTCGCTTTTGCCGCAAATTGCCAGGCAGTGTAATTTTGACGACAAATGTGGCAAACCAGAGAGTGGTGATGGACATTCAGGATGACGGCCCGGGCATACCGATGGAACATCAAGGACAGTTATTTGAGCCGTTCTTTACCACTGCGCCTGATGGTACCGGCCTGGGTTTGTACATCGCCAGGGAATTGTGCGAGGCAAACGCGTCAACCCTGGAATATCATGCCGAGGACAGTATGAAAGGCGCATGCTTCCGCATAACTTTTGGAGAGCCCAGGTGGCGGCTAACATGAACAGGACGGATAACCAAAGGAGAAGGACTCCATCTGTTTTGCTGGTGGACGATGAGCCGGACATTCTTGAGTTGTTGGAGCTGGCGCTGCTCAAGATGGGATTGGACGTGCACAAGGCAAGCAATGTGCGCGAAGCGTTGGACCAGTTGTCGTCGTGTCACTTTGATCTGTGTCTGACGGACATGCGACTACCCGACGGTGAGGGATTGCAGGTGGTGCGCTATATTGCCGAGAACGGCCCCATGGATGTGCCGGTTGCGGTAATTACCGCCCACGGAAATATGGAGAACGCGATTACCGCACTCAAGGCTGGTGCGTTCGACTACCTCGCAAAACCGGTATCGCTGGAGCAGTTGCGCTCTTTGGTGAAATCCGCATTGAACATGCCGACTGCGGGTTTGCCTGGTGAAAAGGTCCTGCTGGGCCGTGGCCCGGCGATGCAACGGGCACGGGAATTGATAAGCCGGGTCGCGCGTAGCCAGGCACCGGTCCATATAAGCGGCGAATCCGGAAGCGGTAAGGAATTGGCGGCGCGGTTAATTGTTCAGAGTGGCGCGCGGCACGACCAGCCGTTCATTACCGTAAACTGCGGTGCCATACCGGCAAATCTGATGGAAAACGAATTTTTTGGCTACAAAAAAGGCGCGTTTACCGGCGCTGATAAAGACAAGGACGGCTTTTTTCAGGTGGCCAATGGTGGAACGCTGTTTCTTGACGAGGTGGCGGATCTGCCGCTGCCGATGCAGGTAAAGTTGTTGCGTGCGATTCAGGAAAAACTGGTCCGCAAGATCGGTGCGACCAGCGAGGAAGCGGTGGATGTGCGCATAATCAGTGCAACACATCAGGATATTGCGGAGTTGGTCCGTCAGGGCGCGTTTCGAAAAGACTTGTACTACCGGCTGTGCGTGATTCCAATTCAGATGCCTGCACTTCGCGAGCTTCGCGAAGATATTCCGGAGATCGCGGAACGCCTGTTGGAGCGTATGCGTGGCGATACAAATACGCGCTTTTCGGAGCAAGCGCAGCTTGCCCTGAAAAGCTACAATTTTCCGGGCAATGTGCGGGAACTGGAGAATGTCATCGAACGAGCGCTGGCGATGTGCTCGGGCGGCGTAATCGAAACCGACGATTTACTGCTGGTTCCTCTGGAGCAGGGCTCTACGGAAAATATCTCGCTGAGTGGCAAATATCCTCTGACGAAATATCTCGACCAGGTGGAAAAACAGGCGTTGATCGAGGCGCTGCAGCAAACCGGTTTCAATCGCACTGCCGCCTCCAAGCTTTTGGGCCTGACCTTCCGTACCATGCGCTATCGAATGGAACGGCTGGGCATCAGGTCTCCGCAAGATGGTGATGATGAGGATTGATTCTCGTGGAATGCTGGATGCATGCGACTATATTCCGTCGCCGAATTGTGATGATCGGCCCGAATGCGCGATCGAACTGCTGGTAATACACAATATCAGTCTGCCGCCGGGAGAATTTGCCGGCGACGCGATACCGCAATTTTTCACCAATACCCTGAATCCGGCGATACACCCCTACTTTCAAACCCTGGCGGGGATGAAAGTGTCGTCGCATTTTCTGGTTCGCAGAAACGGGCATATCACACAATTTGTGCCGTGTACCAAACGTGCTTGGCACGCGGGGGTTTCATCCTGGCAGGGAAGGACACGCTGTAACGATTTTTCGGTGGGTATTGAAATGGAGGGGGCAGACACCGTCCCATTCACCGATGAACAGTATATTGCGCTGGGTTATTTAACCATGGCTTTGCGGGCTGCTTACCCTGTTTGTGCCATAGCTGGCCATAGCGATATTGCGCCACGGCGCAAGACAGACCCGGGCCCTTGTTTCGACTGGACGCGCTACCTGGTCAGTGTATGTTCGGCGCAAGCCGGCTTCTGAGCCGGCCGGCGTCTTCCCATAGCCACGAATCAAGCGGCGTAAGAATCGCGGGATCGAGGCATTGCGGGCCTCGGAATGCTTGCCTGTCAATTGCATGCACCGTTGCCGCGATAACATTTCGTGGCGTTACCGGACGCAAACTAACTTTACCTAACGTTTTTCAGTTTTCACGACGATAGGCGGTTCGCAAATCGAAGCAACCTGCGTCGGTCTGGACCGTGGCGTCACGAGTCGTTTATCCGAGCGACCAACCAGCTTTCGGCTCAGGTCCCCGGTATCGAGCATGCGCTACTCTTCATTCCCTAAAGCGCAGTTCTTACGTTTAGGCGGGCGGTACATCAGAATTTGCATTGCCAAACTCCGATGAGCTGTTGACGTTGGCACGTCTGCACCTCCGGCAAATTTGCGCCAAGTCCGAAATCGGTCAATTCAAGCAGCGCAAATACGCGATCAATCTTGCACTGAAAAAAATTCTATCGCGCCAGATTCAACCCAAAATTTCGAAAGCGCTGAATGCACTTCAACAAAAAACGCAAATATTTTAAATAAAATATTGACATCCAGCACAAATCAGCTAAAGTTGCAACCGCAACATGTAGTAAAAAAAATCACAGTTAGCTACTAGGTGTAGTAGTTGACGATTTTGAAGAATAGGGAATCTGGTTTGTATTTGATGCTAATTCAGGAAAGAACAAAAAACTGATGTTGTCTATTGTGCTTGCGGCGCAATTGAATATCGAGAAGTTATCTCAGGGGTATTACTCCCTCCAATATTACAGAAAAACTGCCGGGGACTTTCTGGCATTCCAATTAAAGTCACTGACCGACTCTGTCAACAGGACAGCCGGAAAACCTTCCGGGGTGGCGACTGACATGATTGATTCATTTCCAATTCGATGTTTACTGCGATATGTGGGCGCCAGGCGTATTTCGCTTGCGACGGCGGCAGGGTCCCCAGGATTGAAAGTTCGCAGCGAGGACGTGCGTCCCCTGGTGTTCTTGATGTCGGGATTGATTGTTTGTGGTGAGTGAGCCATGTTAACCGGGCCTATGGGTGTGCGGTTTCTGGACGAAGCCGGCAGATCCATCGGGTTGTTCTACAGGCGTTAGAACTTACGGTGAGGGCTTTGGGTTACGCTTGAACTTAAGCGTGGCTTGGAGGTGTAAGTGCAGTAATCGTAGGCTAATTTAACTTTATATTTGAAGGAGAAGCAAAATGGTAGCAGCTAAGAAACCAGCAGCCAAGAAACCAGCAGCTAAAAAGGTGGCAGCCAAGAAACCAGCAGCGAAAAAGGTAGCAGCCAAGAAACCAGCAGCGAAAAAGGT
>JBARHR010000260.1:0-3071 GCA_049799335.1 Gallionella sp. | reverse complement strand
AACTAAAACAGCTCATCGCTGGTATTGACCGTGAGCATCAAACTATAGCTGCGTGCGCAGGACTATTGGCGTGTTCTGATATCAACAACAAGGAATTGATGCCCGAACTGTGCCATCTGTTGAGGCGACATTTCAAACTCAAATACTGTGGCTTTTTCTGGAGTGACGAGTACGTGTCACTTTTCGGCATTAAGGCGCCACTGATTTCCGCCGTAATGGCGCCACTTTTAAGTGCCAAATCAGGGGCTCAAACTGGGGGTAAAGAATGCGTGATTTAAGCTGCTTTTGCAATCGCATTTTTCGCCCTGTTTTGCTGCTGGCGTACCTATCTCAAGCCTGAGTAGATTTTCCTCCTTTCCCTGTTGGCGGTTTTGATTTTTCTGACAGTGGCTTCAGGCGTCGGTAGCTCTCTCCATCCAGCACCACGCGATAGGCGCCGTGGCGCAATCTATCAAGCGTTGCAGCACCGATCATCTTATTTGCTGCGAATGCTTCACCCCATTCATCAAAGTCTAGATTGCTAGTTAGAATGGTTGCGGCACGCTCGTAACGTTCGGCGATCAAGTCATGGAAGTCTTCCTCTTCAGGTGAACGCAATGGTTTGAGGCCGAAGTCGTCAATAATCAGGAGTGGCACTTTGACCAGCGATTTAAATCGCCGCGCGTAATTGCCCGTTGCCTGCGCTGCGCGCAAACTGCTCAGGAGTTGGGTTTGCGTGATGAATAGCACGTCATAGCCCCGGCGTGCCGCCACATGCCCCAGCGACTGAGCCAGATGACTTTTGCCGGTGCCGCACGGACCGACAATCAGGACGGCAACCTTCTCTTCGATGAAGCGGCAGGTCGCCAGATCATGAACTGCCGCGCGGTTCAGATTGGGCAGCCGTTCGAAGTCGAAGCCTTCCAGCGTCTTCTGGTTGCGGAAGTTCGCACGACGCAGTCGCATATCCAGTTTCTTTTGCTCCCTTCGGGCGACTTCGTCATGAATCAGCAGGCTGAGGAAATCCGTAAAGGCCAGCTTGCGGTCGATGGCTTCGCGGTTGCGGGCTTCGAGTGAATCAAGAATACCGGACAGGCGCAGTTGTTTGAGCAGGGGTGTTAATTCAGGAATCGGATGCATGGTAGACCTCATTGAAGAATGGTTTGGGGTGTAGCAGGGAATTCGGGTGGCATGCCACCCGCCTGCGGAACGGTATCCGCTTGCAAGCGGATATGCGCCCCGCCGGGGGCGCGGCAGAATCGACCGCCTTGGGTGTATGTGGTGGCAAGTGCGTCGAAGGCGGCGAGCGGCGTGAGCTGATCCAGTCCCTTCTCCAGGATGGTCTTGACCACCTTGTAGCCGGGCGTGCCGTAATGATTTGCGCGCGAACAAGCGGCCTCCAGTCTGGCGCTGCCGTATTTCTGTTTGAGCCGCAGCACGCCCTGTACAGCACGCATCTTGATCAAGACATGGTCGCCGAACAGGGCGTGCACCATGGCATGGCAGGCTGGACCAATCTGCAAGGCCGATTTCAAGCACCACTGTGTGTCCTGCATTTGCCACGCCTGTGCTTCCGGCGGCATGTGATCCGTTACCGTATTGCGCAGCCCTTTGCCTATCAGTCGCACATGGCTGGCAACTGTTTCGTGTTCGCGGAACAACGTCACCATGGTGTCGGTCGCCTTCAGCCACAAGTCGCAACCGATCAACCGGAACGGCACCGAATAGTAGTTGGTCGCGTATTGGACGTGCGCGTCACGGTGGACTTTGACACCGGCCCAGCTTGCCAACTCGGGCGGGACGCTGGGCAAGGGCTGGAGCAGACTCTTCTCCACCTCGGCAAAGCGCTTGAGCGGGGCTTCGCGGGTCGTGCCGTGAATGCGGTTGCCGGCCTCGTTCATCACCCACGCCTGCAACTGGCGATTGGCGTCATCCAGACCACGGAATTCGCGTAGCGGCAGGAAACTGCCTTTGATATATTTAACGCCGGCTTCAACGATTCCTTTTTTTTGCGGGTCGCGTGGCGGACAGGGATCGATCTTGAATGCGTAGCCCTCCGCGCATTCTGCATAGGCCCGTTGCACATTCGGCTCGTAGACACAGGCTTTGGTGATGGCGCATTTGGCATTATCGATAATGACGCGTGACGGCACGCCTGAGAACGATTCAAACGCGCGTCCATGGCAGCCCAGCCAAGTCGCCACGGTCTGGTCGCGGACAAACTCGGCATACTGGTGACGCGACCAGCACAGGGTCATCACGAAGAACCAGGTTTTGAAGATCTCGCCGGTGTACACATCGGTGATGAGCGGGCCGGAACCGAAATCCACTTGTACCGCTTCGCTCGGCTTGAACATCAGGCGCAACGGAACATCCGGCTGCTGCAGGGCAACGAGTTGGCCCAGGAATCGATACATCGAGGAATAGCTACCGGTGTAACCATGATTACGCACCAGCGTGGCGTGGATGGTGCTACCCTTGATGCCAGCTGCGTGCCACTTGGCAACCTGCTCACGCCAGGGTTCCAGCGTTGAAAGACAGCTGGCAGGCAACGCCTCCTTGCGCGTAAACAGTGCGGCGAGCATGGCGTCATCAGGGAGTGGAAACTCAGGGGAAAGCCAGCCACGTTCGCCGGCCAATTCGCGAACCTGTGCGAGTTTTTTGCGCCCCATCGTTTTGGACCGGGCAATATCCCGATCAGAATCGCCTTGGCGCATGCGCACCAAAACATTTCGGTATTGATACATCTCGAACCTCCGTTTAGTCACAACCTCTCCCGGCAAAATGCCGGGAGTCTAGTTGCTCAATGAAAGTTCGAGCCCCTGATCAGGGTCAAAAGTGGCGCCTTAACGCCGGAAATCTACTGGCGCCATTACGCCGGAAATATAGTGGCGCCATTACGCCGACAATCTACTGGCTCCTTTATGCCGGAAACGAAATGGCTCCTTAATGCCGAAAGTTCACACGCGGTGACCGCCATCGTTGTACAGGCTGCTCACCGTATCGGTTCACGAGCGCTAAAGAACAGTTTGCTTTGGACGATTGCAGCAGCAGCCTTTGTTGCCATCTTCGCGCTCAATATTCCGTTCCCG
>JBARHR010000259.1:0-4554 GCA_049799335.1 Gallionella sp. | reverse complement strand
GAAATAGGTTATGCTTTCGGAGGTAAAGACCATTCGACCGTCATCCACGCATGTAAGACTATCGCTGGGCTGCGCGCAGGCAACACGACTATAGATGAAGATTATAAAATAATTCTGCAAACGCTCAGGGGATAAGTCTGCGAAATATTCCGGTAGTAATTGTTAATAACTGTACGATATTTTTGCTTTTGGTTTTTATCCACAAATCGTGGAAGATTTATCAACAACATACCAACAACTATAAAAATCCATAAGAAGTTGTTTTATAAATTGTAATCTCTGCAACCAACACTATTTACGCTCCTTATTAGTATTATTAGGAATTTATACTATGTTTATTAAAGAAACAGACAAAGAAACTATTTTAAAGCCATTGCAAATTGTTATTGGAATAGTCGAGCGAAAGCAAACGCTACCAATTTTGTCGAACATACTTATTGAAAAAGAACAAAACGAAATCAGATTTACAGCTACCGATTTGGAGATTCAAATTTCAACATCAATTCCACTTTCCAGTGGAACTACACAATCAAGTGCCATAACTGTTGGAGGCAAAAAGATTCTCGATATTCTGAAAATACTTCCTGATCACAGCCATGTCACCATAGATACAAAAGATAACAAAGCAATAGTTAAGTCGAAAAACAGCAGATTTACTTTACAAAGTCTCCCAGCCCAAGATTTTCCGATGTTGAATAGCCAACTAGACGGCGCCAATACGTTCACCATTTCTCAATCAAAACTAAAGTTACTGCTAAATTCAGTGCAATATTCTATGGCACAACAGGATGTGCGCTATTACCTCAACGGCGTACTACTAATAGTTGAATCAAATTTACTAAAAGTTGTCGCCACTGACGGCCATAGACTTGCGTACAACGCAGGTCAGATAGAAGGCGTACACGACAGACAGGAACTCATTTTGCCGCGGAAGGCTGTCCTGGAACTTTGCAAACTTTTGGTTGATACCGAAGATTTGGTTAAAATCGAGTTTACCCCGCAGCAACTCAAAGCTAGTTTCTCAGGCGTAACTTTGATAAGCAAAGTTATAGAAGGCAAATTTCCAGACTACGAAAGAGTTATTCCCAAATACACTAACCATCTTGAAATTAACCGCCAGACGGTTCAGCAAGCACTGCAGCGAGCCGCGATATTGTCGAACGAAAAATTCCGTGGTGTTCGTTTCGTACTTACCGAGAAAAATCTTTCTATTATTAGTAATAATAGCGAGCAGGAAGAAGCCCAGGAAGAAATTCAAACCAGTTATCAAGGAGAAGCGCTTGATATAGGCTTCAATGTCAACTATCTAATGGACGGGCTAAACAACCTTTCCAGTGAAACAGCTACTTTTTCTTTTGGAGATCCCAATAGCAGCATTCTTATCTCAACGGAAACTAATGCAGATTTCAAATACGTCGTAATGCCGATGAGAATCTAGAAAAACCAACATGTTCCACGTGAAACAGAGTGCACAATAAAGAAAGTAGCCAATGACCGAATATGATTCCAATAGCATTAAAGTCCTGAAAGGATTAGAGGCGGTAAGAAAAAGGCCGGGTATGTATATTGGAGATACCAATGACGGCACTGGTTTGCATCATATGGTTTTCGAAGCGGTTGATAACGCCGTAGATGAGGCCCTTGCCGGCCACTGCAATGAAATTTCTGTTATTATTCATGCAGATAATTCAGTAAGCGTAAGCGACAACGGACGCGGTATCCCGACTGACATCCACAAAGAAGAGAACCGCTCTGCAGCAGAGGTAATTATGACGATACTGCATGCGGGCGGAAAATTCGATAGTAACTCGTATAAAGTTTCTGGTGGCTTACATGGTGTCGGCGTATCGGTTGTTAACGCGTTGTCAGAATGGCTAAAACTCTCCATCTATCGCGATGGAAGCGAACATTTTATGGAGTTTAAAAACGGTGATCCCGTTGCTCCACTTATTGCATTAGGCCCTTCAGTCAAAAAAGGAACAGTGGTGCACTTCTTGCCATCCAAAGAAACCTTTGGACTAGTCGAATTCCATTTCGACATTTTGGCTAAACGCCTGCGAGAATTATCGTTCCTGAATAACGGCGTAAAAATATCACTGATCGATCATAGAAATGGAAAAGAAGAAAATTTCGCATTCAGTGGTGGTATTAAGGGATTTGTTGAGTATATGAATCGAAACAAGTCTGCTTTGCACTCTTCGGTTTTTTACGCAATTGGTGAAAAGGACGGGATCACTGCCGAAATTGCCATGCAATGGAATGATTCATATCAGGAAACAGTCCAATGTTTTACAAATAATATTCCCCAACGTGATGGCGGCACCCACCTAACCGCCTTACGTGCAGCAATGACCAGGACACTAAACCAATATATTGAGGCAGAGCAGTTGGCCAAAAAAGCAAAGGTGGATACCACTGGTGACGATATGCGTGAAGGCTTGACCGCGGTACTTTCGGTAAAATTATCAGATCCAAAATTTTCGTCCCAAACCAAAGACAAACTAGTTTCCTCTGAAGTGAGACCGGTAATTGAGGATTTGATAGGCCAGCAGATGAGTGCGTTCCTGTTGGAAAAACCAGCTGATGCAAAAATTATAGTCAATAAAATTATTGACGCGGCTAGAGCCCGAGAGGCTGCACGAAAAGCCCGAGAATTGACCCGAAGAAAGGGTGTATTGGATGGGATGGGACTGCCAGGAAAACTTGCAGATTGCCAAGAAAAGGATCCGGCATTATCAGAACTATACCTTGTCGAGGGTGATTCAGCGGGAGGCTCAGCCAAACAAGGGCGCGATAGAAAATTTCAAGCTATTTTGCCACTTAAGGGTAAGATTTTAAACGTAGAAAAAGCTCGATTCGAAAAACTGATTGCTTCCCAGGAAATTGCAACACTGATAACGGTGCTGGGAACCGGTATTGGCAAGGAAGAATACAACCCGGACAAACTGCGCTACCACCGAATTATCATCATGACCGACGCGGATGTTGACGGTTCCCACATAAGGACCCTACTACTCACATTCTTCTACCGCCAAATGCCGGAACTGGTAGAGCGCGGGCATATCTACATAGCGCAGCCCCCTTTATACAAAATCAAACAGGGTAAGGACGAGCGTTACTTGAAAGATGATCAGGAAATGAAGATTTACATGTTGAAAGTAGCGCTCAACAATGCTGCTCTATATCCTTCTACGACGTCAACACCCATACAGGCTGAAGCGCTGGAACAGATCGCAAAGCAGTACTTCTTAGCCGAAGCGGTTATTGATCGCTTGTCGCGCTTTACCGCTCCCGACGCCAGCCACGCTTTACTATCGCTCCCTACCTTATCGTTGGATGATGACCTGCAGGCCAAGAACAGCGCAAAATTGCTGGAAGCCGCATGTGCGGGGAATATTAAAGTAGTTGTGGAGATAGATACAGTCGGAGAGCATAGACTACGACTGGAAAAACTCTACCATGGAAACTACTCAATCAGCTATATGGACAGAGACTTCCTGCGCAGCAACGACTACGTACAGATCAGAGAAACAGCGCAAATCCTAGACGGATTAATTACTGAAACGGCATACATTGCCAAGGGAGAACAAAAGCGCGCCGTCACCAGCTTCAAACAAGCAATCGAGTGGCTGCTGGACGAGTCAAAGAAGGGCGTAAATATTCAACGATACAAGGGATTGGGTGAAATGAACCCGAACCAACTATGGGAAACCACAATGGATGTTAAAAACCGCATATTGCTGAAAGTGCGAATCGAAGATGCGATTTCTGCAGATGAAATTTTCACAACCCTGATGGGTGACATTGTGGAACCCCGGCGTGCATTCATTGAAAAAAATGCCTTGGGCGTAAAGAATCTGGACGTCTGATTGTGCTTAGCAGGAAGGGAATCATACTCGCGGGCGGTTCCGGCACGAGACTGCATCCTGTTACGTTGGCAGTGTCGAAGCAGTTGCTGCCAATATACGACAAGCCGATGATTTACTATCCCTTGACGACCTTGATGTTGGCAGGTATCCGCGACATTCTGATAATTTCTACTCCCCAAGACACACCAAGATTTGAACAATTACTGGGTGATGGTAGTGCCTGGGGATTGAATCTTAACTATGCGGTTCAGCCGTCACCGGATGGATTGGCACAAGCGTTCATTATTGGTAAGGATTTTATCGGTAACAGCGATTCGGCACTGGTACTTGGAGACAATATATTTCATGGGCATACGTTCCAGGATATTTTGGAAAATGCGACTCAACGCCCGAGCGGCGCAACAGTATTCGCCTACCATGTGCGAGACCCAGAACGCTACGGCGTCGTGCAGTTTGACGCAAACAGACATGCAATCTCACTGGAAGAAAAGCCACTAAAGCCAAAATCTCACTATGCGGTCACGGGACTGTATTTTTATGACAATCAGGTAGTAGATATTGCTTCAAACCTGAAACCTTCGAAACGTGGAGAACTTGAAATTACTGATGTAAACCGAATCTATCTGGAACGCTCAGCACTGTCAGTAGAAATGATGGGTAGAGGGTATGCTTGGCTGGATACTGG
>JBARHR010000258.1:0-1568 GCA_049799335.1 Gallionella sp. | reverse complement strand
GCCCAAGAGTGTTATGCCGGACATGCAGAAACGCCACGATACGCGCCGCATACCCATCGCCAAGGTGGGGGTCAAGGACATCACCTATCCAATCGTGGTGATGAACAAGAATCGGTCGCTGCAGCATACCGTGGCTCGCGTCAATATGTACGTTGACCTGCCGCACCACTTCAAAGGCACCCACATGAGCCGCTTTGTGGAGATCCTCAACAAGCATCGCGAACAGATCGCCCTGGACAAGCTGGAAACGATCCTTGATGAGATGAAGGCCAAGCTCGGGTCGGAAAGCGCCCACCTGGAAATCCAGTTTCCCTATTTTATCGACAAGCAGGCCCCGGTCTCAAAAGCCAAGAGCCTGATGGAATACACCTGTGAGTTCAGCGCCTCCATGACCGACACCCTGGATTTTGTGTTGGGCATCAAGGTGCCGCTGACCTCACTCTGTCCCTGCAGCAAGGAGTTGTCCCGCTTCGGGGCCCACAACCAGCGCAGCATCATGACCGTGCGCGTGCGCTATAAGGAATTCATCTGGATCGAGGACCTGGTGGAGCTGATCGAACAGTGCGGCAGCAGCCCACTGTACTCACTTCTTAAACGGGAGGACGAGAAGTTCGTCACCGAGCAGGCCTACGAAAACCCGCGCTTCGTGGAGGACATGGTGCGCGAGGCCTATTCGCGGCTGGCTGCGATAGACAACATCACCTGGTTCTCGGTGGAAACGGAAAATTTCGAATCAATCCATAATCATTCGGCCTACGCAGCTGTGGAGCTTGATCGCAGGGCATAAACCTCCGGCAGTTATCTCATCTCAAGGAAATTTCTTCATGAAACCGATCCTGATACTGGCTGCCACCCCGCAGGAAATTGTTCTGTTGGAGCATGCAATCGGCACCGTCAACCGTAGAAAAACGGCTGCCTTCGAATACACTGAAGGCAGCCTTGGAAATCTGCCGGTTGTCATCTGCGCCGGCGGCATCGGCAAGATCAACGCCGCAATCGCAGCAACGGCCCTAATTGAACGTTTCCATCCGCGTTTGGTCATCAACACCGGCTGTGCAGGCGCCTACCTGGCAAGCGGACTCTCCATTGGCGATCTGGCTGTTGCCAGCGACGAGTTTTCAGGAGACGAAGGTGTGCTGACATCCGAAGGATGGCAAGACCTGAGTTTCATGGGAATCCCAGCGGTGAGACACGGCAACCGGCTGTACCATAACGCAATCCCGCTCTCCGAATCCGCAGCCCAAAAAGCCATTCAGCTGGCTGACTGCTACGGCGTCAAACTTGTCCATGGGCGCTTCATTACGGTTTCAACCTGCAGCGGAACCCGCCGGCGGGGCGAAGAGCTTAGCCACATGTTTCACGGAATCTGCGAGAACATGGAGGGTGCCGCAATTGCCCAAACATGTCTGCGTTATGGCATCGACTGCCTGGAGATTCGCGGGATCAGCAACATGGTTGATGAGCGGGACATGAGTACCTGGAATATCCCGCAAGCCGTGGAAGTGGCACAGCGCTTTGTGCTGAAATATCTCGAGGAAATAGGCCGGTCCGTGCTGCAGTCAGGGGTA
>JBARHR010000257.1:0-3523 GCA_049799335.1 Gallionella sp. | reverse complement strand
CCCGGATTTCCGATGGTCCCGTAATTCCCAGAATGATCCAGCGTGTTGGTTCCCGCAACGAAAGTCCAAGTATCGCTTGCAATATTGTACTTCCACAAATCGCTCAGATAGCCAGTGGAAACCAAAGATGAGTCCCGCTTTCCACCGAAGAGCCACAAGTCACCATTGACGTCGATCCATGACACTGCCCCTCTTCGGTCCCCCGGGTGTGCACTAGTATTAGTATAATTTTCTACAGTGCCCACCGTGTCACCACCCGCTACCCATGTCCAGTTTGTTCCGTCAAAACTCCATAGGTCGCTCAAATCCCCAAAGGTACCAGCCGAATCCCGACCGCGACCACCGAACATCCATAAGGTGCTCCCAACTGTCCATGTCGCAGCGTACTGGCGCGAACCGGGCGTGTTGGCGAGGGCTGCAGTACCAAGCGTGCCATAAATGCCGGGAGGATTAGATGCACCGGAACCCTTGATCAAATTCCAATTGCTGCCGTCAAACCTCCACAAGTCATTAAAGTCGACATAGTTTGAACCTCCACCGCAACCATTCGTATCGCACCCCCCTCCGCCAAACATCCATAGCTGACCACTGCCATCCGTCCAACTCATCATGCCTTCCATTGCACCTGGATAAAAAGGAGCGGATAGAAAACTGCCCGCTGGATTTCCCGTATCACTGCCGCTTACCCATGTCCAATCCACGAGTGCAGTTGCCGAGGTCACACCAGCACCTACGGTATTTGAACTTCCGCCACCACCACCGCACGCGGTGAGCATCAGTACAACGACCATAGTGCACGCTTTTGTATAAGTGGTAGTGCGCATATATTTCTCCATATTTACTCCAGTACTTTGCGTCTAACAAAGCACTTACAAAGCTGAAAATCGTCCGTTTTTATTGGCCAGCGTATTAGCGAAAATCCCAGCGGTAGCCGGCGTAAACATATTTTCGGTGTGTCTTGTCGCTTGATAACGTATTGCTGGTACGGTATTGCTCTAAGCCGGCCTCCGCGTTGAAGTTCCATGAATCACTCAGGCGATAGTTGACCGACATGCTCGGCCTGATTTGGGTCGAATGCGTCCCTGTGTTGGTGTCCTGACTGTATAGCATCAATGACGTATCAAGACGCCAACGCTCCTTGAACGTGTTGACCTGGCTCAGCATCAACGACTGACCTTTGGTGGTTTCCGATTTGATCAGCGTCCCGCTGGCTATCCCCATGTCATTTTCGACGAACAAGCCGTTGCCGATCGCCTGCAGCGAGTAGGAATAGGTATTCCCATTCCCCTTAAAGCCATCCTGAGTTCCGACGATGGAGTTCAAAGTCGTGACGATTGCGCCGGTACCTCCACTGTTGCTCACGCGGAAATCCGTCGCAAGTCGCAATTTTGGCAAAACCTGGCGGGAGGCACCCACTGCAGCCGAGTTGCTGATCATGCTGAGCGCAATGGCGTTATCTCGCAACTCCTGAATTGAAATCAACTGCGAAGCCAGCAACTCTTTCACCGAAGCGGTAAATTGGCCCGACGTACTGAGCGTCAGTGGAGGCGATCGACGGTGATCCAGATTTACGTAAAAGTTTGTACCGGATGCTTGCGTCCAATTGCCCTGAAACGTCGCCAGATTCACTTTGCGGTAAATCTTGTCGTACTCGACCTGCATCATGTAATTGCGGTTCGTTTCAAAGTAGTGGGCTTCCGCGCCAACGGCGGCCCGATCTGCAATACCGGTGCCTCCAATTTTGTTGTAACCGCCGCCTGAGGTTTGCAGAAACCCGTACAGGCTGCCGCTCCATTCATTGGGGAGCCTGGTAAGTTCAATGTTTCCGCTATAAAAAATTCGCGAATCGCCAGGATCCCAACCGCCGCTGGTATATTCAACCGGCACCCCAACTGCGGCATTGACGCGCCAAGTCTCGTTCAAACTGTAACCACCAACCAATCCGTCGAAACGACCGGGCATGCTACCCCACATACCGGACTGGCGACCGACGCGGTACATGAACTTGCGATCACGAGAACTTTGCTCTATGTAAACCGCGTTCCAGCGATAGTCTTCGGGTTGATTCGGCAAGAAATTGATGCGGTTGTACTCGCGCAGTACCAAGCGGGTATCGAGCTTGTCAGTACGCTTGCGCGCGGTCAAATCCAGAGAAGTGGTCAATTGCTTTTGATCAGTGGCATCAAATGTGGAGAGCGTAGGCGGATTTATGCCATCGGACGCAAAGCTGTCGGTGTGCGTAGTCCCTGTGAAAAAGTTTTGCGAAATGCCGCCGCTTACCTGCAATTTTTCTTCTAGTGTCTTCTGGACGATCTCGCTCGGCGCACCTTTGACCTTGACAGTATCTTCCTTGGGTAATTTATCCAGCCGTGCCTGAATCAATTTGATGTCTGCAGCTTTGGGATACAGTTTTAAATAGAGCTCGTATTCAGCGCGCGCCTTGGCAAATTCCCCATTTTTTTCCCTGGCTTCACCCATCATCGACTGCGCAGACTGAGACAGCACATTGGGGGGTAGGTCCAGCAATTTGTTGAGTGCCACTACCGTCTGATCGATCTGGTTCTTCTGCATCGCCTCGTTCGCCGAAAAATAAAGCTTCTGGGCTTCGAGATCGACTTGTTCCGGCGTCATCACCTTGGGAGCATTGGCATCCTCTGGCGCCGCAGACTGTTGGGATATTGGCGCATCCGCAGGCGCCGTCGATTCAGCGCTAGGTCCCGCCGCAACTGCTGGCGCGATTACCACAGGAACTGCCGCGATTGGAACAGCAACACCCGGCAGTGACGCACTTGGCACTTCTTTGCTTGACTTCGCGGGGCGAAGCAAAGGGGTAAATATGCTGACGCTTTGCCCATCATGTCCGGCACTGACACGATACTTCACGGACTTGCCAAAGCTCAACGTAAGTGACGAGTCCAGTTCCGGATAAGTCAGGGAAAAAGGCAAAACGATGTCCGATGGAGGCGAATTTTGTTGTTCCCATCTCAGCCTAGGATCGGTTGGATCAATATTTTGCAGCGTTACGTAGATTCGAATATCGCCATTCTTGAGCACTGCATTGCGCACATAGCGGATGCGCGTAATGAAGTGCAGCTGTATCTCGGCTTCCTTGCCAGCTTTGCTGATACTTATATTGTCAATGACCTGTGCGTGAGCTTCTAGCTGCGACAAGGTAAACAGGGAGAGGATCAGTCCACACATAACCGCTGCGCGCGCCAAGAATCTGCACGCGCCTAACATCCAATTGATATTCAATTTTGCCCCCTGATCTTACAAATCAACCGCACTACTTTTTATCAAACATTGCTGAATCGACTCACAGCAACGATAAGAAAAAGCGGCGCAATCGACCCAAATGGGTAATTGACTGCACCGCCTTTTGCTCAACCGCTGCGATTACAAACCCACCTTGGCAGGCACACCACCATCGTACCCGGCCAATGGCTTTTGAAAATACTACCAACTGCTATAAGCGGTACCCTCTTTGCCCAGCGGTTTATGACAACTCGAGCTGGAACAATCC
>JBARHR010000256.1:0-6287 GCA_049799335.1 Gallionella sp. | reverse complement strand
TCCAAGCCGAAGTTGCCGGCCATACCGCAGCAACTGGCTTCGATGAATTCAAATTCGAACTGCGGTATCAGGCGCAATACCTTGCGCAACGACTTCATCGCGCCAACCGCTTTCTGGTGGCAATGTCCATGCACCAAGGTCTTGCCCGGCGCCAGCGATTGGAATTCCAGGATGAAACGCTTGCGGTCATGTTCACGCGCGACGAACTCTTCGAACAGGTAGACCTGTTTGGACAGGGCAACGGCTTCTTCGCCCAGACCTAGTTTTAAATGATCGTCGCGCAACGACAGGATACAGGACGGTTCGAGACCGACAATAGGCGTGCCGGATGCCAGCGCCGGACGCAGCGCCGCATGAAGTCGTTGCGCTTCATATCTCGCGGCAGCGACTTGCCCGAGTGACAGGTAGGTGCGTCCGCAGCATAGCGCGCGACGCGGTTCGGGATCATCAGAAACGGCATGCAGCGTGCTGACGTGGTAGCCTGCCGCAGTCAACACCTGCTTCGCCGCGAGCGCCACCTCAGGTTCGAAGTGCGTTGCGAAGGTGTCGACGAAAAGGATCACATCGCGGTCCCCGTGCACGTCGGTCGACGAGACGGTGCTCCGAGCCACCACCACCGGCTGCGGCAAACGGCGCCGCGCGGATATTCCCAGCAGCACTTCGACGAGTTTGGCCAGCCACGGTGAACGGTTGCGCCAACTAATCAACGTGCGCAGAAGACGAAAGCGATGCAACAGCCGTGGCAGGCTGGCCAACAGCTGGTCGCGCATGGCAACACCCCGCAGCGCATTGCGCTGCGACTGGTATTCGATTTTGATCGCGGCCATATCAACCTGATTCGCGCATTCGCGCTTGCAACCTTTGCAACCGACGCACAAGTCCATAGCGGCGGCGAGGCGCGGGTCGGCGAAGGCGTTGTCGCCGAACTCGCCGTTTAGCGCTGCCTTCAGCGCAAGCACCCTGCCGCCTGGTGATTCAGCGTTGTCGTCAGTCGCGCGAAAACTCGGGCACATGACGCCCTTGGGTTTGCGCTGGCACAGTTTGTCGCTGATACACACCGCGACTGCTTTGGCAAAATCGCCACCGGTCGCGGGGATGCCGGCATATGCGTCACCCTGCCCTGCCGTTTCGTATGACGACCAGTCAAGATGATGTTTCATGTGCTGGAGGCACCCAACGCGTTCAGCGACGCGTACAAACTTGGCACAAGTTCGGCATCCTGTGCACTGATGCAACTCAGCGCGTGCGCCAGCAACTCATCCCCGGCATCACCATCGTCCAGTTCCACGATGAACTTGGCGATGCTGCTGGAAACCAGATTGGTAATGCGCCGGTTTTCGCCCAACACCTTGGCCGTGCCGATTG
This sequence comes from Gallionella sp., assembly GCA_049799335.1. GTDB lineage: Bacteria > Pseudomonadota > Gammaproteobacteria > Burkholderiales > Gallionellaceae > Gallionella. The sequence goes on along the minus strand of JBARHR010000256.1, from coordinate 4,922 downwards.
CATTGGCGATGAGTTCGCTGGTAGTCAGATACGGATTCGTCTTGGGTTTCGCCATGCGTTACTCCTGCGTTTCCGTGGCCGTATAGTTTTTCAAGCGCTGCTCGGCGGCAACGCCGAGAATTTTCAGTAGCCACGGCGCAGGCGAGTTCTTCATTGCCTGCTGGAATTGCGCGATCACTTCTTCCGCAGTACCACCCTCGGGTCGTTTGATCGGATATATATTGGCACGAATGATCTTGGCCGCGGCCGGACCGCCCACCGAGATGATGTACACCACGCGGCAATCGCCGATGATCTGTGCGCGGAGCGCATTCTTGTCTTCGGCAAAGTCAGCCTCCAACGCCGAGCGTATACCGATCAGACGGCTCTCCGTCGCCGACACTTGATACACCAAGAAACGCAGGCAGGATCCAAAGTGGCCGCTCAAGGTCATGCCGTTGTCGGAGGCGATCGCCACGCGCACCGAATCCGGAATATCGCCTTCTCTATAGGGTTCCACCGCCGGCAATATCTCATCGGCTTCCGCGTCACCCCACAAGATACGCACCGCCAACTTCATTGCTTCCAGACCAATGCCGATATCCTCGCCGTCTTCTTCACCGTCCAGACTACCCAGACCGGTTTTTAAATCCGTGACGGTAAAAGTACGCAGGATTTCCGCGTCCAGTTGTTCGCCCAATCGCGTTTGCAAAACCTCAATCAGTTGCTGCAACGTGGTATCGGGTAGCGAACGTGCGGCCAACGCAACACGCAGCGCTGCTTCCCGGGTGATGAGTTGTGACGGTTGCATTGTCTGTTCTCCTTGGTCGCTGATTGCCATGAACTGTATGGAGTGCAATTACAGTGCCAATGCCTGCCAAGCGCAAATCTCCGGCCTCCCAACATGCTGATCGCAAAGGAAGCTTGAGCTATGCACTTGGTTATAGCGCTTAGAGAATTGGCTCAACTGCCTGCGTTTCGTTGCATCCCGCCAGGACTTTTGTCGCGTTCACCACAAGCGACTCGCGGTGGCGTGTGTCATTTACAACAGCTAGAAAAAACACGCCTGATCGATTCCTACAAAACAATGACTTACGAGCCCCCAACGCTCAGGCACGCAGATTGCTGATCAAGAACCAGACCTTACCGGAGGACACATCGTGCAACTACCAGTCATCAATAACGAAGCAAGCGAAGCGCCTAAAGGTGGTTGTTCCGCCGGATCGTGCGGCTCCACCGACGATCAAATGGACCACTTGCCGGAGCATATCCGCGAAAAAGTATTCAACCATCCGTGCTATTCCGAAGAAGCGCATCATTATTTCGCACGTATGCACGTGGCCGTAGCTCCAGCGTGCAACATCCAGTGCAATTACTGCAACCGCAAGTACGACTGCGCCAACGAATCCCGTCCCGGCGTGGTTTCCGAACTGCATCATCCGGATCAGGCTGTGAAAAAGGTCCTGGCAGTCGCAGCGACCATCCCGCAAATGACGGTGCTGGGCATTGCCGGCCCTGGTGATCCATTGGCCAATCCGGAGCGCACTTTCTCGACGTTCCAGCAACTGGCCGAACAGGCACCGGACATCAAGCTGTGCGTGTCCACCAATGGGCTGTCGCTCCCGGACCATGTGGAGGAACTTTCCAAGCACAATATCGACCACGTGACGATCACGATCAACTGCGTCGATCCCGACGTGGGTGCCAAAATCTATCCGTGGATTTTCTGGAAGAACAAGCGCATCAAGGGACGCGAAGCCGCGGCGATTCTGATCGAGCAGCAGCAGAAAGGTCTGGAGATGCTGGTTGCCAAGGGCATTCTGGTAAAAGTGAACTCGGTGATGATTCCCGGGGTAAACGACAAACATCTCGCCGAAGTGTCCAAGATTGTGAAGGCCAAGGGCGCATTCCTGCACAACGTGATGCCATTGATCTCCGAAGCGGAACACGGCACTTACTATGGCCTCACCGGCCAACGCGGGCCAACTCATGACGAGTTGCAGGAATTGCAGGATGCCTGTTCCGGCGACATGAACATGATGCGCCATTGCCGCCAGTGCCGTGCCGATGCGGTGGGCTTGCTGGGTGAGGATCGTGGGTCTGAATTCACCATGGAAAAGATCGAGCAGATGGACATCAACTATCCGGAAGCGATGAAAATGCGCGCCGAAGTACATGCGGCGATCAACGAGGAACTGGAAAGCAAGCGCCTCGCGAAGGAAGCCAAGGTGCAACTGGTCAGCATCGAAGGCATCAAGGCCAAGCCTGAAACCAGGCCGGTGCTGATGGCGGTCGCCACCAAGGGCGGCGGCGTGATCAACGAACACTTCGGCCACGCCAGCGAGTTCCTGATCTACGAAGCCTCGGCTGCCGGAATTCGTTTCATCAGCCACCGCAAGACCATCCCCTACTGCGAGGGCGGCGACACCTGCGGCGACGGCGAAAGCGCACTGGACGTGACCATCCGCGAACTGGCTGGCTGCGAAGTGGTGTTGTGCAGCAAGGTTGGTTACGAACCTTGGGGTCCGCTGGAAGCCGCCGGCATTCAGCCTAACGGCGAGCATGCGATGGAAACCATCGATGAAGCGATCCTCAAGGTATACGAAGAAATGCGTCTCGCCGGCAAACTGGAACCAAAAGTGACGGAAGAGCAGAAGGTGGCTTGAAGTTAGTTGTCATTCCCGCGAAGGCGGGAATCCACCAAATGATGTCCAGCGGCACGGACACGATTTTTTGCGTTGTCCCGCTCTCGCGGGAATGACGGGTTTAGTGAAGTTGTACTAAAAGAGGAACACGATCATGGCACTGGAAATTATCGAATCCTGCGTTAACTGCTGGGCCTGCGAACCGCTGTGCCCGAGCAAGGCGATATACGAGGCGAAGCCGACTTTTCTGATCGACCCGAACAAGTGCACCGAGTGCGCGGGCGATTTTGACGATCCACAATGCGCGACGATCTGTCCAATTGAAGGCGCCATCTTGAACGAAGACGGAATCCCGATGAATCCGCCGGGTTCACTCACCGGCATCCCCGCGGAAAAGCTCGCGGCCTGAGGCCATGTAGCCATGGTCACCATCATTTTTTACGAGAAACCCGGTTGCGTTAACAACACCAAACAGAAAGTGTGGCTGGCTGCGTCTGGCCATACGGTGTTGGCGAAGAATTTGCTGCTGGAAAAGTGGAATGTGGAAAGATTGCGCCAATTTTTTGGCGCGCTGCCGGTGGCACAGTGGTTCAATCCCAGCGCGCCGCGTGTCAAATCTGGCGAAGTCGATCCGCGCGCGCTGGATGCGGATACAGCGCTCGGAATGATGATTGCTGAACCGTTGCTGATACGCCGTCCGTTAATGGAAGTTGAAGGCGATTTCTGCGTCGGTTTTGATCCAGAATCTGTTAAAGGTTGGATCGGCCTAAGCGACGCAAGGCCGCAGGGAGAAATTGAAGCTTGCCCAAAAAGTGGCGAGCACGCCCCCTGCCCCGCACCGGAATCGGACAGATGAAACGCGTGCCGGACGCCGTCGAGATCGCCCCCGGCATCCACTGGGTCGGCGCGCTCGACCCGGGCCTGCGCGAATTCGACATCATTCTCAAGACCGCCAACGGGACTTCGTACAATTCGTACTGCGTGCGCGGCAATGAAGGCGTGGCCGTGATTGACACCGTCAAAGAATCCCACGCGGCCGAATTCTTCACACGTCTTGAGCAAGTCGCGCGCTACGACGAGATTACCACCATCGTACTGAACCACCTGGAACCTGATCATAGCGGCGCATTGCCGGAACTGATGCGCCGCGCTCCCCAGGCGAAGTTGTATCTGTCACCCAAGGCACAGCTGATGCTGAAGGCTATCGTCAAGAGCGGCGATCTCGATTTCACCATCGTGCAAACCGGCGACACCGTCGAACTAGGCGGACGCACGCTGCGTTTTTTCAGCACGCCGTTCCTGCATTGGCCGGACTCCCAGTGCACACTGGTGGAACAACAGGACATATTGTTCAGCGGAGACATATTCGGCTGCCATTTTTGCGACGCTCGCCTGTTCAATGATCAGGTCGGCGATTTTCGTTTTTCGTTTGAATATTACTACCAGCACATCATGCGTCCGTTCCGGGAGCATGTGCTCGACGCACTTGAATTGCTTGAACCGCTCGCATTGAAAGTGATCGCCCCGGCCCACGGCCCCATCCTGCGCGAGGCACCGCTAAGCTACATGAAACGCTACCGGCAGCTGGCGACGCCGTTGCTGCATAACGAAGTCGGCGCACATAACAAGACATTGCTGGTGTTTTATATATCGTCCTACGGTAACACTGCACGCATGGCGCAGGCGATTGCCGATGGCGCAGAGACGGTGCCCGGCGTGCGCGTATCGCTGTATGACCTGCAGTCCGGTGGCGACCTGCCGTTTGTCGACCTGATTGAGGAAGCGGATGGTCTTGCCTTCGGTTCACCGACCATCAACGGCGACGCGGTGAAGCCGGTTTGGGACCTGCTTTCCTCCTTGGCCGCGATCAAAGTCAGCGACAAGCTTGGCGCCGCTTTCGGCTCTTACGGATGGAGCGGTGAAGCGATCAACATGATCGAGGACCGTCTGCGCGGCCTCAAGCTGCGCGTACCGCTCAAGGGCGTGCGCGCGAAACTGATTCCGACCGAGGAAGAGTTCCAGCGTTGCCGCGAACTCGGCCAGCAACTCGCACAACATTTGACCGGCGCAATCAGGAATCGCGTCATTTCCATGTCTGACCTACTCGCACAGGAGCAATAGCATGCCAAAGTCCAACGTCACGTTTGAAAAGCTCGGTATCACCGTTTCGGTACCGGCCGGCACCCGCCTGATCGAGATTTCCGAAAAGGTCGGCGCCAGTATCACCTACGGTTGTCGTGAAGGCGAATGCGGCACCTGCATGATGAAGATTGTTTCCGGCATGGAACACATGAGCGA
>JBARHR010000255.1:0-35924 GCA_049799335.1 Gallionella sp. | reverse complement strand
CGCGCACTGTCCTCTTCACATCACCACGCCCCATTCGCCATTTTCTTGCGTCGAGCCAACTCCTTCTCACTCGGCTTGGCACTCGCGAACGAACCGGGTCGGATACCGCCATCTGGCACATAGGTACTCATCACAACGCCGGTGGTCGAAATCTGAGAGCGAACGAGCCGCAACGCCGATGGTTTGGCAGTCTCGCCAAAAAGGCGCTTGCCCCGCCCAAGTACCACCGGAAAAGTCCATACGTTGTACTCGTCGATCAGTGATGCGGACTCCAGTGTTTCAATCAAATTGCCGCTGCCAATCATCTGCAGGTCGGGGCCCGGTTGCGCCTTGAGCGCGATGATTGCAGGGATGACGTCACCGTGGAGCAGGGTCGAATTGTTCCAGTGGAGTGTCGTCAACGTGCGCGAAGCAACATGCTTTTTCGCTGCATTGAGCGTTTTTGCAATCGGGTCGTCAGCCGGTTGATACGGCCAGTACGCTTCGAATATCTGATACGTCCTGCGCCCTAGCACCAGCTCGCGATCCTTGCCGTCGAAACCTGATGTTGAGATGTCCATGCTTTCGTCTGCGTAGCCGAACATCCAGCCGCCAAGGGCAAAACCGCCAGTGGGGTCTTCTTCCGGTCCGCCGGGTGCTTGCATGATGCCGTCAAGCGACACAAACGTGGATGCGATCAGTTTTCTCATGGAAGCACTCCTTGGATGTGGATATTGATCATGCACGCTGACGTTTTAGTTAGACGCCGGTGCCAGAATTCTCAACGTTTGCGCTCCATGGGATTCTCGCGGGCGTTCTGCTGCCCGAGCTGTTGGGCGAGACCGATAAGAATTCCCTCGGGGCCCCGGATGTAGCAGAGTCGATAGATGTTCTCGTAATTGACAACTTCATCGACCAGCGTCGCACCAAGCTTGCTGAGCCGGGCGAGGGTGTCGTCGATGTCCTCAACGGTGAACATTACTCGCATGTATCCCAGCGAGTTCACGGGTGCCGCGCGGTGATCGGACTCGATGGCGGGGGCATCGAAGCGCGTGAGTTCGATGCGACTGTAGCCGTCAGGGGTGCGCATCATGGCGATCTCGACACGCTGTCCGCGCACTCCGGTGACGCGGCCGGCCCATTCACCATCGATGGGCATGCGGCCTTCGAGAGTAAGTCCGAGTTCAGTGAAAAACTGAATTGCAGCATCGATGTCTCTCACCACGATGCCGACGTTGTCCATACGCTTGACTTTCATGATGTCTCCTTGGTGTTTGACCGCCGCCGGAGCGGACTCCACTTTTTGGGGCGGCATTGATGCACAGCCGGAAGTGAGTAGTACAAACAGAATTGCATATACGTTCTTCATGTGCACTCCTGATTACTGGCATCTAATGTGATTTAGCCCGCGTCGTAAGCGCGTTGCAACCCGGCGATGTCGATTTTGCTCATTTGCATCATGGCCTGCATCACGCGGCCAGCTTTGACCGGGTCAGGGTTGCTCAATAACAGCCCCAATTGTTTCGGTACGATCTGCCAGGTCACGCCGAATTTGTCGTCCAACCATGCGCACTGGTTGTACTTGCCGCCCGCACCGAGTTTCTCCCAGTAATAATCCACCTCGGCCTGATTTTCGCAGTCAACTACGAAAGAAGTCGCGGACGAGAATCTGTACATCGGCCCGCCGTTGAGTGCCACGAACTTCAGGCCGTTCAACTCGAAGCTAGCGGTGAGCACAGTGCCTTCCGGCATGGGGGCCCCCTTGCCGTAGCGGTTGACGCCCAGCACTTTGGTGTTCCTGAACACGGAGACGTAGAAGTTCATCGCATCTTCTGCTTGTCCATCGAACCATAAGAACGGAGTGATTCCTTGCATGATGTCTCTCCTTGGTCAGCCTGCGTAAGCCTTCTGCAACTCGGCAATATCAAACTTCTTCATTTTTAAAAATGCTTCGGTGACTCGCGCTAGCTTCTTCTTGTCTTTGGTTTTTTGCATCTCGTACATGACAGTCGGCACGATCTGCCAAGTCACGCCGGGCTTGTCTTTGAGCCAGCCACATTGCTCCGCGTCGGGATCGGCGGATAGCTTCTCCCAGTAGTAGTCGAGTTCTCCCTGCGTTTCGCAATTCACCACAAACGAGATCGCTGAATTTATATTTTCAAATGGCCCTGCACTCATCAGTTGATACGCCTGGTCAAACAGTTTGATGGTGATGATCTCCACCGTGCCGGACGGTGTGTTTTCCAGTGTAGTGCCGTCGGTGATCTTCGCGTCCTTGAATACGGTGGTATAGAACTCCGCAGCGGCACGCGCTTCTGTGTTGAACCAGAAAAACGGAGTGATCTTATTCATGGCCATTTTCCAGGACTTGGTAAAGGTTGATGAGGTTGCCGCAAGTATCTTCAAACAGGACAATCATCACCGGCCCTGCGACTTGCGGTTCGCCGCGAAACACGACACCGAGATCTTTCAGACGCAAATACTCGGCGCGTATATCGCGCGTAGCCAACGCGGTGAGCGGGATACCCGCGGCAAATAATGCAGACTGGTAGGTTTTGGAGGGTGGAAAACCTGTGGGTTCCAGTACCAACTCAAGATCATTCGGGCCTTCGATTGAAGTGACCGTCAACCACCGGTACTCCCCCATGGGAATCTCGGTTTTCTTGATAAAGCCCAAGATCTCGGTGTAGAACTTCAGCGCCTTGTCCTGATCGTTCACCATCAGGCTGCACAGTTTGACTTGCATGATACGTTCCCTTTAAGAATTGGTTTGTGCTCCAACGTCTGGTTCAGATGCCGCATTCAGGTACAGCGTGGCACCTGTCCATGAACAGGGCAGGGAGCTGAGTGCCAAAGCGATGGGATACCAGTGCGCGCCCATGTCCCACATGGCAATGCCGCCGGCCATGCTCAATACAAAGCCGATACCGCCCATGATCAGCGCATGTCGCATGGCATTGCGCGGCGCGAGCCTGGCGACGATATAGCCGCCTGCGATGCCATAGACGATGCGGTAGGCCAGCGCCAGCAAGAGCAAGCCGGTATCGGTCATCGGTTCGCCCCATGGCGGATATATTTCCAGCGCGTGGAATAGCTGGTCGGTGCCCAGCGAAAGTACAAACACTGCGACGAATGCTGCCAGCACTGCACCTATGCTACGCGGGATGTTGCGGGGTTCGGTATTGCTCATGATTGCCTTTTCCTTCTGTACAGGATAATGCCTTATGTCTTCTAACTATCTAACTATCTATCGACCGACCAGCTCGTTCCATATCGGCCTGACCTCGATCGTCGCCGCTTTTGCCATGGGGTGCGACGAAGCGACTTGGGTCGCTTCATCCATGCTCGCGGACTCGATCAATTCATAAGCGCACATCTTTTCCGCAGAGTTGGCGAATGGTCCTGCGGCGATTTTGACTTTGCCATTGCGTATGCGCACGGTCTTGGCATCATCTGCGGGGCGCAGCGGATTGCCATATAACCGAATCCCGCGCCGCTCTGTATCTTTAATCCAAGCTGCGATGTCAGTAAACAGGGTTTCGCTGCGTGCAAAGGCGTTGTCATGACTGATGATGAACAGAAATTGCATCTTCACTCCTTTCAGTTTGAATTATTTTTCTGCGACAACTTTGAGCCTTGCTAATCCGGTTTCAAAATCCTTGCCGATCATCTTGTCCATGTTCATGAAGATTCCCATCACCTTCACCATGAGCTTTTGCTTGTCGTCCAGACTCCAGGTCACTTTGGTGGATTCTCCCGAAGCGTTCAGTGTGAACATCGCAACATTGCGTCCCTCGAAGGGTTCGATCATGTGCAGGTCGAATGCGATGCGCGACGACGGCGTTGATTCCGTAATGGCGATCTCGCCTTTGCCTACTTCCTTGTTGCCTTCCCAGGCATAGGCCGCGCCTTTACCGCTGGAACTGCCGCTGTAGGTCTTCTTCATGGCCGGGTCTTTGTTATAGGGTGTCCATTCATTCCACAGGTGGAGGTCGTTGATGAGTCCGAAGATCTTTTCCGGTGGCGCTTTGATGTTGACGGAGCGCTCGACATGGAAGTTATCCGGTCGACTCGAGGCATAGATCAGCGCGAAAGCGATGATGCCTGCGATCGCGATGAGGATTGTTTTTGACATTACCGACTCCTTTAAGTGTGGTTACTTGCTGCGCTTCGGGTCGTTCACCCAGCCCTTATCCTTGAATACCGCCCAGATCGCCATCGAGTGACCGTGGCCGAGCTCGTATTCTTTCTTGAGCCAGTCCACCAGGTTGCCGGCTTTCATGTCCTTGCTGTAGACGCCAGCCTTTGCTGCAAGCGTCTTAAGTTGCTCCGGCGTCTTGCCGGTCTTGCTGTATATGTTGTCTATGTATGCTTGAAAGCTCATGATCGGGACTCCTTAATGTTTGTGAAGACGCGTCAGGTATTCCGCCAGCCGGTCAAAGGTGCTGTTCCAGCCTTGGTCGTGACCGTCGCGTTCATCGATCGATTGGAACGGTGATTGACGCATGGTCATTTCCGTCGTTCCATCCAGTTCGGAAAAGGCGACGGTCACCAGCGTTACGACGCCGCGCTCGCCGGTCTCTTCCCACGCGAAGGTGAACACCAGGCGTTCCGGTTCTGCCACTTCGCGAAACTCTCCGCCGTGCCAGAGCAGGTCGCCAGTCTCGACCGAGCGCAGGCAATTGCGCCAGCGCCCACCAGGACGCGCATCCCATTCGATGTTCGTGGCCGGGTGATGCGTTGGTCCCCACCAGTGGATCGTATGCGCGGGATCGGTCCAGGCTTTCCACACCAGCGCGAGCGGTGCATTGAAGGTGCGCGTCAGAGTGAGAGGCAATCTGCTTCCGTTTGCATTGGTCATGGCGATACACTGTGCCTAATCAGGAATCACCGGCTCGACCAGCGTGGCGAGTTGCGTGAGTGACTCCTGCCAGCCGAGGTAGCACATCTCGACCGGGATTGCAGATGGAATACCTTCCTGCAAGATGCTGACGTCAGTGCCGCATATGACCGGCTTAAGGGTCACCGTCGTCACCATCTCACCCGGCAGGCTGGGGTCGTCGAACTTGTCGGTGTAGCGGATCAGTTCATTCGGTTTCAGGTCGCGGTATTTCCCGCCGAAGGAATGGCCGTTTCCCGTACCGAAATTCGAGAACGACATTTTGAAACCGCCGTCGACCTTGGCATCCATCTGGTGGACCCTGCAGGTAAAACCGTAGGGCGGCAGCCATTTCGCCATGGCATCCGCATCGAGGAAGGCGCGATAGATTTTGTCGGGCGTGGATTTCAATACGCGATGTAGTTTTACAGTGCCGGTAGTCATGATCTTTTCTCCTGGTAGTTATTGGCTCTTGCGTTGTATAACGACGTGCATTGCTTTCTCCGTCGGTACGGACTGCACGCATTCGTAACCCAGCGCCCGCATGTCCAGTCCGGCAAACAGCGGCTCGCCCTTGCCCAGCAATACCGGCGAAATGGCGATGTGTAGCTCGTCGATTAGACCCGCCTCAAGATATTGGCGGATGGTGTTCGCGCCACCACCGATGCGGACGTCCTTTCCTGCTGCCGCTTCCTTGGCCCGATCGAGCGCCTCACGGATACCGCCGGCGACGAAATGGAAAGTGTTGTTCCCTTCCATGGTGATGTCAGGGCGCGCGTGATGCGTCAGTACGAAAACCGGCACGTGGTAAGGCGGGTTGTCTCCCCACCAGCCTTTCCAGTTCATATCCGGCCAGGGACCGCGTATCGGTCCGAACATGTTGCGGCCGAGTATCCAGGCGCCCACATTTCGGAATCCGCGCATGGCAAAATCGTTGTCGATCCCCGTTGTGCCGCACTCCGCACCGAGCACGTTTTTCTGGAAGACGTGGGTCGGGAAAAACCATTGAGGCAGTTCCTGCCCGCCTACCCCCAACGGATTATTGTTGTCCTGATCCGGCCCGGCACCATAGCCGTCCAGCGAAATCGAGAAGCTTTCTACTCTTACCTTGCTCATGTTCTTCGCCTTGCAATTGATGAAATCGGAGGTTCTATTTGATTTCGATTCCTGCCATCCGGGCAAAAGCAACGAAATCAAGTGCGGTATTCTGGTCGTGGACGATACGCCACTGGCCTTCCTGTAACTGGAACACATAGGTAAGCCATGTGGTGATGGGCGCGTCCTCGGGCGTGGTGCGATATTGGTATTTGACCAGCACCATGGCCATTTCTTCGCCTACTACCTTGTGAACAACCGTGCCTTCCCACACCCAATCAGGATCCTTAAACCACTGCTCGTGAATTGCGGTCGTTTCAGCAGGAGTTGTGAAGGCGTGCCCATTCTGCACGATGGTATAAAGGGTTTGCCCCTGGGTAAGGTGAGACTTGAACGCTTCTATATCCCTGTTGGAAATAGCAGCGAAATGTTCTTGTATCGCCTTATCAAAATCTGGTTTCACAGGTAGCCTCCACTACAAGCAGCAAGTGTAAGAATGGTAATATCGACTACGGATGATGCCACTCTATTTCTGACGAGATTCTTCGCGATTGGGTTGGTATCACGGGATTCCTCGTTGATTCATTACGACGTTACTTCGCGCTTAATTGGCGCGTTAAATTTTCGCGCTGCGCTATGTGTGCAACATTTCCGCCAGTCGTCCCAATGCCTCTTCCCAACTGACAACGAAGCGGGCTTCCGCTGCCGCCCGTTTGCGTTCCGCGCTGGCAAAGCGCGTATGCAGGGTCAGCTGAGTCTTGCCGTCCTGTTCCGCAAAACTGACCGTCACTATGGCACGTGGCGGGATGCCTGCACCGCAGGGGTGTCCATCCGTCGCTTCGCCTTCATACACGATGCGCTCGGAATCGACGATCTCGCGGAACGTGCCGATACAGGGATACACGTTGCCGTCCGGCGCGCGCATCTTCAGGTTGAATCGCCCACCCACACGAAGATCACTTTCACAAGCGTCGTTGTTGAAACCTGCCGGTCCCCACCACTGCTTGATGTGCTTTGGATCTGTCCACGCCTGCCACACCAGCGCGCGCGGCGCGTCGAAAACGCGCGAGATAATGATCTCGCGTTCTGCGTTGGCTATTTCGGAATCATTTGCTCTTGCGTCCATTCTCTTTCTCCTGCACTTGCAGTTGTTGAAGATAGGTATCCAGACGATCAAAGCTCTGTTCCCAGAACTGCCGATATTGTTCGACGAAACCCGCGACTTCCTTCAGTGGTGCGGCTTGCAGTCGACACGGCCGCCACTGCGCCTGACGCCCTTGGGTGATCAGACCGGCACGCTGCAATACCTTGAGATGCTTGGTCACTGCCGGCGCGCTGATGTCGAATGGGGCGCCTAGTTCTGCGACGGAAGTTTCTCCAAGCGCGAGGCGTGCCAGGATGGCGCGTCGAGTTGGGTCGGCAAGCGCAGCAAATGTCGAACTGAGTGTGTCCACAGCGAGTACCTGAAAAGTTTATAATTAACCAGATGGTAAAGTACAACTTACTTGGGCACATTGTCAAGTCAACTATCGACCGAGGTACGACGCGTTTTCAATTCCGATCGGGGAATGGTACGCGTCCACTGCAATCTGGAAAGGTCGGTGACGTTCAGTGTCTTCGCCACTGCCGGTCTAGCCTACTATCGCTGCTCTCGACGACAATGGTCGCTTCTCGCTTACAATGTCGACTACAATTAAAAGCAGCGATGTGAGATAGTCGAAGTCAATTGGCGCTAGATCAATGTAACGCGGGCGACCGACCGCGATCGCATGGACCGTGTTCCTGGAGTGAACATCCGAAGCGCCGAGAGCGCGACGATCACCTGCTGGAATCGAGACGGAATTCGTTGCCAGACTATCCCGGCCGAGATATTTAATGACATGGGTGAATTGAATGAGACTCCGATACTTCCCGATTTTTTGCATTCTGACTACGCTGCTGATGCTGACCGGATGCGCGTCCACGCCGCAACATCTGACTGAACAGAATATAAGCGGGATCAAGAATATCGCCGTTGTGTCGCTGGTGCCGGAAGAAGTGAATTTCGACAAGATAGGAATAATTTCCGTATCAAACAAATACACGGAATTTGATCTGGGTAACAAAGTCACCGAAACAATTGCTTATGTCGCTCGCGAAAGGATCGCAAAAGTTCACCCGGGTTGGAATATCAAGGAAGTCAAGTTCGACAGAGCCGCTATGCTGGCCAGCGTAAAGTCGGGTTATGGCTACAGTTCATCGCGGGTGCAAAATGTGTTTGCCAAATTGGCGCGCGACAACGACCTTGACGCCATATTTGCTGTCAGGGCAGCTGCGGACCCGAAAGGTAGTTCACCGCAGGAAGCGGGAGGCTACGAACTTCGTGAGGGTTCGACCGTTTTGATCAAGGACAACAGCCTGAGCGATGACCCCCGGATCGTATTGCGAGCGAACCTGAACGTGGCAATTCTCGGCAAAAGCGGCGAAGTGTTGGCGGCAGGAACCATGCCCGCCAAATTTGACAATCTCGAACCGTTGAAACCGGGAGATTTTGACATCAGCAACGATATGCAGCATAACCACCGTCCGGAAATATTGCGTAAGCTGGGTAGGGAAGTGATTGCGGACATAAGCAGAAGGCTGAACTATTGCTTTGATTCACTGGGCTTTGTCGGTGACTCTGACGCAGCTGAGTACCACGTTGAAGTTGCTCCGCAAGCCGCAATCGAGAGTGACTCGAAAGAAACGTCTACGTCGCAGCGCGTGCCGGTTGCCTATCCGTTTGATCAATGTTTTTCGCGATGCCGGCAATATACCGACCGGACAAAAGAGCAATGCTTCGATGTTTGCAACAAATGACCTTCAGCGCGGTTTGGCCCAGTTATCGGCGGTAGCAGTTGCCGTGACCTTCTACAACACACGACGCAAATTCAGACTATGTTCGTGAGTATCGTAACCTTGCGCCGCTATATCGCGGCGGTACTGCTTTCTACGCTATTTGTGGTAGCAACGTCTCAAGCCGGGGAGGTGCGTGTCGCTGTCTCGTCGAACTTTGCGGTGCCTATGCAACGCATTGCTGAAATGTTCCAGCATGATAGCGGGCATACGGTAAAGATCACCGCAGCCGCCACTGGCAAACTTTACGCGCGGATAGTAGCCGGAGAGCCTTTCGACGTTTTCCTTGCAGCAGATGAGGACGCGCCCAAGCGCTTGACTCAGGATGGCATTGCAGTGAGCGGCTCGCGTTTTGTGTATGCGGAGGGCAAACTGGCTTTATGGAGCGTCCAGCCGGATCTCGTCGATGCCAAAGGCGCCGTATTGCGCAATGGCAATTTTGCCAAGCTGGCAATCGCCAACTACCGATTTTCACCCTATGGCGTGGCCGCAAAGCAGACGTTGGAGAAGCTGGCAATGTGGAATGGATTGCAGCGCAAGCTCACTAAAGGTGACGATACCGTGCATGCCTATGAGTTGGCTGCATCGGAAAATGCCGACCTGGCCTTTATCGCGATATCGCAATTGCGGCAGGGAGGTAAGCCACCAACCAAGGGGTCATGGTGGATCGTGCCGGACGAGTTACATGCTCCGATAAGGCAAAGCGCAGTGTTGCTGACCAGGGCGAAAGACAATTTGGCGGCGCAGGCGCTACTCGATTTTCTCAAGGGAAAAAGAGCGGCGACGGTAATACGCGAATTCGGTTATGAATTGCCCTGACGAACAGCGCTATCGTATTCAGTAAACAACTCGCGAGATCAGGAATACGTCGATCGGGTTGTGGTAGTAGCCCCAGGGCTGAGAGTCCGATAGATAGAAGTCCCAGGATGCGAAGTGCGATGCCCGCGTCTCTCGGGAAACAACCACCTTTCGATACGGTTCAAGGTTTATTTCCGTGGAAATCGGCAATTCACAACACACATGCTGCGGAGCAACGACATAGTCTCCCGGCCGGGGCTTGGGACGGTCGCCAAGCAGACTGATCTGGTGCATGCCCGCTTGAGTTGCATACCACTGCCAGCCCCAGTTTCCGTTGAACCATATGGTTGACTGCTTGGGCATATTGGTGGCGATGAACGCAGCCTGCTTACGGTAAGTTTCTGCATACCAATCATCTGCAGTGGCCAGCAGCGCGGTAACAACAAAAGTCAGCGCAATACATGCCGCAACAAATTGCCGCGGCACTTTCCCGTCGACTACCCATGCGTACAACAGCAAAATAACCGGGGGCAGCGACAACAGCACATGTCTGGTCGCCATAAACGGTGCAAAGACAACTATAAAAGTGGCGGAGGATACTATCCAGTACAGCAACGTTAGCTGAGTAATGTCCAGATTACGTCGCGCGGCCTTTTTCACCGAATATCCAACTATCAATACGATAAGCGTCGCGCCGTTGACCAGAAACAGCCATCGAAGCAATTTGTTGATCTCGACATCGTTGGATGGTAGCGCAACAAAGAACCAGAAAATGGTGGCGAACGTAGCCAGGTTGAACACCGTCAGCAGCGAGTACGCGATACGCGCCGGCAAAGTTGTTGATCGGTAGATCATGCCGACAACGGCAAGCACCGCGAACGGCGTAATCGCGCCGAGTATCCCCAGCCAGGACACCGCAAGCGCGGACAGGGTGGATGTCCGGTCGCCTACGCTACGGCCAAGAATATGCACGCCGCCATAGTCGTAATAATTGAACGCGGACCATAGCGCCAGCGCAATGATCGGCAGTAGTGTCCAACCCAGCTGCCTGAATTGTCGGCGCAAGATCATGTGCAAAAACAAAGCGGGCAATAGAGCCAGGCTTGAATACTTTATGAGCACGGCCGCGGAACAGAGCAGTCCAGCGACGAAATAGCGTTTTTTTTCGCCTAGCCTTGGATTCAGCAACGCCCAATAGAACGCGATCCAGACCGCAACCACCGGGACGTCCACCATGGAATTCTGACCCGCGACAAATGCAGGACTGAGCGCAAAAAGGGCTGTCGGGATGATGGGAGACGCGGGAGACAAGTAACTTGCCAGACGATAAAACCCGTATATGGCCAGGAAAGTGAATAGTGACATCAGCGCGTGCATCGATATCTCGGACCAGCCAAACAGGCTCGCCCATATCGCCATCAAGTAGAAATACAGATGGGGTTGGTTGGTCTTGTAGATAGGCTCGAAATCGGCACCCCAGCTGAGCATGCCACTCATGGGGTGCAAAGGATTGCTCGCTATCCAGCGCGCAATCTCCATGTGCCCGGTGTCATCCATATGGAATGCCTTGCCCATATTCCAGTAGCAGGCAAATATCCAGAGCAAAAGCACCATGGCCGGATCTAGCCATTCGGGTCGAGTTAGTCGCGAAAATGATTCAGAAAACCAGTTGCGGGAGGCCATTGTTGGAATTCGGAAGTACGTAGTTATTCGGAGTTTGTGAATTATACCGTTGGTCGGGAAACTGAAAATCGCGGTGGCCAACTGAAACTTATTTCAGACTATCTACTCATAGCGTCAACTGTGCTGTTTGAATTGAGCGTAGATGTCAAAAGTTCAACTGGCTTGAATTAACTGATTATTAAGGAGCAAACAAGGAGTTATCATGAGCACCAGCAACCGCTATCACGTTTTGCCAGGCAAGGACGGCAGTACCGTACTGATTTATGATTCGCATACCGGCGCAATTCAGTATCCGGCATGCTGGCAGGATCTGGCGGCCTACTACAACTATTTGCTGGGTCGCGGCAGAATTGAAGAATCGCAAAAGCTGCTTGCGGACTGCATGTCTGGCAGCAAACCTATCACCGCGATGCTGAATAAATTGTCGAACTTCGAGGCGGCGGTTGCCTGAGGCCTGCAGCTCTTTGGCAACCCCGTTATGAAGGCCTTCGATTGCAAGCAGGTCGCGTCTTTTGAAGCGTTGCAGCAAGAGATATTCTAGATATCAACATTAACGATTGCGCCGGCCATCGATGTCCCGTATACGACCAGCGCAGATATGAAGATTTCTTTCCAATCCAGTTTCTTTCCCTTAGTCATCATCACATCCTTTCAAAGTTAATCCCGCCCGTTTGGGCGGGATTCTGCTTGATTCAAATCAGCCCGTAATACCAAGCGCGCTAGCGACGCCTGCCCCGTAAGCCGGATCGGCCTTTGTGCAGTTGGCAATATGACGCAGCTGAATTTGCCGTGATGCCTCACCAATGGAGCGCGCGGTATTTTCAAACAGCACCTGCTGCTGCACAGGTGTCATCAAACGGAACAAGGCGCCCGGTTGCGAGTAATAGTCCTCATCTACACGATGGTTCCAGTGGTCCGCCGAGCCTTCGATTGATAAAGGCGGCTCGCGATAATCCGGCTGTTCCTGCCACTGACCGTAACTGTTCGGTTCATAACCAATAGTCCCGCCGTGGTTGCCGTCTACACGCATCGCCCCGTCTCGATGGTAGCTGTGGAACGGGCAACGTGGCGCGTTTACCGGAATCTGATGGTGGTTGACCCCGAGGCGATAGCGCTGCGCATCGCCATAGGAGAACAGACGCGCCTGCAACATTTTGTCCGGCGAGAAACTGATACCTGGTACCACTGCGGCCGGATTGAACGCCGATTGTTCGACTTCGGCAAAGAAATTTTCCGGATTGCGGTTCAACTCCATCACGCCCACTTCAATCAGCGGGTAATCCTGGTGTGGCCAGATTTTGGTCAAGTCAAACGGATGGTAGGGCACCTTGGACGCGTCACCCTCCGGCATGACTTGCACATACATCGTCCACTTGGGAAAGTCGCCACACTCTATGCTTTCAAACAAGTCCTTCTGGTGGCTTTCCCTGTCCTTGCCGATGATCGCCTCCGCTTCGGCATCGGTGAGATTCTTGATGCCCTGCTGGGAATGGAAATGAAACTTTACCCAGTGACGCTCATTGTTGGCGTTGATAAAGCTGAACGTGTGCGAACCGAAGCCGTGCATATGCCGATACGAGGCAGGTATGCCGCGGTCGCTCATCACGATGGTGACCTGGTGCAAAGCCTCCGGCAATGATGTCCAGAAATCCCAGTTGTTGGTGGCGTTGCGCATGTTGGTACGCGGGTCGCGCTTCACCGCATGATTCAAGTCGGGAAACTTGAGCGGGTCGCGCAGAAAAAATACCGGCGTATTGTTGCCGACCAAATCCCAATTGCCTTCCTCGGTGTAGAACTTGACCGCGAAGCCGCGGATATCCCGCTCGGCGTCGGCCGCGCCTCGTTCTCCGGCCACCGTAGTGAAGCGCGAAAACAATTCCGTCTTCTTGCCGATTTCGGAAAACATCTTTGCCCGGGTGTAGCGGGTGACATCTCCGGTGACCGTGAATGTTCCGTAGGCACCCGAGCCCTTGGCATGCATGCGGCGCTCCGGAATGACTTCGCGGTCGAAGTGGGCGAGTTTTTCCAGCAGCCAGATATCCTGCATCAATACCGGGCCGCGCGGACCGGCGGTCATGGTGTTTTGGTTGTCCGGCACCGGCGCGCCGGCAGCTGTGGTCAATTTTATGGTATTCATCTTGAGTCTCCTTTTCAGTAGATAATGACGTCAGCCAGGTAAAGTCATTCGTGACTGATGGAGAGATTCTAGGAAACTACAAGTGATATCTCCAATTGATTGTAAATCTTGGATTGATAAGTTCAACTTATCGAGTGACGGATATCGATGGCGGGCAAATGGTCGAAGTTCACTTGATGTTTTGCGCCAGAGATGACGTTTGGTGGCCTGCAGCGATCCTGTGATAGATGTATGTTGCGCAGTCTTTTTTACTCCATACCCCATTAGCCCTAAACATTCAGAGGTTGATATATATTAGTAATTTATAATAAAATTATAAATTCCTCGTGTAGCTGGCTTCAAATTGCAACACGAGTGGCACGGCGGCGCCGGGTATGTGTCTCGAATTGAAAATTCGTTGATCTGCGCCCAGGAAAACAACCTCAGTGGCGAGAAATTGGTTTGCGACCCGCCGCCACTGACAATTTATAGCGAAGGAAATATATGTCACGAGTCGTGATCCTGGGGGCCGGAATCTCCGGGCATACCGCCGCCAGATATCTGAATAAATGGCTGGGAAAAGAACATGAAGTAATTGTTGTATCGCCCAACGCGAAATGGAACTGGATACCCTCAAATATTTGGGTGGGTGTGGGCCAGATGAAGGAAGAAGAAGTGACTTTTGATCTGGCGGAAGTCTACAGCAAGACCAATGTGCAATTTTGTCAGGCCAAGGCGCTGATGATCAAACCGGAAGGTGATGCCGAAAGGCAGTCACCGTATGTGACGATAGAGTACACGCATCCGGACAAAGCCGGTGTGCAGGAAAACATCAATTACGACTTCCTAGTAAATGCCACCGGTCCCAAGCTCAATTTCGGGGCGACTCCGGGCTTGGGGCCTGAGCACGGGCACACCGTGTCAGTCTGCACGGCGAGCCACGCGCTGGAGGCCAACCACAAACTGCAGGCTGTCATTGACGCGATGCGCGGCGGCAAGCGTTGCACGTTGGTGGTCGGTACCGGTCACGGGATGTGTACCTGCCAGGGTGCGGCATTCGAATATATCTACAACGTGGATCACGTGTTGCGTGAAGCCGGTGTTCGCGACAAGGCACGCATCGTGTGGCTGAGCAACGAGTACGAGCTGGGCGATTTCGGCATGGGCGGGGTTCATATCAAGCGCGGTGGCTACGTAACCAACGGCAAGACGTTCGCAGAATCGCTGATGGTTGAGCGCGGCATTGAATGGATTACTCGCGCCCACGTTACCAAGGTCGAGGCGGGCAAGATTCACTACGAGATCATGGACGGCAGTTTCCACGAACTCGATTTCGATTTTTCCATGTTGATCCCGCCGTTCGCCGGCGTGGGACTAAAGGCAATCAATCGTGCGGGCGAAGACATCACCGCTCAGATTTTTGCGCCGAATGGATTCATGAAAGTCGATGCAGACTATACCCCGCGCCCGTATCTGGAGTGGAGTGCGCAGGACTGGCCGCGCACCTACCAGACCCCGGCTTACCGCAACGTCTTTGCGGTCGGCATCGCATTCGCTCCGCCGCACATGATCAGCAAGCCGATGCAAAGTGCCAACGGCACGCCGATCAATCCAACCGCCCCGAGAACCGGGATGCCGTCGGCTGCCATGGCCAAAGCGGTGGCGATGAGTATCCGCGACATGGTCAACGGCTCTGAAAAGCCGACACACACGGCATCCATGGCGGAAATGGGCGCTGCCTGCGTTGCTTCGACCGGCTCGCATATTTTCAAGGGCACGGCGGCAACGATGACAGTGTTTCCGGTGGTGCCCGACTTTGAAAAATATCCCGACTATGGTCGTGACATCGATCTGACGTTCGGCGAGATCGGGCTGGCGGGTCACTGGATGAAATATTTGCTTCACCATGCCTTTATCTATCAGGCAAAACTCAAGCCGGGCTGGTCGATCCTGCCGGACTAAGCGGAATTTCACCTACAGGAAAACGACATGCCAAAAATTACCAATCGCGAGCCGTATCAGCAGGCTTACTATCCGCCGTCACCCACGGGATTTACCCGCTACATGCGCACTTCGCTCATCTGGCAGGGCATTCGCTTCGTGGTCATCAATCTGAAAATCCTCAGGCTGATGTCGAAATCGCATCATTGACTTCTGCAATCTTCGCAGCAGTTGATCTGCTCGAGACCGGATGCAGAAGTCTGGTGTCTCAAAAAATTCCGCCATGGTAATCAATTCAGGACAAGCAACGCGGCAATTGTCTGTGATCCATCGTGGACCGGCATGCATACAATCGCACCAGCGAATGCCGGCTGAAGATTCCCCATCGCACCTTGCGCCCCGATAATTTCCACGACGCGATGCAATTTGCGTCGCGCATGCGAGGCTGACATCCACCCCGCGAAAGAGTAAGCTTCCAGGTACGAATCCTGGCGGAGGAAGCATGTTCCAGATACGCATACACGGGCGCGGTGGTCAGGGCGTAGTGACTGCCACGGAGATGTTGTCGGTCGCCGCCTTCGAGGAAGGAAGGCATGCGCAAGCCTTTCCGAGCTTCGGTTCCGAACGCACCGGGGCGCCCGTGGTCGCGTTCTGTCGCATTGATGACAAAGAGATACGGTCGCGCGAGCCGATCATGGAACCGGATGCGTTGATCATTCAGGATCCCACCTTGTTGCACCAGATCGATGTCTTCGCCGGCCTGAAATCCGACGGCTATGTGTTGATCAATTCCAGTCACGGTTTTGCGGCCCTCGGTCTGAGTGAGCTAGCCAAGCGCATCAGACCAGAGCGGATATGCACCCTGCCTGCCGCAGAACTGGGACTCAAACATTTCGGTAGGCCCATCCCCAATGCGCCTTTGCTTGCAGGTTTCGCCGCGCTGTCAGGGATGATCGAACTGGCATCGGTTATCAAGGCGATACGGCAGCGATTCGACGGCAAGATAGCGGACGGCAACATTGCCGCGGCGACGGAAGCCTACGCATTGGTAAAACGCCAAATGGAGGTACGAATCCATGCTTAAGCAGACAGAAGGTTCAAAGGCCGTTGCCGAAGCCATTGCATTATGCCGTCCCGAAGTGATCTGCGCCTACCCGATATCGCCGCAGACGCACATAGTTGAGGCACTGGGAGAAATGGTGAAATCGGGCGAACTCACGCCATGTGAATACATCAACGTGGAAAGCGAGTTTGCCGCGATGTCGGTAGCGATCGGCGCATCGGCGGCCGGTGCACGAGCCTATACCGCCACCGCGTCGCAGGGACTGCTGTTCATGGTCGAGGCAGTTTACAACGCATCCGGGTTGGGGTTGCCCATCGTGATGACAGTCGCGAACCGGGCCATAGGTGCACCGATCAATATCTGGAACGACCATTCAGATTCCCTGTCGCAGCGCGATTCCGGATGGATGCAGCTGTTCGCCGAGAATAATCAGGAGGCCGTCGACCTGCACATCCAGGCATTCCGGTTGGCCGAGGAGCTGTCAATGCCGGTGATGGTGTGCATGGATGGCTTCATCCTGACCCATGCCTTTGAACGCGTCGATATTCCCGCGCAGGAACAGGTCGATGTCTACCTGCCAAGATTCGATCCGCGTCAGGTGCTTGATCCAGCGGAACCGATCACGATAGGCGCCATGGTTGGCCCGGAAGCATTCATGGAAGTGCGCTATCTGGCGCACGCAAAGCAGATGCAGGCGCTGGAACGCATTCCGCAACTGGCGGCAGAATTCAAGCAGATATTCGGGCGCGACAGCGGTGGCTTGGTGCGCACTTATCGCATTGAAGACGCGGAAACGGTAATCATCGCGATGGGCTCGGTGCTCGGCACCATCAAGGATACGGTAGACGAGATGCGCGACGACGGACACAAAATCGGTGTGCTCGGCATCATCAGCTTTCGGCCGTTTCCGCTGGAGGAGGTGCGTGCGGCGTTGATCAACAGCAAGCGTTTCCTGGTGCTCGAAAAAAGTCTGGCAGTCGGGATGGGCGGAATCGTCGCAACCAACGTGCGCATGGCCGTTACCGGCAGCGGCTTGCACGGATTCACCGCGGTCGCCGGACTCGGCGGTCGTGCGATTCCCAAATCATCGTTGCACAAACTGTTTCGCCAGGCTGAAAAAGAGGAACTCGAACCGGTCACCTTCGTTGATCTGGATTGGGATGCGGTGAACAAACAGCTGGAACGTGAACGGCTGGTCCGCCGCTCCGGCCCGATTGCGGAGAACCTGCTGCACGACAAGGGGATCGTGTCCGCCAAGTTTGGTTAAGGAGAGAGTCATGAGTTTCCAACCAGTAAAGTTTTATCAGACCGGTACCTTTACCGTCGGCAATAGGTTGCTGGCGCCGGACGAACGCAGCGTTCAGGCCACGGAACTGCGCAGCAACTCGATCAATTCCGGGCACCGCGCCTGTCAGGGATGCGGCGAAGCGCTGGGAGCGCGTTACGCGATTGATGCAGCGATGGCAGAGAGCAATGGACAACTGATTGCCGCGAACGCGACCGGTTGTCTTGAGGTATTTTCCACACCGTATCCAGAATCGTCCTGGCAGGTGCCATGGATACATTCGCTGTTCGGTAACGCGCCGGCGGTTGCCACCGGGATCGCTGCGGCGATGAAGGTGAAAGGTCGCAGCGATGTGCGCGTGGTCGCACAAGGCGGCGATGGCGGTACCACCGACATCGGTTTCGGGTGCCTGTCCGGCATGTTCGAGCGCAACGACGACGTGTTGTATATCTGTTATGACAACGAAGCCTACATGAACACCGGCGTGCAGCGCTCGTCAGCGACCCCGCCGGCGGCGCGCACCGCGACGACGATGGCGGTAGGCGACCATCCCGGCAATGTGTTCGGTCAGGGCAAGAATGTGCCAGAGATTGCGATGGCGCATCGAATTCCTTACGTCGCGACCGCGACGGTCGCCGATTTGCGCGATCTCGAGTACAAGGTGCGCAAGGCAATGAGAATTCGTGGCGCGCGCTATATCCACCTGTTTGTTCCGTGCCCGCTGGGCTGGGGCTCCGCGTCACACGACACGATACGCCTGGCACGACTGGCGAAAGAGTCGGGTTTATTCCCGGTGTTCGAGGCAGAAGATGGTGAAGTTTCCGGCGTCCTGAAGATACGTCACAAGGTTCCAGTAGAGGAATACCTCAAACTACAGAAGCGCTTTGCGCACCTGTTTGGCAAACATGCACATCCGGAAATGGTGGTGCGCATCCAGGCAATGGCTGACCTGAATATCGAGCGATATGGTCTGCTGGAAGAAGGGAGCAGCTGATATGTCTAGCAAGCCATTCGCGATCACCCTCAAGCCCGGTACCTCGCTGGCGAATTTGACTGGTACCTGGCGCACTTCGCGACCTGTATACCTTGATAGATTGCCGCCGTGCAACAACGCCTGTCCGGCCGGCGAGAATATTCAGGGCTGGCTGTTCCACGCCGAGTCCGGCGATTATGAGCAGGCATGGCGCGTGCTGGTACGTGACAATCCGCTTCCCGCTGTGATGGGCCGGGTGTGCTACCACCCCTGCGAAGGCTCGTGCAATCGCGCGCAACTGGACAGCGCAGTCGGCATCAATTCGGTTGAACGGTTTCTAGGCGACGAGGCGATCAAGCGCGGCTGGAAATTTGATTCACCATCAACATCAACAGGCAAGAAGGTATTGATCGTCGGCGCCGGCCCATCGGGCTTGTCTGCCGCCTATCACCTGGTGCGTTCCGGTCACCGTGTTGAAATACACGAAGCTGGCCCGTTGGCGGGCGGCATGATGCGCTTTGGTATACCGAAATATCGCCTGCCACGCGATGTACTCGATGCCGAGGTGCAGCGCATCCTGGAACTCGGTATCACGCTCAAGTTCAATAGCAAAGTAGAGAACATTGAACAAAGCATGAAGCAGGGCGGCTTCGATGCCGCCTTCCTCGCGGTAGGCGCGCACATCGGCAAGCGTACCTTCATACCGGCCGGAGATGCCGCGCACATCGTTGATGCGGTGACGGTGCTGAGGTCGATGGAGGGCGAAGACAAGCCGATGCTGGGCCGCAAGGTGGTCGTGTATGGCGGCGGCAACACCGCGATCGACGTGGCGCGAACTGCCAAACGATTGGGCGCGACCGAGGCGATCATCGTCTATCGCCGTACACGGGATAGAATGCCGGCTCATGATTTCGAGGTGGAAGAAGCGCTGCAGGAAGGCGTGATGATCAAATGGTTGTCCACCATCAAGCAGGCCAGCGAATCGAGCCTGACCGTGGAAAAAATGGAACTGGACGAGAAAGGTTTTCCGCAACCGACCGGAGAATTCGAAACCATCGCTGCCGATTCTCTGGTACTTGCACTCGGCCAGGACGTCGATCTGTCGCTGCTGGAAGGTCTGCCGGGACTGGAGATCAAGGATGGAACGGTGCAAGTGTCACAGAATATGATGACCGGCTATCCCGGCATCTTTGCCGGGGGCGACATGGTGCCGTCGGAGCGCACCGTCACTGTCGCGGTCGGTCATGGCAAGAAGGCCGCTCGGAATATCGATGCATGGCTGCGCGGCGGTTCGTACGATTCACCGGCCAAGCCGGAACTGGCAGATTTTGGAAAACTCAATCCCTGGTATTACTCCGACGCGGACAAGACGGTGCGACCGATGCTTGACATCATTCGGCGTCAAACTAGTTTTGACGAAGTGCAGGGTGGTCTGGACGAGGGGAACGCCTTATTCGAAGCCCGCCGCTGTCTGTCCTGCGGCAACTGTTTTGAATGTGATAACTGTTACGGCGTATGCCCGGACAATGCTGTCATCAAGCTTGGTCCCGGCAAGCGTTTCGAATTCAAGTACGACTATTGCAAGGGGTGTGGCATCTGTGTTGCGGAATGCCCCTGCGGCGCGATCAAGATGGTGCCGGAGGATATTTGATACGGGAATTTCTTGTCAGCAATGTTGAAGGAAAATACAAGGAGATCGAATCATGCTCGAAAAGATAAAGGAGCTCGGCGCTCAGGTACAGGGCAAAGCGCTTGATGCAGTAGAGGGAGTGTCGACATCGGTGAAAGGAGGCGTCGCGTCGCTGACGCATACGGCAAATAACGTCACCGACATGCTCAACGAAAAAGCAGTGCGAGCCTCAACGGCACAAATGTGCAGCATCCTCGAAATCGCCATCGATGAAATTAAAACGCGGCCGGTCTCCGCGCGGCCGGTGTCGCTGACCGCAACAGTAAATTTTGGGATCGCCGCGCTGGAAATGCAAATTCGCCTGCAGCCAGATAAAGGCAGGAAAGCAAGCGGAGAAATTGCAGCAAAACAATCAACCGACAACTGAGTTTGTTGCTGCCTGTGCAAGCCTGACCCTTGGCACCGGAACCGGGCAATCTTCCGAGTCTTCGAGGTCCAGCGCGTTCAGCAATCTGCCGACAAATTCTTCGGGTGATGTCGAAATGATTTCGTTGGGCACGCCAAATTTCTTGGTCAGGCGAATGCTGTCCTCAAAGCCGTAAGACACGACGAACGGATGCATGCCTGCGTCAATCACGGAAACATAATCGCCATATTCATCGCCGCAGGCATAAGCGCGTGCAGGATTGATGGAAAATGTTTGCCGCGCGCGCTTGAAGCTGTCGGTCTTGCTTTCTCTAAGCGGGATGCACGCCAAGAAGTCGAACTCGGCCGTATCGATGTCGTGACGACGAAACAGGCATCGCAGCGTTTCTTCGGGCTCTATGGTTACGTTGCGGGTCACCAACCCGACGCGAACATCAGGCGTATCCAGCAAGGTGCGCAGTAACCCGGCAATACCGGGATACAAACTTGCCTCGCTGCGGTATACCTCGGTCAATGACATCAGCAATTGTTTGCGGCTCTGTTTGCCGAATTGACGTCGCAAATTTGTCGGGAACTCTCTTAGCCCGCCGAGAAACTTCAACAACTTGCGCCGCTTCTGAAAGCGATCGATGTCTCCGATATCCATACCGTGTTGGAAAAACGCGAGTTCGATCGCATGAAATGCATCGATGGTGGTGCCATCAGCGTCAAAGATAACCAAGCGTTCTGAATTGCCGTATTTGTCCATGAATACAATAATAGGCCGCCCATGTGACAGGAATGTGACGGCGAAGAAGTTCTTCCGAATGAATAAGACGCTGCGACCGCCAAACGCAGGTCATTGCCTCAATCCTGTCGTCAAAGCAATCCGCGTGAACAGAGACAGGGCCGCAGTACGATCAGCGTGATAGAATATTTTTTCGCCAAGTTATCCGGCAAGCAATAAGGGGAATATCTGCGATGAAAAGAACGCCATCAGAAGAGTACCTTGCCAAAGCGAAGAAGCTGAGCAAGAAAGAGGCGGAATACGTATTTTCTAGAATGGGTGGGAAACTGGGACGCAGAATAGGCGACAACAAGATAGTCCCATTGGAGGCGCTAGCGATACAGCTTGAAAAAGAGGATGAAAACCTCAAGGAATGGCGCAAGAAATTTGCCGAGATGAAGGCACGCGAAAAGTAACGACCATCCCGGCATTGAATCTTGGTTCGATCAAACGGAAACTGCAGTCGATCCGCATACTCCGAGACTCCAATTCTGTCAGTGAGTCTAGGCATCGCTGTTGAATCACGCCATACTGACATGTCCATATGGCCACAATTATCAGGATACGGGGTCTGCGCCAAAAGGCTACATTTGACGTACCATGCTCGTTTCGACTTTGCGCCACACCACCCTAGACTGCGTGGGCGCTCCCAAACATTGAATGCCTACCTTGGTCAGACTGAAATTCTCAATTGAATTGAATTATGAAATCGACCAGCCAGGCTGCGATTTCATTTTCAGTATTCATGCCGCGCAAACCCGACATCAAATTGTCGTGAATGAGTCGCTGAGTATCAGCCAGAACCCGCCATTCAATCTGAACACCGATCCGGTCACGTACACGCGGTTCCTGCGACTCAAGGCCTCTGCCGGCCCGCTGCAGGTGCGTTACGGTGCAACGGTGGACATCGATCACTACACCGCGCCGCCGGAGCAGATCTACGAGGTGCCAGTGGCCAGCCTGCCGGGGACCGTACTGCCCTATATTTATCCCAGCCGTTATTGCCAATCGGACCGCCTGCACAAACTGGCGGTGAAGGAGTTTGGCCAGCTTTGGCAGGGCTACAGTCGTGTGCAGGCGATCCGTGACTGGGTAATGAATCGCGTGACCTTCCTTTCCAATTCTTCAACCGGCACGACTACCGCAGTCGACACGCTGGTGGAGGAGGTGGGTGTGTGCCGCGACTATGCCCACTTGATGATTGCCCTGTGCCGAGCGGTAAACATACCGGCCCGTTTTGTCACCGGCATTGATTACGGTGCCGATCCGAATCTGGGACCGACCGATTTTCATGCCTATGTCGAAGTCTACCTGGGCGATCGCTGGTATATCTTTGACCCGTCGGGCGTCGCCATACCCATGGGGTTTGTACGCATTGCCACCGGCCGCGATGCAGCCGACTCGGCTTTCGCTACCATATTCGGCAGTGTGCGCGGGGCCGCCCCGGTAATACATATTGAAACAATTCACAATGCGCAGGGCATACTGAATATGCCGCGGTTGATTCCCGACGCGTTATCTACTGACAGGCAATACGGACCTGATTCAGTGAGGTAAACCCCCGGCCGGGGACTCACCAAGGTTTGACCTATACGACGGTCGGAGTGAATCTCCGAGTCTTGACCAAAAGACGAAGGAGATTCACAAATGAAAGAATGCCAGAGCCGGGGGAAGGCCGCTTCAAATCCAGTTTGGTGCAGGCCGAAGAATATCTGCTCACCTGCATGCGCTACATCGAACTCAACCCGGTGCGCGCGAACATGGTGAACGACCCGGCGCAATATCGGTGGTCAAGCTATCGGCATAACGGATTGGGGCAAACGATAAGTAAACGATAAGAGAAACGATAAGGGTTCAGGTTCGGAATAGTTTTCCACATCAAAATTAGTTTGAAAATTGAATTCGGACACGGCGCCTTTGCTGCAGGGAATATCTCGACGCTGACCCCAATGGCACCAATGGCACCGCAATGGCAATTCAATGCGAACTTGACTCTATAATTGGACTCTTAAGTGCCTTGGGGATCGCTAACCAGTTTGTACACAACACCCGCCACCAGCAGGGCGGCGAGCAATAGACCGTAATGGGTTGGGTTGAAACTCGAATCATGGCTGCTTGAGTTGGTAATCACCTGAACCGGCTGCACTATCATTTCTCTGATAACCGAAATGATCGCTACCTCTACGAAAACCCGCACATAGATCCGGCCGGTCTGCAGATAGCTAATTTCGGCGGAAATGAGGGTGGATAACGTCCAGAGAATAAATAGTGAGCCAAGGGAATTGAAGAAACCAGTGGTCGCGTTCCCCGCTTGGAAGGCATCAAACGCCTTGAAGCAAAAGTCCCAGATCACCATGATGCACGCAACACCCAGGGCGAGTGCCAGAAGAATATGGATAAACTGATTGAAGTTCTTCATGCCCTGGATGAGACTCTTTTCAAACATCGAATTTCCTTTCAACTTTTATGCAGTCAATTGCGTGCCTATGGGTTCAATTGCGGGCGGATCGATCAAGGTCCATGAAACAAACATCGGCTAGTGCAGGCAACGTACTAAGGCCCAATCGGCATTGACCCCCGCGAATAACTGTTCTGGTGTATCCCTGAACATGGCTGCCCGTTGCCGCTTACTGACCTAATAGCTGAATACTCCAGAACGCGAGGAACCCTCCGAACAAAACCAGCGTAGAAACGGGCTTTTCTTCGACTTCATGAGCTTCTATCAACAGTTCCTCAGTAACCAGGTATAGCAATGCTGCTGCACTAAATGCCAGAGCTCCTCCGATTAAGGCATGCGTCGCACCCGCCAGCAGAGCATTGCCAATCAGGGCGAAGGTGAGCACCGTTCCGCCCAATGCTCCGGAAATGGCAATAATGCGCCAACCCATGGTCGTTTCCGACGCCAAGGCCAAACCAAGGAATAGGAGCTCTACCGATAAGCCCAGGGCCAATATCGTACCTGTCTCACCGCCGGCGGCGAAGCCGGCGCCGATTATGAAGCCATCGGTAGCAACGTCAATGAAAGTGGCAAGCAGCAGCCCGCTGCCTAAACCTGCAACTCCGCCCTCTGAGTGAACGCTTTGTTCCAAACGCAGTGTCCACAACTTCAATCCGTACATGAACAAACTACCAAGTGCAAACGAGCACACCAATACCAGAGCAGGCGCATGCTCACGGCCGATTTCAGGAAGCAATTCGACCGCCAGCGCCGCCAGCACGACCCCTGCTGCAAAGTGCTGGATTAAACTTCTTGTCTGATGGCTTGGATTCCAGATTGAGGCTAGTGTTCCGCCGGCAAGGGCAACCAGTGCCGGTATCAACATGATGAAAAAGTTATCGGCGTTCATTCAGGATTGCAGTTAGTCAGATCGGTCAAAGCACGTTGTATTACAGAGCGTACTAAACTTTAATCGGAAATGCTCAGGGCATTTAGCGTCATGATTCTGGCAACAAATTCGTATTTATGTCTGTGCATTTTGCCATCGTTTTGGGTGGAACATTATATTCCCTTCGTCGAATACCAATGGCAGCCAATTACGCTCGCGGATAGATGATTACCACTGGCGGATATTTCTCGGGCCCAAACAATGGCGCAATTCGCGAGATACACGGTCTCATGCAGGGCCGCGGCCAATATTCGCAATGGCATGAAAGTGAATTGGAAGTGAATTAGAAGATATCGCAATACTCCTTCTGCGCCAGACTTCGTGCAACACCAACCGCAGTGCATCAGAGCATGCTCCATATGTCGAATCACGCGCCACAACTGTGCTCTTCCTTGAAACCGATAGTATCTAACTAACTGATTTGTCGTTGAAGCACACATGGCACAGCTATTGCTTGATCTCACGTTACAAAGACGTGAGGTTTTCCATGCAGGATATCAGTTCAATCTATTTTTCCGGCGTTATTGAAGCCAGTGACGTGGTCATTGCGGGCGCGCGCGACGTCGTACGACGCGCAAGTTTTTTTGTCAGCAGCAAGCTAAGTGCCCCGTTCGCCCGGATGAGCAATGTGCCTTTCGAGGTCTATTCACGGGCTAGCTTGCGGCGACAGCAAGTTGCAATCACTTACGGTGGCGGAACCGGTGAATTCCTGATGATGACGACCGAGCGTCTAATGATTCCCGCCGGGAACTACACGGTCGGGCAGTTGCTGTGCAATTTGTACAGGCGTGGTGATCGTTGGGTGGATGCGCTGGATGACAATCGCCTGATGTGCACCGTGAACGGTCGCGAGGCTACGCTGTTCGACCCGATAGTGCCGGGTGCGGCCATTTGCATATCATCTCAGGAATCCGTTTTAGAATCGCGGGCAGAGAAAAGTCATTTTTGGTCAGCGCTTCGCAAGGACCAAGCTACGCTGTAAACGAAAATTGGAACGCATTTAAAGTTCAACTACTACCGGTGTGTGATCCGAAGGGCGTTCCAGCTTTCGTGGCGCCTTGTCGATGACACATCCTTTGCATTGCGCCACCAAAGGTTCGCTGATCAGGATGTGGTCGATGCGCATTCCCATATTGCGTCGGAACGCCATCATCCGGTAATCCCACCATGAGTAGGCTTTTTCGTCCTGTTCGAACAGGCGGAAGCTGTCGCGCAGGCCGAGTCCGATCAGCTCCTGGAATTTTTCGCGTTCAGGTGCGCTGACCAGTACGTTGCCTTCCCACGCCTTGGGGTCATGCACATCGCGATCTGCCGGTGCGATGTTGTAGTCTCCCAGCAATGCCAGCTTGGGGTGGCGCACCAGCTCCTGTTTCAGCCAGCCATGCAGCGCGGTGAGCCACGAGAGTTTGTACTGATACTTGTCGGAATCGATGCTCTGCCCGTTCGGAATGTAGACGCACACAACGCGAACATCGGCTATGGTTGCCGCGATCACACGCTTCTGTTCGTCGGCAAAATCCGCGATACCCATCTGCACGTCGATTCCGGGTTGGCGGCTGAGTATTGCCACACCGTTGTAGGTCTTCTGCCCGGTGAATACACTGTGATAGCCCACTGATTGCAATTCCGCATGTGGGAAGTCCGCGTCCTGTTGCTTGGTTTCCTGCAGGCACAGCGCGTCCACCGGATTGGCAGCCAGCCAGTCGATGACGTGGGGCAATCGCACTTTCAGCGAATTCACGTTCCAGGTAGCAAGCTTCATGGCGTCTCGGAAATTTCCGGGACCGCGCTGGCGGCCGGAACGGATGGAAATGGCGAATTGACAGCGTGTTCGAATTTGCTTGGCGCAACAGTGACCGGTCGATAGGGTGCAGTCTTGGGGTAACCGGCGATATCCAGTTCATTATTCCACAAAGTTGCCTCGTAGCCGCTCAAAAATGTTCTGCCGACCGCAAGGGAAGGGACGATATTTTTTCCGGTGAGCTTGGTGAATGCGGCAATTTCTTCCTTGGAGCGCAACGTCCTTTCCGCGAATGGAATGCCGCGCTTCTGCAGAAAAGTTCGCGCCGTTACGCACAGCTCGCCGCACCCTCCTCCAATATAAAGCGTGGCCGGGAAATTCAGCATCGCGCGACGTGTTTCGTACGGAAGACTTGCTTCGGGTTGCGGTTCTCCGGCGAATTTCCCCGCGTTGAGTTTGTCGGCGTCCGGCACCGGCACATCGGTGTAATGCACGACACCCGAACTGTCTATCCAGCGGTAGATTGCTTGCGCCTGGACGTTGACGGAAACCGACAGCAAGGCTGACATTAACCACAATGAACGTTTCATCCTGCCCCCATCGCATCAAGTTACACTCAAATTTGCTCTATCAGGCCGTTGTGGCGCAATAGTGCGTCCAGGCTGGGCTCGCGACCGCGAAATGCGGCAAATGATTGCATCGCGTCGCGGCTGCCGCCGACCGCCAGTATTTCGTTGCGGAAGCGCGCACCGACTTCCGGATTGAGCACACCGTTTTCCTCGAATAGACTGTAGGCGTCGGCCGACAGCACTTCCGCCCATTTGTAGCTGTAATAGCCGGCCGCGTAGCCGCCGGCAAAAATATGCGAGAAGCTGTGCGGAAAGCGATGAAACGGCGGCGGCATCAGCACCGCGACTTCGGTCCGCACCTCGTCGAGCAGGTTCAGTATGGTCTTGTTTCCGCCCGCGTCAAAGTTGCTGTGCATCAGCATGTCGAACAGTGAGAACTCAATTTGTCGTAACGTTTGCAGTCCGCTCTGGAAATTCTTCGCGGCGAGCATCTTGTCGAACAATGCCCGGGGCAGCGCCTCGCCGCTGTCGATATGGCGGGTCATGCCCGCCAACACGTCACGTTCCCAACAGAAGTTTTCCATGAATTGACTGGGCAGTTCGACCGCGTCCCATTCCACGCCGTTGATGCCGGATACACCCAAATCATCGACTTCGGTAAGCAGGTGGTGCAGGCCGTGTCCGAACTCGTGGAACAGCGTGATGACCTCATCGTGTGTGAACAACGCTGGCTGGATGCCCACCGGACCGGAAAAGTTACAGTTCAGGTAGGCAACCGGTGTCTGGATGCCACCGCTCAACCGGCGGCGGGCGATGACGTCATCCATCCAGGCTCCGCCACGCTTGCTGTTGCGCGCATACATGTCCAGATAGAACTGGCCGACCAATTTATCCTGGCGATCCCTGATGTCGAAGAAGCGTACATCTTCATGCCAGGTCGGTGCAGAACCCGGCTTGATATGCAGTCCGTAGAGCGTTTCGATCAGGCCGAACATGCCGGGTAGCACAGCGTCTTCCGGAAAATATTGTTTAACTTCCTGCTCGGAAAACGCGTAGCGTTGCTGGCGCAACTTTTCACTGGCATAGGCAACATCCGAGGATTGCAGATCGGCGATGTCGAGTTTAGCCTTCGCGAAAGAGCGCAGTTCTTCCAGGTCTTTTTCCGCGAATGGCCGCGCACGCTGCGCCAGTTCCCGCATGAAGTCGACAACCTGCTGCGGACTTTGCGCCATCTTGCTGGCCAGCGATAGTTCGCCGTAGTTGGCGAAACCCAATAGGCCGGCTTCCTCTGCGCGCAACTTGATGATTTCGTCCATCAGTGCGGAATTGTCCCACTCGGGCTTGCCGAACTCGCTGGCGCGCGTGCCATAGGCGCGGTACATCTGTTCGCGCAATTTCCGGTTTTCCGCGTATTGCATCACCGGTATGTAGGACGGCGCCTTGAGCGTGAACAGCCATCCATCCTTGTTTGCCGCTTGTGCGGCTTCACGGGCGGTCTGCAGCACGTCGTCCGGCAACCCGTTCAGTTCATCGCGGTTGACGATGTTCAGGGAATAGTCGTTGGTTGAGTCCAGCAGGTTGTCAGAAAAACGCGAGGACAATTCCGCAAGTCGCTCCTGAATTTCCATGAAGCGCACCTTCTGCTCATCGGGCAGTTCTGCGCCGCCGAGGCGAAAATCGCGCAATTCGTTTTCGATGATCTTCTTTCTTGCCTGGCTTAAACCCTCAAATTCCGGACTACTATGTAGTGCTTTGAATTTCTTGAACAGATCGAGATTTTGTCCGACCTCGGCGTAGTACTGGGTGATTATCGGCAGCGTGGCGTTATATGCCTCGCGCAGTTCAGGGCTGTTCATTACCGCATTCAAATGACCTACCGGTCCCCATGCGCGAGACAGACGCTCATTGGCGTTTTCCATCGGCACCACAAAAGTTTGCCAGGTTGGCGTGGCGCTGCCCGCCAGAAGTCCGGCGATCACGGCGCGGTTCTCGGCCAGCAGCAGCTCGATCGCCGGTGCAACATGTCCGGGTTTGATCTCGGCAAAGCGGGGGAGACCTGCAAAATTCAAAAGTGGATTCATCGTGGCTAAACAGGAGTTAAATAAGAATTTCGGACTATGACCAAATGCAGAACTTCACGTTGCGTCAAGCCTGATATACCAACTGTCCATCAAGCAGCGTGTAGCGAACCCGGCCGCGCATCTGGTAGCCGTTGAACGGGGTATTCTTGCCCTGGCTTTTCAGTGCGACAGGTTCCACTTTCCATGCGGCCTGTGGATCAAATACACAGAGATCGGCGTGCGCGCCTACGGACAGATGCCCCATTTTTTGCCCGAGCAGTTGTGCCGGGTTTATGGTGACTTTCCCCAGCGCATCCAGCAACGACACGTTCTCCTGTTCAGCCCATTTGAGTACCAGCGGCAGCAACAATTCGATACCGGTGGCTCCGGCTTCGGCTTCGGCAAATGGCAGTTGCTTGGCGTCGTCATCCACCGGTGAATGGTTCGAACAGATGGCGTCTATGGTGCCGTCCAGCAATCCCGTCCGCAATGCGGCGCGGTCACGCAAGCTGCGCAACGGCGGCATCAGGTGGCAGTTGGAATCGAAATAGGAGATGTCGATCTCGGTCAGATGCACATGGTTCATCGATACATCGCAAGTGACATTCAAACCGTCGCGCTTCGCAGTACGGAGCATCTCCACTCCATCTGCGCTGGAGATGCGGCAGATGTGCAAGCGCACACCGGTTTCGCGCGCCAATTGCAGCATGGTGGATAGCGCGATGGTTTCGGCGACAACCGGTATCGGCGGCAAACCGAGGCGCGCGGCGACTTCGCCATCGTGGGCCACACCGTCCTTGGCCAGGAAGCTGTCCAGCGGCCGCAGCCAGACGCGATAATCGAACGTCGCAGCATATTGCATGGCGCGCATCAGTACGCGAGTGTCGGTCAGCGGAGCGTCAGCCTGGCTGAACGCCTTGCAGCCCGCTTCGGTCAGCTCGATCATTTCGGTGAGTTCTGCACCCTTCAAACCGTAGGTCAGCGCGCCGACGGGAAATACCCGGCACTGATTCAGCGAACGCGCGCGGTGCTTGAGCATCTCCACCAGCCCCGGTTCGTCCAGCGGGGGGTCGGTATCCGGCGGGCAGGATAGCGAGGTTACGCCACCCACTACTGCCGCCAGCATCTCCGATTCCAGTGTCGCTTTGTATTCGTAGCCGGGCTCGCGCAAGCGCGCCGCAACGTCGACCAGACCGGGCATCACGATCAGGCCGGCGGCATCCACTGTTTGCTCCGCGATAAAATCCGGAGGTGCACCGCCAATTGCGGCGATGCGCCGATTGACAATGAAAACATCCTGTTGCGCGTCCAATTTGTTTTTCGGGTCGATCAGGCGCCCGTTTTTGATGTGGATGTTCATGCTGTGCTCCCGGCAAGCATACTCATGACCGCCATGCGCACTGCAATACCGAAGGTGACTTGCGGCAGGATGACGGATTGATTTCCATCCGCCACGCTGGAGTCGATTTCGATACCGCGATTCATCGGGCCGGGATGCATGACTATGGCATCGGGCTTTGCCATTGCCAGTCTTTCCTGGGTCAGACCGTAATGCTTGAAATATTCCTGCGCGGAAGGCAACAGCGCGCCTTGCATGCGCTCGTTCTGCAGGCGCAACATCATCACCACATCAACGTCCTTAAGTCCTTGCTCCATATCGTGATAGACACGCACGCCGAGCTTTTCCACATGGTTGGGCAACAGCGTTTTGGGAGCAACGACGCGCACTTCCGGTACGCTCAGCGTGGTCAGTGCGTGGATCTGGGATCGTGCGACGCGGGAGTGCAACACGTCGCCGACGATTGCGACGCGCAGGTTGTGGAATTCCTTTTTGTAATGACGGATCGTGAACATGTCGAGCAGCGCCTGCGTCGGATGTGCGTGGCGTCCATCGCCGGCATTGATCACGTGCACATCAGGCGAAACATGTCGGGCAATCAGATGCGCGGCTCCACTGGTTGAATGGCGTACGACAAACATGTCGGCGTTCATCGCGCACAGGTTGTCGACCGTGTCCAACAGGGTTTCGCCCTTGCTGGTGGATGATGACCCGATATTGAGATTGACCACGTCGGCGGAAAGCCGTTTGGCAGCAATCTCAAAAGTGGTGCGGGTGCGCGTGCTGTTTTCAAAGAAGATGTTGAATACCGATTTGCCATGCAGCAAGGGTACTTTTCTAATTTCGCTGCCCTTGGCTATGTTGACGAAATCGGCGGCCTTGTCCAGCAAATCGCGCACGATCTGCACGGGCAGGCCTTCGGTGGTCAGCAGATGCTGCAGTTCACCGTTCTTGTTCAACTGCGGGTTATTCATGCATGGATTCCTGCGCTCATTTCGTCGAGATACGCTTGCAGTATTTGCTGCGCGGCGTACTGGTCTATCAGGTGCTTTTGCTTCCTGCCATGTATGCCGCGCTCATTCAGAACCGAGCTGGCAGCCGCGGAAGTATAGCGCTCATCCACCAGCAAAGTCGGCAGAGCAAAACGCCCTTTGAGACGGTTGGCAAAGCGTCGACTCAATGCCGTCAATTCATGCGGGGTGCCATCTACATTGCAGGGCACGCCGACCACCAGCGCGCTTGGTTCCCATTCCCTGATCAACGCGGCAATGGCGGCGAAACGGCTGTCGTTTTTTTCGTCGTTAATGGTACAAAGAGGCTGGGCGGTCGCAGAAATGGTATTGCCAACGGCGATACCGATGCGCCGGGTACCAAAATCAAAGGCGAGCAGCGTTCCGGAGGGTGGCGGCGCCGAAGCTGCCTCCTCAATTGAATTGTTACGTGCTGCTGAATTTTCTCCACTACTCATGCGCAGTATGGACGACTCAGGCATGTCCGGCATCCTCGGCCAGCGACGCATAGTCCACACCGATCAACGCCATGGCAGCTGCGAGCCGCTCCTCGGCCGGCAAATCGAACAGAATATGTTCCGAAGCCGCCACCGTCAGCCAGGTATTCTCGGTGATTTCGTGCTCCAGCTGCCCCTGGTCCCAGCCCGCATAACCCAGCGTGACGATCATGTTGCGCGGCCCGTTGCCCTCGCTTATTGCTTCGAGTATGTCTTTGGATGTGGTCAGGGATAATTTGTCGTTGATGCGCAGGGTTGAATCCCAGTTTCCCGGCGTGTCATGCAGCACGAACCCGCGCTCCGTTTGTACCGGCCCTCCGAAGTGCACCGGCAGTTTCACCAATCTGGGTTCAGTGAGCGGAATATTGACTTGATCGAATAACTCGCCCAGATTCAAGCTGATCGGACGGTTGATCACGATGCCCAACGCGCCGTTTTCATTGTGTTCGCAGATATAGGTTAACGTGCCGGCAAAAAAGCCCTCCTGCATGGCGGGCATGGCAATCAGAAAGTGGTGGGTCAAATTGAAATCGGACATGGATGCATTGTAGCCCTCGCGGACTTGCCGCACAATTTTATAAGGCTTGGCGATATGGGGCTTTCTTGAAACAGGCGCATTGCGCATCGTACATGCGTCGCACCGCGGGCACGTAGTACGTTGCGGATGCCATTTTGGTTCGTAATTTTACGATTTGCATATACGCGCTGGTCAGCGCGGATTCTCATTCAGCAAACCGGCAATGCTGTTGAGCAAGGCTTCTTCCTGGTAGGTTTTGTCCAGATACCTGTCGACACCCGACTCCAGGGCGTAATTCCGCTGGCTTTCGGCAGAACGCGACGAGATCATGATGATGGGTAGTGACTTTGTAGCGGCAGAACGGCGCAACTGCTTGACCAGTTCATAACCGTCCATCAGTGGCATCTCGATATCCACAATTATAAGCCTTGGGAAGCAACGCTTCAGTTGATCAATGGCTTCGACGCCATCCTTGGCGGTGACGACCTGGTATCCTGCGCGGGTCAGCGTGCGCCCGGTTATTTTGCGCATGGTCAGTGAGTCGTCCACCACCATGATAACGGGCAGCGAGCGGGGCGCATCCGTACCCGCCGGGAATTCGCGATTATCGATTTGCGCCGCCGCACGCCTAACCAGTTGCAGCGGGTTCAGAATCAGGGTTATCTCGCCGTCGCCGAACATGGTTGCTCCCGCGATGTCCGGCAAGCTCGCCAATTGCGGACCGAGATTTTTTACCACGACTTCTCTCATGCCGAGCACTTCATCGACATGCAGTGCAATGGGGCCGTCGCTTCCCTGCAACAACAGCACCCGACTATGCGGCAACGCTTCCGGTGCCCCATCGTTTCCCAGTAGTCGAGAAAGTATATGTAGCGCATGGTTGGCACCTTGAAAGGCTATGACTCGCTTTTGATATGCTTCGCCCATTTTTGCCTGGTTCAAGTGCAGCACCTTTTCGAGCGCCGATGTAGGGATTGCGTAGCCGGTACTCCCCGAGCGTATCAACAATACTTGCGTTACCGCCATGGTAAGTGGCAAGCGCATCCCGAAACGGGTGCCGTGACCGGCGCTGGTCGTTACGTCTATCGTTCCACCTAATGCGTTGATCTCATTGCGTACGACATCCAGTCCGATTCCCCGGCCGGCAATTTCGGTGATCTCATCCACGGTGGAAAGCCCGGGCACAAAAATAAGTTGGGCAATCTGCTCGTCACTGACGCTGTTCTCGTCCTTCAGCATGCCTAGTGCAATTGCACGCTCGCGCAGTTTGACCAGGTTCAGTCCGGCGCCATCATCGCTGAATTCGAACACGATATCGTTGCCGGCCTGGCGGACACTCAAAATGATTTCTCCTGTCGGCTTTTTGCCAGCCTGCAGGCGCCGTTCATTGCTCTCCAGTCCATGCACGATCGCATTGCGCAGTAAATGTTCGAACGGCGCAACAAGTCTTTCCAGTACGCTGCGATCAAGTTCCACGTTAGCGCCATGCAGTTCGAGATTGACGCGTCTTCCCAACGCCTTTCCGGTCTGCCGGATCACGCGGTACAAGCGATCGGCGATGCTGTTGAATGACACGGTGCGCACACTCAACAAATCGCGCTGCAGCTCCTGGCTGAGCTGAGCTTGCTGGTGCAACAGGCCCGACGCATCAAGTGAATTTTTCGACAGCAACTTTTGAACAACCTGCAAGTCGCGAGCGCTTTCCGTGATAAATCGAGACAGCTCAAGCAGGTCCTTGGGCCTTTCCAGCCCGCGCGGGCCGTCATCCGCCGATAGCCCCGACTGCCGTGCCCCGGATACGCCATCCATTTCCTGCATCTGGATATTCAATCTTGTTATGCCGGAAGCCAGTTCATTCAGGTTGTTATTTAGATCAAGCAGTTCAGATTCCAGTCGTGATCGTGTGATGCCGATTTCGCTGGCCGCATTTACCAGCCTGTCCACCAGTTCAGAGCGCACCCGTAGCGTATTGACTGGCGCCGCGTGCGCCTTGCCAAAATGTGCCGTGCGCGTGCCATCGCCAGTTGCGCTGCCTTGACCGTCAGAGGCGCGCCGTCCCCTTTCTTCGCGCCGGTCAATCGACGGTGAAGAGTGTTCCAGTTGAAGCGGCAATTCGTTGCCGCGCAATTTATCGATGAGTAGCGTAATCCTGTCGAACTCCCTTTCCATCGCATCCCAGTATCCCGGCTGCGTGCGAAGCTGCCAGTCCGACGCGACTTGCTCTTCGAATAAATGGATTGCTTCGCCGATATGCATCGCCCCCAGCATGCGCGAGCTGCCTTTCATTGTATGCAGCAAACGCTTCAGGGTTTGCTGCTGTTGCTCATCCTCGGGGTGTTGCCGCCATGCTCTCAGGCCCGCTGCAACTCTGGGACACAAATCGTCGACTTCTTCGAGGAAAACCGGAAGCAGGCGCGCGTCAATTTCGTCGCGATCCCGGGACACTCCCAAGTCTCCGTGAAATTCATTTCCGGTTACCCGCTCGCGCGATCTGTATTGCAGCGCCGGCAGGCTGAACTCGTCCATGTCAAATTGATTGGTGGTGCTGGCATATACAGGGTTCAATCGAATCGAGGACCGCTGCACTTCATCACTTCCGACGTGCTCGAGCGAGGAATGCGCGTCGGGTTGCGGAAATTCCGGCTGATCATCGGGGTCATCACGGTCCGGATTTGCAGCTACGGTCACTGCGGTAACGGGGGGTGTCGCAAAGTCGCCGGACGTCGTGTGATCCGGGTTTGGTGACGCAGCCGGGTCAGCCGGGTCAAGTGACAGCGTCTCGGGTTTTTGGGCTTCCGAGATGCGCTGCACATACTGTTCGATTGGCTTTAACAATGTATACCAGCGCAGGGCAGAATGGAGGGCGGACGACTCGTCGCCGCCCGAATATGCATCTATTTCGTCACGTATTGGCACCAATTGTTCTTCGGCCTTCTGTAGTGATGCGATATGCAATCCGCCTAACACCTGATCGAGCAAACGAACGGCAACTATGCGCTCGTGTTGTGGAACTACGGCGCCGAAACAGGAGTGCAGACTCTCCGCTACTTGATGCAAGTTTACCAGCATCTCGTGCGCCAACGGAATCATCGCCGCGTCCTGGCGCACGGAAAGTTGCAAATTCACCAGCTCCTTTAGATGCACGGTGCTTTCAGATTTCTGTTGCAGCGTCGCCTGCATTCCCCTGATCAGGACGTCAGACTGCTGCACGAAATTGTTGTCCAGGTCGGGGGCGCGATCAATCCCATTATCAAGCAGCAACAATGCCATTGCCATGTCGATTGCGATGAGTTGCAC
>JBARHR010000254.1:0-23214 GCA_049799335.1 Gallionella sp. | reverse complement strand
AGAAGATGCCCATTACGACCAGCTGAAGTTAGGCATGTGAGCTAGCGCCTTCAGGCGCATCACTTTTTTGCCCCTTTGAGGGGCTAACAGAAATAAACCCCCGGCTTTGCCGGGGGTAACTTAATTTTAATGCGGTCAAGAAATTCCGCTCAATTTGCCGATAAGGCTGTTTCCCGCAGCAATTCCCTGGCTTTGCCAGCAAGCTCATGTTGCGGATTCACCGCAAGCAATTGATTCCATATCGCACGCGCTTCAGTCAAGTTGCCCTTGGCGTCCCTCAACAGGAATCCAAGATTCAAATATGCGGCACCAAACACTGAATCTACGGCGATCGCGTCACGAAATGCCTTTTCGGCCAGTCCAATATCGTCATTCCGCCAATACATCGCGCCCATGTCCGTCAGAACGTTCGGCATTTCAGGTTTGATATCAAGAACGTGGCGGTAATACAAGATCGCGCTTGGCGCGTCATTCATATCATAATAAACATTACCCAAAGATAACGCCGCATCAACATCTTCAATATTCCTGCTCAAGCGTTCCTTAAGCGCGCCTATGTCAACTTTATCTTCCATGGAATCCATTCCTTATCGCATTTACCAAATTAATTTGCAGTATACCAGCTACGTTTGCCGAGCGTTGGCGTCATAAAACCGATACCAACAGCGCATCGGCCAAACCAGTCTCGCCAGGATGACACAATACACAACGTCCTATTTCAAAAATATGCGGCGCCGATCAGCACCTCGCACACCAACAGCGTTCCCAACGCGAGGTTGACGGCAATCAGCGAGCGTATTTTTCCCAACAATTCCCCCGCTTCCTTCCAGCGTTGATTGGCAACATGCTTGCCAAACGGCACATAGCAGGCGAAAAACACATAAAGGTAAATCAATATCATCAGCATACCCATCAACAGCATGATATGGACATGACGTCCTACTTGTGCCATTCCGCCATACAGATGTATCAGGTAAAAACCGCTCAACAACAGCGCGACTATGGAACCCCATACCCAGGGAAAGAAGCGGCGGAACACCGCATGCCATAAACGCAGGCGTTGCGGTGGTTCCAGCACTTCAACGGCAGCTGGACGCAATACCATATAGGCAAAAAACATTCCGCCTACCCAAACAATAACCGCGAGCAGATGTATCAGTTTCAAAACGGGCATGCTTATAGTCCTGAGAAAGTTAAACTCATCGAAAAAGGTACGCGAGTCCTGACCAAGTAGTTGTGAACAGTCTTGTAAATCAACCGTAGTAAAACCCACGCAATGCAGCGTAGAACATGCTGAGCGCCGGTAGACCTAGCGATTTGCCAATAGTTCACTTACCGGCCGGAAGCTTTTCCTGTGTACCGGACTGACTCCGAACTCCCGCAATGCGCTGATATGGGCGCGTGTCGGGTAGCCCTTATGCACTGAAAATCCGTATCGCGGATATTTCTCATGCAATTCCTGCATCGTCGCATCTCTGGCAGTTTTCGCCAGAATTGATGCCGCAGAAATGGCCGCGATTTTGCTGTCGCCCTTTACGATAGCCTCGCTTGGAAGGCCGGTCTCAGGGCAGTACAAACCGTCCACCAACACCTGATGTGGTTCTATCGGCAACAACAGCACGGCGCGCTGCATCGCGAGTAATGTCGCTTGCAGAATATTGAGTTTATCGATTTCCTCGACGTCAGCAAAAGCGACTGCCCAGGCAAGTGCCCGCTCGCGGATGACAATAGACAGCCGGGCTCGATTTCGCTCGGTAAGTTTTTTGGAATCCTTCAATCCTTCAATGGGATTATACGGATCAAGTATTACCGCCGCCGCACTGACTGGTCCGGCCAACGGACCCCGGCCTGCCTCATCCACTCCGCAAACCAAAATACCGTCGATTCCGTTCGAGAGACGATCGGACACTTGCCCAATTTCGCGTGCACCGTTGCTCGAATTCTCTAGCTTGAACGTTACCCGTGAATTGGTCGGCATAAGTGATTACTGGCGATCCGGCAAATACTTCATTATCACTTGTGCGGCCTTTTGCGCGGTGTTCTGACGCAGTGAATGATGCAATTCGACGAACGTCGCTTCCAGTTCGGCGATTGCCCGCTCGTTGCCTAACAAATTGAGCAAAGCCTGGGCAAGATTCTCCGGTGTGGCATCTTCCTGTATCAATTCCGGCACAACAAAACGCCCGCATAATATATTCGGCAATCCATAATACGGCTGATACCCTTTGCGCTTCATCAGCCACAAGGTCAACGCTGGCATCCGGTAGGTTATGACCATAGGCCGCTTCAGGAGCGCGGCCTCCAGCGTCGCCGTGCCTGACGCGACCAGGACGCCATCCGCAACGATCATCGCATCCTGCGCATGCCCGAACAGCAAGGTAATCGGCAATTCCTGTGCATCCGCAAAATATAACGCCTCCTCGAAAATACCTCGCGTTTCTCGACTGATAAGCGGAACCAGAAAACGCGCATTGGGGATTTTCTTCAGGATAATCTTTGCAGTTTCTATATAAATACCAGCAAGCTGTTTTACCTCGCTCTGCCGGCTTCCGGGAAGCAAGGCAAATACTTTTGCCTGCAGTGGAATGCGCATGGTCTCACGCATCTCGCCGCGGTTTGGCTGTTCCGGTAGCAAGTCAGCGAGCGGATGGCCGACGTAGTCAACCGGAACCCCGGCCTCGGCGTATATTTTCGGTTCGTGCGGAAACAACGCGAGCATGTGCGAAACGGCGCGCTTGATCTTGTGTATACGCTCGCCGCGCCAGGCCCAGATCGACGGACTGACATAGTGGACAGTCGTTATGCCTGCCTGCTTGAGCGCCAATTCGAGATCGAGATTGAAGTCCGGCGCATCGATGCCGATAAACAGCTGCGGCTTGTCAGCAAGAAAATACCCACGCAGTTTGCGCCGAATGCCGACAAGCTCTCGAAAGTGGCGCAGCACTTCGACGTAACCGTTCACCGCA
This sequence comes from Gallionella sp., assembly GCA_049799335.1. Classification (GTDB taxonomy): domain Bacteria; phylum Pseudomonadota; class Gammaproteobacteria; order Burkholderiales; family Gallionellaceae; genus Gallionella. Next base: position 20,248 of record JBARHR010000254.1, on the reverse strand, counting down.
AGCTTTTCCATGGGAAACATCACGTCCATCCCGGCGGCCTTCATCTTGGGTCCGCCAATACCGATGAACCGTATGTCGGAATTGCGGCTTTTCAACGCCATCATCAGATGGCTGCCCAACATATCCCCCGATGCCTCGCCAGCGACGATGCCTATCACCACTTTGTTTTGCATGTCGATATAGATTAGCGGACGATGCCGCGAGTGGCAGTATTTAGAAATGACAACATGTAGTCGATATCCGCGTCTGCTTCCGGCACGCTGCCGCGCAACGCTGCGATCTCCTGTTTGGCTGCCTCGAAACTGCTACCGGCCCGGTACAGCGTACGATACATCTTCTTGATCATGTCCAGTCGCGCAGCTGAATAACCCCTGCGGCGCGGTCCCTCCTGGTGCGGGCCTTTCGCCTCTGCCGGATTACCCACGGCAGTTACGAACGGTGGCAGATCCTGCGTCAAGCGTGTCTGGAAGCCGACCATCGCAAAATCACCGATGCGTACGAACTGATGAATGCCACTGATACCGCCGATCAGGATGTGGCTGCCAATCTCTACATGCCCGGCGAACTGTACCGAATTGGCGATAATGTTGTGATCGCCAATCACGCAATCGTGCGCGACATGCACATAAGCCATGATCCAGTTGTCGCTGCCTATTGTGGTGACATTTTTGTCCTGTACCGTACCGAGATTCAAGGTACAACATTCGCGTATTGTGTTGTTGTCGCCAATCATCAGCTGTGTCGGCTCCCCTTTGTATTTCTTGTCCTGTGGAATCTCGCCGATAGAACTGAACTGGAATATGCGGTTGTTCTTTCCTATGGTCGTGTGACCGCTGATCACGACATGCGGGCCGATCACTGATCCGGCACCTATTTCGACATGTTCACCGATGATCGAATACGGCCCAACCTCGACATCTTCAGCAATTCGCGCATCGGCATGTACGATTGCGGTCTGGTGTATCAGATTGCCCATTATTTGGTTTTCAGCGTGCAGATCAAATCCGCCTCTGCCGCCGCCTGCCCGTCCACCTCGGCCTTGCCGCTGAATTTCCACATGCCGCGCCGGTTCATCGCAATAGACACTTTGAGGATCAACTGGTCACCCGGACCAACCGGACGCTTGAAACGGGCGTTGTCGATGCCGACGAAGTAATAGACCGAATCGTCGCTGGGCAGGCTGCCCATGGTCTTGAATGACAAAATCGCAGCGGCTTGTGCCATCGCCTCAATCACCAGCACACCGGGCATCACCGGATGATGCGGGTAATGTCCCGGAAAAAACGGCTCGTTCATAGTAACGTTTTTCAACGCCACAATACTCTGGTTCGGCACAACCTCGAGCACCCGGTCTATCAGCAGGAACGGATAGCGATGCGGCAAATGATCCAGCACTTCATGAATATCCATTGCGGTACTCATTTCTTCTCCCCTTTTAGTGATTCGATTTCTTTTTCCAGTGTCTTCACGCGTTTGACCAAATCACCCAGATGGCGCAGGTGAACAGCGTTGACGCGCCATTCGTCATTCCTGGTGAACGGATATATGCCGGCGTAGCGGCCCGATTCAGTAATGGATTTCCCGATCAGCGTAAAGGGCGCAATTTCGACATCGTCGGCGATCCGCAGATGGCCAAGAATACCGGCGCTACCACCGATGCGGCAATGTTTGCCGATGACCGCACTTCCTGCAATACCGACACAACCCGATATGACGGTATGCGCGCCAATACGGACGTTGTGCGCGACCTGTATCTGGTTATCCAGCTTCACGCCCTCTTCTATAACCGTATCGTCAAGCGCGCCGCGATCGATGGTGGTATTGGCACCAATCTCGACATGGTCGCCAATGACCACGCGACCTATTTGTTGAATCTTGAGCCACTTGCCGGCTTCCATCGCGAAGCCAAATCCGTCTGCGCCGATCACCGCACCAGAATGCACAATCACATGACTGCCAACGATGCAGGAGTGATATACCGTCACGCTTGGATAGAGCCGGGTATGGTCGCCCAGCACTACATCCTTGCCGATGCTGCAGCCTTCACCGATTACACAGTGTGACCCTATTGTGACTCCCGCGCCGACCACCACATGCGCCCCTACGCTGGTCGTTGCATCGATACTGGCACCCACACCGATTACTGCGGTTGGATGTATTCCTGCGACCGACTCTGGTAAAGGGTTAAGTAATGCGGAAACCTGTGCAAAATAGGCATAGGGATTTTTTGTGACTATACGAGGTATGCTGACTGCGCCTACCTCTTCGTCCGCAACAATAACCGCACCCGCGCGCGTCGTTGATAGCAGCGCCCGGTACTTGCTGTTGCTAAGAAAGCTGATTTGATCGGGTCCGGCGGTTTCAAGGGTTGCGACTTGCACAATGCGAACACCTTCGTCGCCCAGTACTTCCCCGCCTAACCTTGCCGCGATTTCCGATAGGCTGTACGAAATGTTCATTTCAATAGAGCCGCCTACTTACCTTCCTTGACTTCGACTTTGGCGTCAGGCTTGCCCTTTGCGAGCAAATTGATAACTTTTTCGGTTATGTCTATCTTGGGATTGCGGTACACCGCCTCCTGCAAAATCAAATCGAATTTCTCCGCATCCGCAATCGTCTGAATCGCCTTGTTGGCAACATCCAGCACCAGGGACAGTTCTTCATTCTTGCGCAGATTCAGATCCTCTCGAAATTCACGTTGAATGCGCTGCAAGTCGACGTTCAACGCGGTCAATTCGCGTTCCTTGTTGCGATGATCGACATCGGACAGGATCGTTCCTTCTTTTTCCAGCGAGGCCTGCAGTTCTTTGGTTTGTTTCAGCAGATCCTTGATTTGCTGATCCCGGCCGGAAAATTCCTTTTCGATTTTCGTCTCCGCATTCATCGCCGGAACGGATTCGCGCAATATGCGCTCCGTGTCAACGATGCCTACTTTGAAATCGGCAGCTTGCGCCATGCTCCAGGCCAAGGTCATACATAGCAACACTGCTTTAATTTCAATCTTCATTCTATCTACCCCCCCGCTAACCGCCGGTCACTTGAATTGAGAACTGTTGCCACCAATCAGCATGGCGCATAACTCATCAGAATATGGAACCCAACGTAAACTGGAATTTCTGCACCTTGTCCTCAGGTTGCTTGTTGATGGGCCAAGCATAACTGAATTTGAGCGGACCAACAGGAGACAACCAGGTAAACGCCGCGCCGGCAGAATAGCGCAATCCGGCGCTACCAGGCAGATCACCCTGACCGTATACCGCACCGCCGTCGACAAAGCCGCTCAAGCGCACCGATTTTTCCTTGTCCATACCCGGGAACGGCATCATCAACTCGATTCCACCTACCACACGACGAGTTCCACCCAGCACGTTGTTTGCATTATCTCGCGGACCTAACGAATTTGCATCATATCCGCGAACCGAACCGGGGCCACCCGCATAAAAGTTCTTGAAAAAAGGCAGATCCTTGCCGCCGTAGCCCCCCGCAACACCGGCTTCACCATTCAACAACAGGGTCAAGTCAGGGCTGACCGAGTAAAACAACTGGTGCTGGTAATTAAGTTTGTAGTAGCGCATATCAAAGGCGGGCAACGCGATTTCGGCAAATGCCCGTTGCACGGTTCCTTCGGTGGTGTAGATCGCACTGTCGCGGCTATCCCTAACCCACCCTATCGTTCCCGGCAGATTGGTGCTAGCCGAGCCAAATACATTGACATAATCCATCAATCGAGCAGAACTGGTCGAGAACAACCCCAATTCGGTTCGCTCGACGGCCAAACCGAAGCTGACGGACGTGTCTTCACCTAACGGCAACCCGTAACGCACCCCCCCACCCAGAGTGTGCGATGAATACTGGCTGATTGCGGTGCTTTGCGAATCGGTGTTGCGTTTGTACAGGTCAAACCCGCGGCTCACACCATCGTCGGTGTAATATGGATTGGTGTAAGAAACTGAATACACCTGATTGACCTTGCCGGTGTTCACCTGAGTTGACAGATAGTTCCCGGTACCAAACAAATTTGCCTGGGTGACACCACCGCTCAATACCAGACCTTCACCACTCGAGAATCCTGCGCCCACAGAGATGCTTCCCGTTGATTTTTCCTTGACCGACATGTTTACATCCAACTGATCGGCCGTTCCTTGCACCGGTGGTGTTTCAACATTCACTTCCGAAAAGAAATCCAGTTTGTCTACACGCTGTTTGGACTTCTTCACTTTTTCCACGTCGAACCACTCGCCCTCCACCTGCCTGAATTCGCGGCGTATGACCTCGTCCCGGGTCTTGTCATTGCCGGAGATATTGATACGGCGGATGTAAACACGTTGACCGGGGTCCACCATGAACTCGAAGGAAACCTGATGTTTATCCCTGTCGACCTCCGGACTCGCGTTCACGTTGGCAAAAGCATACCCGTCGGCTCCCAATCGCTCGGCAATTTTTTTGCTCGTGTCGGTAAGCGCCTTGCGTGAGAACGTGTCACCGGGTTTGACTAATACCAGACTTTCTACCTCCGCTTTTGGAACCAGGGTCTCTCCAATCACATTTACTTTGGAGACTGTGTATTTTCCGCCTTCGGTCAGATTGACGGTGATATAGATATCTTCCTTGTTCGGCGATATCGACACCTGGGTGGATTCAATATTGAATTCCAAATAACCATTGTCCATATAGAACGAACGCAGCGTTTCCAGATCAGATGAAAGTTTTTGTTTGGAATACTGGTCACTGCTACCGAACCAGCTGAACCAACCGGGCGTACTGAGCTTCATCAGATCCAGCAATTCTTTTTCGGTGTAAGCATGATTGCCGATCAGATTGATCTGCTTGATCTTGGACACATCCCCTTCGACCACGTTGAAGACGACGCCCACGCGGTTGCGTTCCATTTCCGTAACGGTGGTTGAAACGGACACACCATATTTGCCCCGGGCAATATATTGCCGCTTCAATTCCTGCGTGGCTTTTTCGAGCACACCCTTGTCAAATATGCGCGCTTCTGCCAAGCCCGCATATTTCATGCTGTCCTTGAGCTGGTCCTTGGGAAAATCCTTGATGCCGTTTATGTCAATACTGGCAATCGATGGTCGTTCGCGAACCTGCACGATCAGCACACCATGATCTGCTTTCAGCAACACATCCTTGAAGAACCCGGTCGCATACAAAGCGTGTATCGCGGTTGCCGCCTGCTGATTGTCCATGGTATCGCCGACCTTGATCGGCAGATAGCTGAATACTGTACCGGCTTCGGTGCGCTGAATACCTACAACGCGTATATCCCTGACAGTAAATGGCTCAATCGCCCATGCAGACGACATGCACAGCAGGGTGAGCAACCCTGCCAATTTGAATAATTTCATTGGTTAACCTGAAACAAGGCGATTAATATCGTTATACACGGCGAAGACCATCAGCGTGCCGAGGAGTGCTATGCCTATCTTCTGGCCTATTTCCCAAGTTTGCTCGGAGACCGGACTCCCCTTTACTAGTTCGGCAACATAATACAGCATGTGTCCACCATCCAATAACGGGATAGGCAACAAATTCAACACTCCCAGGCTGACACTGATCAGGGCGAGAAATCCCAGATATGCGGCGACGCCCATTGCGGCCGATTGACCGGCATAATCTGCGATGGTAATCGGTCCGCTGATATTCTTGATGGAAACCTCACCCAGTGCCATCTTGCCCAACATCCTGAGGCTGATCACAGATGTCTCCCAGGTTTTGCGCCAGGATTTCGCGATTGCATCAGTTAGCGGATAGCTCACGTCGACCTGCATTGATTTCCACTCGGCCTCGTCTATCTGCGGGGCAGCACCTATTTTCCCGACCGACTTACCGGATTCGACTACACTGGAAGGCACGATGGCGATTCGCTGCTGATATGCACCGCGTTGCACTTCAAGGTTGATCACCCTGCCCGGATGCGCACGGACCACGTCCACAAAGTCGCTCCACAATTTCAACGACACGCCGTCAGCACTCAATATCTGGTCACCCGACTGCAACCCGGCTTGTTGCGCCACATCGCCTTCCATCAGCTTGCCTATCACCGGCAATATAACCGGCTGCTTCAGATGTAAACCGAGCTTGTCAAGGAATTCACCGTCCAGATCCTTGGCGTCCAGAGCACTCAGATCCAATGTATGTGTAGATGCACCGTCCCCGGTTTCAATCGTTTCGATTTGCACCAGCGATTGTTTCAGTGACAGGTCGAGCAGACGCCAGCGCAACTCCTGCCAACTCGGAACCGCTTCGCCATCGATGCGGGAAATCGTATCACCAGGCCGCAGTTGCGCAGATGCTGCAGGTGTTCCCGGCGGGACAGCGCCGAGCACCGGCTTCAATCCCTGCACGCCATACATAAACATCAGCCAGTACAACACAATAGCAAGCAGAAAATTTGCAAGTGGCCCGGCAACCACGATTGCCATGCGCTGCAGCACCGGCTTGCGATTAAAGGCATACGGAAGATCTTCCGCCGACACGGTATCTTCGCGCTCGTCCACCATCTTCACGTAGCCACCCAGCGGAATCGCCGAAATTACCCACTCGGTGCCATTGCCTGCAAAGCGCTTGCTATAAATGGTCTTTCCGAACCCCACCGAAAATCGCAACACCTTCACGCCGCACCTGCGCGCAACCCAATAGTGGCCAAACTCGTGAAAAATCACCAGCAAGGCAATTGCAACCACAAAGGCAAGCAGCGTAGTCATCGGGCCTATACTTGATGAACGGCTCGTGTGCCCTGCGGCAAGGAACAGATATTTTGCAGCGCAACATGCCTGGCTTCCTCGTCTGCTGCGAGGACATCTTCGAGGCCGTTAACGTCATTGACCGGAAGTGCATCCAGCACCGATTCGATGATGCGGGGTATTGCCAGAAATGCGATCCGACCGTCCAGGAAAGCGGCAACCGCCACCTCATTCGCCGCGTTCAGAATTGCCGGTGCGGTACCCTCCGCACGCAGCGCCTGATAGGCCAGACCCAAACACGGGAAGCGCTCGAAATCCGGTGCAACAAAGTTCAGCGTCGCCACCTTGAACAGATCGAGTGGCATAACGCCCGAGTCTATACGCTCAGGGTAAGCCAACCCATAGGCGATTGGCGTGCGCATATCGGGGTTGCCAAGTTGCGCAAGCACCGAACCGTCCACATATTGCACCAGCGAGTGAATCACGCTTTGCGGATGCACCACCACCTGAATGTCGTCTGCGCCGGCGCCAAACAGCCAGTGCGCCTCGATGACTTCAAGTCCCTTGTTCATCATCGTCGCCGAATCCACCGAGATTTTTCTGCCCATCACCCAATTGGGGTGTGCACAAGCCTGTTCGGGCGTGATGTTTTGCAAATCGTTCAATGGGGTGTTGCGAAATGGTCCGCCCGAAGCGGTCAGCAGTATCCGATGTACTCCGTGGCTTGCGAGGTTTCCGCTATAGCCCCCAGGCAGGGCCTGAAAGATGGCGTTATGTTCGCTGTCAATCGGTAACAACGCGGAACCGCTGGCGTGAACCGCATCCATGAATATCTTGCCGGCCATCACCAGGCTTTCCTTGTTGGCCAGCAATATTTTCTTGCCGGCGCGCGCCGCAGCAAGTGTGGGCTTCAGACCCGCCGCACCGACGATGGCAGCCATTACTGCGTCGACCTCATGCAGTACCGCTACCTGTTCAAGCGCCGCTGTTCCGGTCAGGACTTCGGTTTCCATGCCCTCTTTGGTCATCCGCCGCTGCAATTCCTTGGCCAACGATACGTCCAGCATCACCGCATATTTCGGATTGAACTGTTTGCATTGCGCAAACAGCAGATCCGCCTGACGGTTGGCAGTCAACGCCACAACCCGGTATTTGTCCGGGTGGAGGGCGACTACAGCCAGTGTGCTGGTGCCGATACTGCCGGTTGAACCCAATATGGTGATGCTCTGCATGGTTTCCTATTTTATCTGTTGCAGCAACACCACAAATGCCGCGAGCGGCAGTGTGGAAGTCAGTGCATCGATACGATCCAGCAACCCGCCGTGCCCCGGCAGCAAGGCGCCGCTGTCCTTTACGCCGGCCTGACGCTTGATCGCCGATTCGAACAAATCTCCGATTACTGCGAGTCCCACCCACCACCAGGAAGCCAGCAACATGTAGGGAATTACACCACGATACATCAAATCAACATTTAGCCCGATCAACAGTACATAGACCGATACGCCCAACATCGCGCCAGCGACGCCCTCCCAGGTTTTGCCCGGACTGATAGCCGGCGCAAGCTTGCGTTTGCCGAACTTGCGCCCGGCGAAATAAGCTGAAATATCGGCGACCCAGACCAGGCCCATCACCGCAAGCAGCCAGTTCGGATTGATAACCCGTAAATCGAGCATCGCCAAACCCGTGGGAATCAGGACGGCCCAACCGGTCAGCGTCATCAGGATCGGATTCTTTACTTTCCAGCCCGTTATCAGCCAGGTCGGCACGATGATCAGCCACAACAAGGCTGACACCAGATAGGCCGGCATATGCAACATAGCCTGCTGCTCCAGGCTATGACTAGCGTCCGACCAAACCATCAGCAGCATGATCAGCAGGGTAGACCACCAGAAAATGCTCGCTCTGGCACCACCAAGCTTGGCCAGTCGCGACCATTCCGCAGCGCCCTGCAGCACCATCAGTACCACCAATGTGGTCCATACCGAATCGGGCATAACAAAAAGCGCCAGCAGAAACATCGCCAGCAATATGACCGCAGTGATTATCCGTGATTTAAGCATTTCCATTCCCGTCTGACGGTTTCGCGACCAGTTGGTCACTGGTACGCCCAAATCGGCGTTCGCGGTGTTGGTAAGACGAAATCGCCTTTTCAAGTTCCTGCCGGTCGAACGACGGCCACAGCACATCGGTGAAGTACAACTCGGTATATGCCAATTGCCACAGCATGAAATTGCTGATGCGTTCTTCGCCTCCGGTGCGTATGAACAGATCGGGTTCGGGCGCGTCGCTCATCGAAAGATAGGGCTGCAAATCCTCTTCACTGAACGTCTGCGCGAGTTCAGATTTCTCCCTGATCATGGTTTTCACCGCCTGCATCACGTCCCAGCGCCCGCCATAATTCGCGGCAACGGTAAGCGTTAACGCGCTATTGCCCGCGGTGAGCGATTCGGCGTCGCGCATCGTCTGAATCAGCTTTTCATCGAACCGGCTGCGGTCACCAATGATTTTCAGGCGGATATTGTTCTGGTGCAGCCTGGACACTTCGCGTTCCAGCATTTTCAGGAATAACGACATCAGGAAGGACACTTCATCAGCCGGACGTCGCCAGTTTTCACTGCTGAAGGCAAAAACGGTCAAATACCCCACACCCAGTTGGCGGCACGCCTTGACCACTTCACGCAATGTTTCGACACCGCGCTGATGGCCGGCAACCCGGGGCATGAAGCGCTGTTTAGCCCAGCGGCCATTGCCATCCATGATAATGGCAATATGGCGCGGAACTGCAGGTGCGTCGGGGATAATGCGGGTAGAACTTTGAAATAACGCCATTACCTATCCCTAACTATTGGAAAGCCGACTCGCCTGCAGCACATCGACGCCCGTGCGCATTTCGGGTATCAAGGCGCTGCAATTGAAAATCACATCAAACCGCCATCAGATCTGCTTCTTTGGCGGCAAGTGCCTTGTCAATTTCGGCAACGAATCGATCGGTCAACTTCTGAATTTCATCCTGGGTACGACGCTCTTCGTCCTCGGCGATTTCCTTGCTCTTGAGCGCGTCCTTCAGGGTATTGTTGGCATCCCGACGAATATTGCGTACTGCAATCTTTGCGCCTTCGCCTTCCACCTTGATCACCTTGATCAAATCGCGGCGCCGCTCTTCGGTCAACATCGGCATCGGCACACGTATCAGGTCGCCGTTGGTGGCGGGGTTCAAGCCCAGGTCGGCATCGCGAATGGCGCGTTCCACCGGACCAACCATATTCTTTTCCCATGGTTGCACGCCTATCGTGCGCGCATCAATCAGGGTAACGTTGGCCACTTGTGATATCTGCGTAGGGTTGCCGTAATATTCAACCATGACATGATCAAGCAGACCGGTGTGGGCCCGCCCGGTACGTACCTTGCCCAGATCCGCTTTCAGCGCATCCAGTGATTTATGCATTTTTTCTTCTGTGGTTTTTTTGATTTCAACTATCACAACATTTCTCCAGAATCAGTCAACACATAGCTAATCTACGCGAACCAGGGTACCTTCCCCTTCCCCCAACACGACGCGCTTCAGTGCGCCCGGCTTGAATATACTGAACACAATAATCGGCAACTTCTGATCGCGACACAGAGTCAACGCAGTCGCGTCCATGATCTTGAGGTTCTTGCTGATCGCCTCGTCAAAACTCAGGCTCTGATAGCGAATCGCATTGGCGTCCTTCTTCGGATCCGCAGTATAGACACCATCCACCTTGGTGGCCTTGATCACCACCTCGGCGGACATTTCGACGCCGCGTAACGCTGCCGCGGTATCTGTGGTGAAGAACGGACTGCCGATACCCGCGGCGAATATCACCACCTTGCCATCCTCAAGATAACGCAGCGCCTTGCCGCGAATAAACGGTTCGGCAACCTGTTCCAGATTCAAAGCAGACTGAACGCGACACTCCAGACCTGCACGCGTCATCGCATCCTGCAACGCCATGGAATTCATCACCGTGGCCAGCATTCCCATGTAATCAGCGTTTGCCCGATCCATTCCGGCGGCTGCCGGGGCCACGCCGCGGAAGATGTTGCCGCCGCCTATCACAATTGCCACTTGCACGCCCAGCCCCACCACTTCGGCAATCTCGGCCACGATACGATCTATCACGCCCTGATTGATACCGTAGCTATCCTCGCCCATCAGCGCTTCACCGCTAAGCTTGAGCAATATGCGTTTGTAGACGGGCGTTTTCATCGGCAAGTTAACTCTTTGCAGCGGCAACAGCAGCGGCTACTTCCGCGGCATAGTCTTCAACTTTCTTTTCGATGCCCTCACCTACCACATACATCTGAAATGCGGCCACGGTCGCGCTTTTGCTCTTCAGCAACTGCTCTATGGTTTGCTTACCGTCCTCTGCCTTGACGAACACCTGGCCCAACAGCGTCACTTCCTTGAGGAACTTCTGCACCGTGCCGTCTGCGATCTTTTCCAGCATCGCCTCCGGCTTGCCGGCCTCGCGTGCTTTTTCGATGGCAATACGGCGCTCGGTTTCAATCTCTACAGGGTTTACGCCACTCGAATCAACGGATTTCGGCTTGCTCGCTGCAATATGCATGCACAAATCACGACCCATGGCATCGTCACCACCGGAATAATCCAGCAATACGCCGATCTTGCTGCCATGCAGATAACTGGATAATTTGCCGGTGCCGGTCGCATAGCGTTCAAATCTGCGTATGCTGATATTTTCGCCAAGTTTCATGACCAGCGCCTTGCGGGTTTCTTCCACAGCCGCTGAACTGTTGGCCAATATCAAGCCTGACAACGCTGCAAGATCTGCAGGATTGTTTTTCGCGACGGTTTCCGCCGCATTTTTCGCAAACGCGGCAAAGTCATCGTTCTTCGCCACGAAGTCGGTCTCGCAATTCACCTCGACCACCGCGCCGGTCTTGCAATCCGGAGAAATATAGGTGCTGACGACGCCTTCAGCAGTAACGCGCGAGGCCGCTTTGCTGGCCTTTGCGCCGCTCTTGATGCGCAGTTGCTCTTCGGCAATTTTGAAATCGCCTTCGGCTTCAACCAGCGCTTTTTTACATTCCATCATGCCGAGACCGGTCGCCTCGCGCAATTCCTTGACCATACTTGCAGTTATTTCCGCCATCTTAAAACTCCATAAAAAAATATTCTAAATACGTGCTAATCGGTTACCGCACCCCTGCTGGCTGTCGACACCAGTTTTGCATACTTGGCCAGAACCCCGCGGGTATAGCGCGGCTCCGGCGGCTGCCATTTGACACGCCGGCGCTTGAGTTCGTTATCATCCACGTTCAGTTGCAGTAATCGCGCGTCGGCATCGATAGTGATCGAATCGCCTTCTTCAACCAGAGCGATGTTACCGCCCACAGCAGCTTCAGGCGCAACGTGGCCTACCACCATGCCGTAGGTACCCCCGGAAAATCGACCGTCGGTTATCAATCCCACCGAGTCGCCCAGACCTGCGCCAATAATTGCTGACGTAGGAGACAACATTTCGCGCATACCTGGACCACCTTTGGGACCCTCATATCGTATGATGATCACGTCACCCGCATTGATCTTGCTGGCCAGAATAGCTTCCATGCATGCCTCTTCCGATTCAAACACCCTCGCCGGACCGGTAATCTTTGCCAGCTTGATTCCGGTAATCTTGGCAACAGCACCTTCGGTCGCGAGATTCCCCTTCAATATCGCCAGGTGCCCCTGCCTGTATACCGGGTCGTCCCATGAACGAATGACGTCCTGATTCTCAGGAGGTGTATCCGGCACGTCGGCCAGCACCTCCGCTATCGTCTGCCCGGTAATGGTAAGAGCATCGCCGTGGAGCAATCCATTCACCAGCAGCATTTTCATCACCTGCGGTATGCCACCGGCCCGATGCAGATCAGTCGCGACATATTGACCTGACGGCTTCAGATCGCATAACACCGGCACCCGTGCGCGGATTACTTCGAAGTCGTCTATTGTCAGCGTGACCTTCGCAGCATGGGCGATGGCCAGCAAATGCAGCACCGCGTTGGTAGAGCCGCCTACCGCCATGGCGACAGTAATTGCATTTTCGAACGCCTTGCGTGTCAATAGCTGACTGGGCAGGATTTGCTTCTTGATCGCATTCACCAGCACTTCTGCGGATTTGGCGGTGCTCTCCGCCTTTTCCAAGTCTTCTGCTGCCATAGTCGAGGAATACATCAGACTCAAACCCATCGCCTCGATGACCGACGACATGGTGTTTGCGGTGTACATACCGCCGCAGGAACCGGCGCCGGGACAGGCATGGCGCTCAATTTCCAGCAACTCCTTTTCGTTGATCCTGTTCGCCGTGTATTGGCCGACTGCCTCGAACGCACTGACGATAGTCAGATCGCGATCCTTGTAGTGTCCGGGCTTGATCGTCCCGCCGTAAACAAAGATCGACGGAATGTTCATCCGCGCTATTGCGATCATCGCGCCCGGCATGTTCTTGTCGCATCCGCCAATAGCCAGCAGACCGTCCATACTCTGGCCGCTGCACACCGTCTCGATGGAATCCGCGATCACCTCGCGCGACACCAGCGAAAACTTCATCCCTTCGGTACCCATAGAAATACCATCGGAAATCGTGATCGTGCCGAACGTTTGCGGCATGGCACCGGCTTTTTTTAACGCCGCCTCGGCTCGGTCAGCGAGTGCGCCAATACCCTTGTTGCACGGGGTGATGGTACTGTGCGCGTTCGCCACACCTACGATAGGCTTGTCGAAATCCTTGTCACCAAACCCGACCGCACGCAGCATTGCGCGATTTGGTGATCGCTGTACGCCCTGGGTAACGGTTTTGCTTCTAAGGTTGTCAGGCATGATGGCTCAGGTAAACAAATGATCAACTATAAAAAAAGGGGCTCGCGCCCCTTTTATGCGCCGTGCTTTAGTTCAGGCGGCCTGCTCTGGTGCTTGCTCGGTGGCCTGTTCGGCAACTTGCTCAACCAGCTCATTCAATGCTTGCGCACGGCCCTCCAGAACAGCATCTGCAATGCCGCGTGCGTACAGGCGGATCGCCTGAGTGGAATCGTCGTTGCCGGGAATGATATAGTCAACGCCAAGCGGCGAATTGTTGGTATCCACGATACCAATCACCGGAATACCCAGTTTCTGCGCCTCGACGATCGCGCCTTTCTGGTAACCGACATCGATCACAAACAACGCGCTTGGCAATCCGGTCATGTCCTTTATACCGCCCAGACTGCGATCCAGTTTTTCCAGCTCGCGCTTCATCATCAGCGCTTCCTTCTTGGATATTTTCTCCGACGCGCCTTCGGCAGTCAGCTGTTCAAGTTCGCGCAGACGCTTAATGGATTCCTGAACCGTCTTGTAGTTGGTCAGCATACCGCCCAACCAACGATGATTGACGAACGGCGAATCCGAACGAACCGCCTCTTCCTGAAGAATGTCGCGTGCCTGACGCTTCGTTGCAACAAACAGTATCGTGCCTTTCTTGGCAGACAATTTGCGCACAAATTTCTCGGCTTCCGAGAACATCGCGACGGTTTTTTCGAGGTTGATGATGTGGATCTTGTTGCGGTGACCGAAGATGTACGGTGCCATCTTGGGATTCCAGAAACGGGTCTGGTGACCGAAGTGAACTCCAGCCTCCAGCATTTGACGCATAGTTACAGCCATGTCTACTCCAATTGTTAAGGGTTATCAACTACCGTACGCTAGCTTGACTCAATAATGAGCACCCCAACTTGTGCGAACGGGAAATTGCCCCGGGTCATCCCGAAGCGGCGCGCATTCTACCACCAATGCAGCGTGACACTCAACCCGCATTGGTGCGCTGCTATTCGCTGCTTTCCAGCGCCTTGCGCTTGCGCAGATAGTCATCGTAGCTTTCGCGCTTATCGCAGTTATCGGCGGCGCCTTTCAGACATTCCTGCTGATGAACGTTTTGCAACGTTTCATAGGCGGTACGCTTGGCCATATCGCCGCTACAACCTGCTACAGCCAATAGCAAGCTCAAACTTAATGCCGTCCGCAACATATACATAGGTATCCCTCCATCACGCGTTACTCCCGTAAAATAGCCAGCGGCGGCATTTTGCTCAAGCTGCGGGTACCCATCCAGCCGGCAAATACCACTGTGGACATGCCTCCCAACAAACCTATCGGCCAAATCTCTGCACCTGATTGATACGGAATTTCCAGTACAAAGCGTGCCAACACCCAACCCAGCAGAACGGCACCGACCGAGGCGAACAGCCCACTCAGGCCTCCGAGCACCGCAAATTCAGCCAAGTGCAAGCGGCGAAGATACCGGCTGTTAGCCCCCAGGGTACGCAAGATAACCGCTTCATGACGGCGTTCATCGTGCGTCGAGAGCAGTGCCGCATACAACACTACGAAACCGGTGAGCACGGTAAACAGGAACACGGCACTGGCGGTCTGGGCAAGCTGATCCATGATGCCGCGAACCTGAGCGATAACTTCCCCGGTATCGATCACCAGCAGGTTGGGAAATTCACGTGACAGTGCGTCGCCCGCACGAACCTTGGCGGCTGGCAGATAAAAACTGCTGAGATAGGAGGTTGGAAACTCGCTGAGTAAATCCGGCGTGGCAATGACAAAGAAATTCACTTTCATGGAATCCCACTGCACCTTGCGCAGACTGGAAACGCTCCCCGTAAAACGACTTCCAGCCACATCGTATGTGAGTAAATCGCCCAGCTGTATACCCAGTGTCTGGGCGATTCCCTCTTCAACCGACAACTGCCCGCCTTCTCCCGCACGCCACCATTGGCCGCTCACCAGTTCGTTCCAGCTCGGCAAGCCCTGCATATAGGAAAGGTTAAACTCCCGCTCGACCAGATTCCGTGCTCGCTGTTCCGCAAAATGGTCGGCATTGACCGGAAGATGATTGATCTCCACCAGTCTGCCGCGCACCATAGGCAGAAACTCCGGCGGAATTAGCTGTTCCCGGGAAAAAAAATTCCTGACGGGCTCAATTTGATCGGGCTGGACGTTGACCAGAAAACGATTTGGCGCGTCGAACGGCAGACTTCCCTGCCAACTTGCCAGCAGGTCGGTGCGCACCAATGTCAGCAGCAGCAAAGCCATTCCGCCAAGACTGAGAGC
Source organism: Gallionella sp. (assembly GCA_049799335.1). Taxonomy (GTDB): domain Bacteria; phylum Pseudomonadota; class Gammaproteobacteria; order Burkholderiales; family Gallionellaceae; genus Gallionella. The sequence continues at coordinate 4,432 of JBARHR010000254.1, read as the reverse complement.
GACCACCTGAACTGCCGCGTTGCGCGCGTGACGCGCGAGATTGTTAAATGCATGCCGCCATTGGCGGCGAAACATGTATCCGTATCGCCCCAAACCCCGCAGCAGCAGCCAGGCAAACCCGCCAAATACAACAAGTCCCGATAGCAGTCCGCCGAGCACCACCAATCCCAATTTCAGTGATCCACCATGCCAGATAAACAGCATCGCCAAAACAACCGCCGCCAACCCGTATATCAGCCAGCGGCTCGCTTCCGGCATGCCAATTTCGCGGCGCAACACGCGCAGCGGACTCACTTTGCGTAACTGCAGCAGCGGCAGGAAAGCAAACCCGATCAATAATGCGAAGCCGCTGATCCCTGCCTTGAGCGCTGGTAGAAGACCCGGCTGAGGAAGGCTTGCATCACGCATCGATGCGATGCCGGAAACCAGCAGCGCCTGAGTCAAATATCCCAACAACCCGCCTGCAACTACCGCAACCACGCCAAGCAAAATGAATTGGTAGAGAAAAAGCAGCAATACCTGATGCTGCTGCGCGCCCAGACAACGCATCACTGCACATCCGTCGAGATGGCGTTCCATGAATCGCCGGGACGCCAGCGAAATCGCGGCACCGGCGAGGATAGCTGCGGTAAGCGCAGCAAGACCGAGAAAATTCTCCGCCCGCTCAAGCGCCTTGCGTATCTCGGGCCGCGCATCACGCACATCCTCAATCTTCTCGTTACCTGACAGCTTTTCCGAGAGCGCCGCGCGCACTGACTGCAGCGCTTTCGCATCGCCTGCGATCATCAGCCGATAGGAAATGCGGCTTCCCTCCTGCACCAGCCCGGTCGATGCCAGGTCGCCATTGTTCATCAGCACACGCGGCGCAAAACTGGAAAATCCAATTGACTGATCGATATCCTTGGCTATCCGCGCCGCTACCACAAAACGCCCCGCGCCGATGATTACCGTGTCGCCCACCTTCACGCCGAGACGACGCAACAACCGCCCATCCACCCACACGCTGCCAGGCGCTGGTATGCCGCTCGCCACGTGCTCGCCGCCGCCGTCTATCACGATCTTGCCGCGTAGCGGATACCCGGTTTCAACGGCCTGAATCTCGCTTAGCAACACTTGCTCGCCGTGTGACACCATGCTTGCGAAAGTCAGGCTCTGCACTGTCTGCAGCTTGCGCTCAATCGCCAGTTCCCGGTAATCGGGAGAAAATGGGCGCGTTGAAGTGATGCGCAAATCCGCACCGATCAGGCTCTGTCCCTGCTGCTTCAACCCTTCTTGCACACGATCTGCAAATAAGCCCACCGTTGCGAGACTGCCCACCGCCAGAACCAGTGCGATCAACAACACCCGCCACTCCCCGGCGCGTAAATCGCGGTGAAGTAGATTGACGGAGAGTCGCATGAGATTCATTGTTTATTCACAGAATAATTTTGCCTCATCCGGCTTGCGGATTGCAATCGATCCAGATGATCTCCTGCCGTTCCGGCACCCGGCGTTTGCGTTGCAGCCATCTACCCGCCGCCGAGCCGTTTGACGTCATTAGCCGCAACACGCTGCTCCAACGTCAGGCAAACATCCACAAACGGTTTAATCACGACCCGATCACCCTCGCCCGAAATACGCACTCGCTGATCAACATGCAAATGTGCCGCTCTTGCCACTGCTACGGGCAAACGCACACCCAGACTATTGCCCCACTGCTCAATATCGAGCACAGTTTCAGACATGTTTCACTCCTGTTTGAAATGTATAAACGCCAGTCTATACATCCTGAGCGGGAGCTTCAAACAATAACTGGGAATCAACTGCGATGCTCACCCATGAGACCGTATTTTTTTGGCATTTTTCTTCCCCTTTTCCCAAAGACGAGGGAATCAAGGATTTTCAATGGCGAATTCAAAATACAGTCAGCTTGCGCACCAGCAAATTATGCCTACAATGGATATACATCAACGTGTATCCATAGAGGAGCAATCATGAATCTGCATATAGCCAAGTGGGGTAACAGTTTAGCGGTGCGCATACCAGCGGAATACATTCGGCGTACCGGACTAAAGGAAGGCGACACGGTTCAAGCCAGCTTGACGACTGACGGCGCAATGACGATTCGCGCTGAAGCATGGGATCGCAAAGCATTCTCTACCGAGCTAGCGCAAACTCGACAAACCATGAAGATGGGCACCTCCGCAATGGACGAACTGCGTAGCGGAGCGCGTTACTAATGGTGTGTTACGTCGACACCAGCGTACTGGTTGCGCTGTTTGTAAGCGAGCCGAAAAGCGAAGACGTGTCCCGCTGGTACGCCAAGAGCAAAGACAAGCTCGTTTCATCAGTGTGGTGCGTAACCGAATTCGCCAGAGCCTTGGGAATCAAACAGCGCACCGGACAAATCACGACGGTAGAAGCGCAAGTCGCCTGGCAAAATTTGCAACGCTTATGCACCAATGACCTGACGTTGTTATCACCCGATGCGGACCTGTTTCACAAAGCAGCGTTTTTAGCCCTGGACGCCGCCACGGGTTTGCGCGCGGGCGATGCGTTGCACCTGACAAGTGCGTTGCAGGCCAATGTAAAACGTATGGCCACGCTGGATGACGTGTTTGCACGCAATGCCAAGCAACGGAAAATTGCGGTAGTCGTGTTCTAGCAGCGGCGACCTATAATTACAGCTACGAGTGGTGAACCATGCCACAGTGGTCGCAAATCCGAACCCAACCCCTTTCGACTCTCACTTTCGACTCTCCTCTGCCAACAGATGACTTTTTATTTGATGCCGTCCCGATTAGCCGCTAAGATGTGCATCACAAATGCATTACAAGAGATAGCCCATGAAAACTGCAACCATGCCCGCACTGCGTGTGCATCCTGAACTGAGGCAAGCCGCCGAAGAAATATTGCGACCGGGCGAAACCCTGTCCGGTTTTGTGGAGGATGCGTTGCGCCGTAACGTGGAATTGCGTCGCGCCCAGCAAACCTTCATCGCGCGCGGATTGGCTTCGCGCGAGACCGCCAAACAAAATGACGAATACGTGCCTGCTGGCCAGGTGCTACGAAAACTTGCCGCGCGACTTGAAAAAGCTTCCGTTAAATCGCCAACGAAGAAAACACGGGTTCGAACCACTCGCGGAAAATGACCTACTCCGTCCGTTTCACCGAAGGAGCCGAACAAGACCTGCTGCGGCTATTCGACTTCCTGGTGGAACAAGACACTACTGCCGCACGCCATGCCAAGGCAGCCATTGCCAAAGGCATCGAATTCCTGGCATTATTCCCTTTCTCCTGCCGCAAGGCAGAAGGTGGCGCAGCCAGTCCATTCCTGCGCGAACTGCTCATCCCCTTTGGCAGCGCAGGTTATGTCACCCTGTTTGAGATCGAAGATGTGAAGACGGTGACCATCCTTGCAGTGCGGCATCAGCGTGAAGAGGATTATCATTAGCCGCAAAGCAGTTCGAACTCTTATTCAAATTTGCAGAGGCTGAGGCCGAGCTGGCCACCGTGCTGATCAGACAAACCAAGTCGCACTAACGCAGTGCGGATTTTTCTGGACGCAATCACCCCTTTTTCGGCAGCCCGGGCTGATGGCGCGGTAAGAAAAATGCTCGCTCTCACCGAGGCCACTGGACATAAACTATGGGCAGATGCTTATGTATTCGAGGAGGCGCGGCGTAATCTGGCCGCAAAAACACCGAGCTGCCTTCCCGTGCTGAATGCGATGTCTGACCGGATCAATGCCAGCGGCATGAGTGCCGGCAATTCGCTGCCGCCGGATACGGTGAATCTGCCAGAGAAGGACAGGCCGTTACTTGCTGCCGCCGTCCACCACCACTGCGACTTACTAGTCACTGGCGACCCTCACTCATTTCGGCCAGCTCTACGGGAAAACAATTCAGGGTGTTTCTGTTTTATCACCGGCGATGCTGGCGAAAACTGTATTGGGTTAGAAAAGCAATTCGAACACGACCCCTTTGATTCAAGCTGGCAATTTAATTCGAACACGACCCCTTTAATTCTTGAAATTTTGATTCGCCGAAGCGCGATATTGTTTAAAGCAAACGAAGCATCAGAAAGGTGATAAACGCGCATTAAAGTGGCCTCATATATCAAGAGTTTTATTTTTGCTTACTTGCCAAACCCAACCGGGCAAAGCTTCCAGCAGTGCTTTGCGCTCAGGTGACATGCTGTCTTCTCTTCTTCGTTGGTTACTGACCCAGTTTCCAAGTCGGTATCCATCTGACGTTTTGTATAACCTATGAACCGAGGTATGACCTTCCTGCTCCGCGAATTGCTTGAGATGGCGAAATCCTTTTTCCCACTGCTCTGAAATCGCATCCCAAACCCAACCTGGAAAGGCCTCCAGCCTTACTTTGCGTTCCGATGACAGGTTGTCTTTTGTTGTTCGTTGGGTATTCACCCAACTACCGACTCGATATCCATC
>JBARHR010000253.1:0-1773 GCA_049799335.1 Gallionella sp. | reverse complement strand
CTCGTCTTGAGCGGCAGGTCCTCGTAGCGGATAAACTCTTGCTTCTGCAACGCATGGAACGAATTCCTGCTGGCCTCGATATCCTTGAACGCACCGACTTCCCAAAGTTTCTTTTCCACAAACTCTTCCCGCGAGTAGCCCAGCATATCGATCAGAAACGGGTTGACGTCGCTGATCGATCCTGTCCTGGCATTCAGAATCAATATGCCGTCCTGGGCTGTTTCAAAGAGTCGGCGGTATCGCAGCTCTGAATCTTTGAGTGATTGCCCCACCCCGGTCTTGTTGGGGGTCGATATTCTGGTCGGTGTTTTTACCGTTGTAACAGTGTGTTTCATGAGTATCTCCATTTACTCTTCGCACCTTATGGATGTGATCCCTTCAGCGTCGTCCACGTCCACGTCCCTGGTCACGACGAATTGTACCGAACCAGACAATAAACGAGCCTAAAATCCCGGCGTACACCATTGATTCTCCGAGAATATGATGCCAGCCGGGAAGCGGAGAATCTGCCATCATGGCACCGCCGATCACGAGTGCCGCGGAAGCCATGGCAACGGTGAGCCGCTCAAGGTTGCGGCTGATGCGGCCTCCCAGGGCCTCTATAGCCGGAGCCTGCAGGCGGCCCAGATTTCCTTCGGCGATACGCCGCAGGATGCGGCGCGTGTCGCCGGGCGCATCATTTATCAGACGTTCCATTTCACGTGCCAGTTTACCGGTCTTCTCCTTTATCCGTTCCAGCGAAAAGTGCTTCTCGGTCAGGCGGGATATCTCTTCACGAAAAGATTTCAGGTAATCATGGTCCGGGTCAAGTTCGCGTATCATGGACTCCAGGATGACGAACGTACGCGTCAGCAGAAAAAACTCTCCTGGATTGTGAACCCCGTGCCGGCTTCCGGCACGCAGCAGCGAATCGAACGAATCCCCGATAGAAACCTCCGCCAGATCGCTCCGGTGTATGTCATAGAGAACCGCCTTTATGTCCAGCAGCAGCGCAGCACGGTTGACTTTTTCGCTCCCCTGGGGCGCCATTTCAAGATAAGAATCGGTGGCGGCCCGCGCATCGCCTTTGACTACTGCTTCAAGCAGGAGTGACAGCGATTCGCGCATCGGTTCATCAAGCTCGCCCGTCATGCCGAAATCGAGCAGGGAAAGCCGCCCGTCGGGCAGAACCAGCACGTTGCCGGGATGCGGGTCGGCGTGGAACAACCCCTCTTCGAATATTGTTTGCAGCGTCAATCGTACCAGGGTGTTGATCAAGCGCGGCATCTCCTCCGGGTGCTGCCTGGCGTAGAGATCCACCCGTTCACCATCAGAAAATTCCATCGTAAGCACGTTTTCGCTCGAACACTCAGTCACAACAGCCGGAATCCAGAGGTCGGGGATATTTGCAAGCGCGGTACGAAAGAGCACGATTGAACGAGCTTCGTGATTGAAATCGGTTTCGCGGTTCAAGCTGTCGGCAAATTCACTCACAAGTACAGGGAGATCAAGGGCGCGCAGACGCGGAAAAAGTCTTTCTCCGAGTGCTACCAGACAGGTCAATGCAGCGATATCCGTGGAAATCATGTTTTCCAGGCCGGGCCGCTGCACCTTCACGGCCACGTGACGCCCGTCCTGAAGTGTCGCCTCATGCACTTGTGCAATAGTAGCAGCGGCCAGGGGTGTTTCACTGAACGATGCAAACATCATCGTCAATGGGGCACCCAATTCGTCTTCGACCGTTCTGCGTACCGCGTAGAAGCCCAGCGCCGGTAACTGATCGTGCAACTGCTC
>JBARHR010000252.1:0-3376 GCA_049799335.1 Gallionella sp. | reverse complement strand
GTTCAGGCCGATACCGCTTGATGTTCCCGAGGGCATGAAACACAACTAGTTTTTCAACAGTACCGAGAATCTTAACTACCTGGTGAACAATAACCGTTTGCTGGTCAACGAGGAGAACTTGCTGCTGTATCGCAAAGCACTGGGCCACAGTCCCGAATTCGATTGTTCGATTATCTACAACACCTCAAAAACGATACTCAATCCGCTGGGACGCCCGGTGCGTCGCTCGCAGGTTGCGGAAAACGTCAAGCACGTGTGGAACCGGATGAACCAGATCATCATCGACTACATGCTGGAGCAATACCCCGATCCCGATGCCGCGCTGGTCCTCGCCGGTGAGGCCAGTCTCGATGCAACCTGGCCATTGACTTCACCCGGTGTACCCAGCATCCGCATGCTGCACAACCACTTTGTGGTATTCCCGCAGGAACAGTTGCGCAATGCCCAACCCGCCGATGCAAATAATCCCAACTTGACTGACGGCGGACAGCACAGCTTGTTTCAGGAGTATATGCGCGATGTTTACCGCGAGTTTTTCGACAGCGCGCTCGATCTGAAAATACTTCGCCCGGCCAGTGAAGCCGATGCCCGTCTGAGCCTGACCGGATATCCCCAGGGTCTGCCGAGCTGGGAAATAGCCGGAGGTACCGCGGCGCTCAGGAACGTGCATTTTTGGAAGGAGTATGACGAGATACTGAAAGGTTTCATCGATTTTTACCGGACGTTTTTTTCGCAGGTTTCCACGCACAATGCGCCGATGTTGCCCGATCTGTCATTTCCGGAGGTGGTCGAAAGCGTGTTGCTATTCAACAACGATTTCATGAAGACCGCAAAGAAAGTTCGGGATTTGTGCATAGTCGATGCGAAATACGCGAATGCGATACGCTGGCAGCCGGCGTTCAAGCAGATAATCTATCGCAATGACACCGGCAAGCTGATCGTTACCATCAGCCAGAATTCCATCGGCAATGCCATCACCGAACTGCTCGGTGTTGTGGTGAAGCGGATACCCGATGCCGGCGCCTATGAACAGCATGAACCCGAACTGATCGCGCGCTTGCTTGAAGTGCGTCGACGCCTGATAGACGCCGATCTGGGCAACCCCATCGCAACAGACTATTGGCCCAAATAGCGTGAAGAAAAATCAGCCAGCACACAGGATCTCCCCATGTTGACTGCTCACCAGCATAGCCAGCTTGTTCGCTTGCGCTGGAGCGCATTCATCATCGTCGGACTCGCATACGTGCTGTCGTTCTTCCACCGATTCGCCCCTGCGGCGATTTCGTCCGATCTGCAACAAACGTTTAATGCCAGCGCCGCCGCGTTGGGAGGACTGGCGGCAACCTATTTCTATGTATACACAGTAATGCAGATTCCCACCGGCGTGATGGTCGACACCCTGGGTCCGCGCAGGGTGGTGGCGATCGGTGGCGTTATTGCAGGTATCGGCTCAATAATGTTTGGATTGGCGGACACCCTCACCGCGGCATCCGTTGGACGCCTGTTCGTGGGTCTGGGCGTATCGGTGACGTTCATTGCGATGTTAAAGCTCAACGCCGCGTGGTTCCACGATCGCCATTTTGCGACCATGACCGGTGCCACGATACTGATTGGCAATACCGGATCTTTGCTGGCGGCAGCACCACTCGCCTGGGTGCTTACTTATATTTCCTGGCGGACCGCATTCGTGACCGTTGGGGTATTTTCCCTGGTGCTGGCGTTGGCGGCCTGGATCTGGGTTCGCGATAATCCCGGCAAAGTCGGGTTGCCCAGTCTGCGCGAACTGGATGGGTTGGAAGCGCATCCCGCACATAGTGGCCACTGGTACGACGGGCTGAAAATCGTGTTAAAGAATCGTGCGACCTGGCCGGGACTTTGGATAAACATGGGCCTGGCGGGTTCGCTGTTTGCTTTTGCCGGCTTATGGGCGTTACCGTTCCTGCGAGATGTCTACGGCATGGAGCGATCCGCAGCCGCCAGCCACACGACCTTGCTATTGGGCGGCTTCGCTATCGGCGCTTTTCTGATCGGCAAGATCTCTGATCGCATTGGAAAGCGTACGCCGGTAATGAGCCTGGCTGCACTGGTTTATTGTTTATGCTGGTTGCCGATGCTGCTTGGCCTGCCGCTCGGTACCTTGTCAGGCTATGCGCTGTTTTTGCTTATGGGGTTGAGCGCTTCCAGTTTCACGCTAAGCTGGGCCTGCGCGAAAGAGGTCAATCCGCCTGCCCTGTCCGGCATGGCAACCAGCGTGGTCAACCTCGGCGCGTTCCTTGGTACCGCGATCATGCAACCGCTGGTGGGGTGGGCCATTGATCTGGCGCGTCAAGGGCAGGCAGCACAAACAATGGGAATTGGCGATTATCGGGCAGGTATCGCAATACTCGCCGGATTTTCGCTGGTTGGATTTCTCGGCTCTTTGTTTGTGCGCGAAACCTATTGCAAATTCATCACCGCTGGCGAATAGCCCGTGCGAAGCGCAGCAGCAGACATGCATGAGTTTCCGGGGCCGTGGCAGACGTTATTTCTTCGTCTACTGTGTTCTCTGCGCGGACACAATAAATATATGGAAAGTCTGCAGGCGATTAACCTGGAGGTCCTTGCTGCATTGGCGCAGCAAGCAATCGAACTTGCCTATCCCACGCAGACATTGTGTGTGGAATAGGCGATTTAGCTTCCGCCACCCGTAGAAGAAAAAAGGCAATGCATCTCCATGATGCATTGCCTGATCCGAGGCCGTAAAGCGGAGAATCTGATTCTATTGTTTTACAAGGGTATCGTTCTGGACCTTGACCTTGTCGCCAATTGCGAGACTGGGTGCAGTCTCTTGATGCATGACAATTTCCTCGCCCGTATCCATTTTCACCTTGATGTCGTAAGTCATGACTTTCCTGGATTTCTTCTCGATCTTGTTGCCGGCGATCGCGCCGCCGATTGCACCGGCGATCGTAGCCAAATCACGCCCGGTTCCCTGACCGACCTGATTGCCAAGCAGACCACCAACCACACCACCGGCCACCACGCCGACGCCAGATCCCTTGCCTTCAGTCTCCACCTCGTTGATCGCTGTAACCACACCGCATATCGTACATACGGCCTTTCTCATCGCTGCAGGTGGCGGAGGTGGAGGAACGGAACGGCCGCTATCTGCACTCGCCTTGGCTTTTGCGGCGGAGGTCTTGGCTGCCGCCGCTTTTTGTTCCGCCAACAGTTCTTTCTTTGCTTGTGCTACTGCTTCCATTTTCTGGCGTTTTTCTTCGGCTTGCGCGGCGGCTTCAGCTTCCTGTTTGGCTTTTTCTGCAGCCTGATCTGCCAGCAGCTGATTTTTTGCCTCGGCAACAGCCTGATCCACGATGGCCTTGGTTTGCGCCGCGGT
>JBARHR010000251.1:0-11512 GCA_049799335.1 Gallionella sp. | reverse complement strand
TTCATGCAGGACATGCAGAACAGTGGCAACGCAATCGAAGTTGAGGCATTCGGATCGCACGCCGCCAACTGTGACAATACCGTAAATATGAGATCGCTGCCGAACTCGAAAATGGCTAAGAAGATGAGACTACCGAAGTCGTCTGACGACTCCGGGTCAACAGTTCGTTCGAATGGCGACACTGGGCCCGCGTTCGAGCGCAGACAGCAGCCGCAATTGATTTATAGCAAGCCTAGCCGCGGGGTCGCAAAGGGTTCTATTTTGGCAGCCCTGCTTGCTGTTGTTGCACTATCGCCGTCGTCCCCGGATGCGGCAAAGATCGCTCCGGTACAAAGCTCATACGAAACTGATGTTCACGCCTCCCGTGTCATGGCAGCGGCAACACCTGTCAAACATGAATTGAGGTTGGTGAGGGCAGAGACAATAAAGTTGGTGAGGGCGGAGACCGATACGCGCTAGTACATCTCGACTAGGCGAATCGGACCCGGCTGAGCAGCGAAATTGATGCAGTTGCCGGGGCTGAACAGGAGTATCGTTTGCGGCTGCGCGAGAATCATATGTCGCGCAGGTCGTCACAGAGGCTTTCCAGAGGTTTTGCTTGGGTGAGTGCCGCACCGCTTATCCAGAAGACGTCTTCGGCCCGGCTCCCCAAAGTGTTTATTTTGGCACGATGCAATTTTATTTCCTGCTGATCCAGAACGCGTGCGATGCGAGCCAGCAAACCCGGACGGTCACCCGCGACCATGGTTAAAATATACAGCCCTTTACGGTCACGACTGATCTCGACTGTCGTACTGATCGGGAACATTTTCATCTGACGGCTTACGCGTCCTGAAACGTCATGCAAGGTCACCTTTTGCTGAGTGATTTGTTGAGTCAGTTCAAACTCGATATAGGTCATCAGGTCACGATAGACAGTATCCGTGCGCTTTGCCGCCATGACCTGAAAACTGTTCAGCGCGTAGCCGTGACGAGTGGAGTGGATCTTGGCTTCAACAATGGTAAAACTCATGCGCGCAAAAAAATCGCAGATGCGCGAAAACAGGGACTTCTGGTCAGGGCAATAGACCAGTACCTGTAATCCTTCTCCGGTACGACTCAGACGGGTCTTGACGACAACTGACGCTGGGTTAATGTTGAAAGCGAGCAGACGGCAGTGCCAGGCAATCTCGTGAGGCTCGTGATCCATGAAATAGCTTTCGTCGAGCCGTGACCAAAACAGTTCGTAGGTATCCGTCGGAATAGCATAAAGATTGAGTATGCTGGCTGCTTCTTCACGGACGGCACCCAACTTGTTTTCCACCACACCGTCGCTAATGAAACGTCCGGTCTGCTTGAACAGGTCCTCGATCAACTTGGCCTTCCAGGCATTCCACACCTTAGGGCTGGTACCGCGCACGTCGGCTACGGTCAACAGGTACAGCGCTACCAGATATCGTTGATTCTTGATCTGAGCGGCAAAGCTTGCGATGACCTCCGGATCGGACAAGTCCTGCTTTTGCGCTGTGGCGGATAGGCTGAGATGGTGTTCAACCAACCAAACGAGCAAGTCGGTATCTTCCTTACTTAAAGCATGTTGAACACAAAAGTGACGCGCGTCGCGTTTTCCCAATTGCGAGTGATCGCCGCCTCGACCTTTGGCGATGTCGTGAAACAAACCGGCCAGATACAAGACTTCAGGACGGTCGAACTCTCCTATCAGTCTGCTACACAACGGGAATTCGTGAGCAAACGACGGTACGGCAAAACGACGCAGGTTCCGCACCACCATCATGGTATGTTCGTCCACCGTATACACGTGAAACAGGTCATATTGCATTTGCCCCACAATACGCCCGAAAGACGGTATATAACGACCCAAAATACCGTATTGATTCATGCGCCGGAGGGCATGTACGATGCCCTGAGGCTGGCGCATTATTTTCATGAAATTCTGCCGGTTGACAGGATTGCGGCGGAAGGACGAGTCGATTTGTTTCCTGGCGCGCCACAATGCGCGCAGAGTTTTTGCGCTTACGTCAGTCAGCTCTGTGTGTTGTTGTAACAGCAGGAATAGTTCGAAAATAGATTCAGGGACAAGCTCAAACAATCTTTCATCGCGAATTTCGAGTAGCGTTCCCTTGCTGACATACCGTTCGTTGAGCGCATGCTCCTTGGGGACTGCCTTAAAAAGATAGTCGTGCAGATGTTGCAGCAGTATCGTGTTGAATTGTCGTACCGCCAGTTTGGTCTGGTAATAGCGCTGCATCAATTGTTCGCTGGCGCGCCTGTTGGTCGACACGGGAATACCCATTTGTTCGGCAAGTTGCGCCTGAAAATCGAATACCAGACGATCTTCCCGGCGACCGGACAGGTAGTGCAGACGAATTCTTAGCGTCTGCAGCAGTGTGTGGTGGCGTTTTAATTTTCGCGCTTCAGTCTCGCTGATTAAACCGGCGACGGCCCTGTCGCTCCAGTCGGTCCCCAGACCTGCGGCGTGACATATCCATGATATCGTTTGCAGATCGCGAAGGCCTCCAGGGCTTTCCTTCAGGTTTGGTTCAAGGTTGAAATCGGACTCCATGAATCGCGCATGTCGCCGCTGCTGTTCATGGAGCTTCGCAGTATAAAAAAGGCATGGATCAAGTTGTGTATCTAGGGCAATCCGGAGTTCGCCAAATAGCCTGGCATTGCCGGTTATTCTGCGTGCCTCCAGCAAGTTGGTCAGCACAGTAATGTCAGAAGATTCAACTAGACATTGCTCCAACGTGCGCACGCTATGGCCTACATCCATGCCGATGTCCCACAATTCGCGGATGAGTTCCTGTAGCTTGAGTTGCAGAAGGTCATTCGGGTCGACGTCCAGCAAAATCAGCAAATCGATATCGGAGTTTGGATACAGTTCGCCCCGACCGTAGCCGCCCACTGCCACCAGCGCAATTTGCTTCGGCATTTGCAGTCTTTGCCAGACATGGCGGAGATAACTGTCAGTTAACCGGCTAAGTTGACCCAGCGTGCGCGCGGCCTTGCCGTGTTGCAAGAAGCGTTGCTCGACGTCGGACCGATCATTGCGCAATTGCGTGCGCAGATCACTTGTTTCACTACTGTGAAGGGGGAGGCGGTGAGCCATCGGAGACCGTCAGTACTTCATAGCCGGATTCTGTCACGAGCAGAGTATGTTCATATTGTGCCGACAGGCTATGATCCTTTGTTACCACGGTCCAACCATCACCGAGCTGCTTTATGGCCGCCTTGCCCGCATTGATCATCGGCTCGATAGTAAAGGTCATGCCAACTTCGAGCTTCAAGCCGGTTTTGGGACGTCCGTAATGCAAAACTTGAGGCTCTTCATGAAAATTTCTGCCGATGCCGTGTCCGCAAAATTCCCTTACCACGCTGTATCCCAAAGGCTCGACATAGCTCTGAATTGCATGACCGATGTCGCCCAGATACGCGCCCGGTTTGACGACGCGGATGCCCCGCCACAATGCCTGGAAGGTTACCTCGCATAGACGTCTGGCCTGAATCGACGGTTCACCGACGTAAAACATGCGACTGCTGTCTCCATGAACGCCGTCCTTGATAACGGTAATATCGAGATTAACAATATCCCCGTTTCTCAGCGCTTTGTCACTCGGAACACCATGACAAATCTGATGGTTAATTGAAGTGCAAATTGACTTGGGATACGGCTTGTGGCCGCTAGGGGCGTAGTTCAGCGGCGCGGGAATTCCATGCTGTATGTTGACAATCAGGTTGTGGCAGAGCCTGTCAAGTTCGTTGGTAGTAACACCGGCTTTGACATAGGGGCCGATGTAGTCCAGTACCTCGCTAGTGAGCCGCCCAGCAACCCGCATTTTTTCAATATCTGCTGGAGATTTAATGGATACAGGCATAATCCGATTTGATTTCTGAATTGTCTGAGCTTAACACGAGCGTTATTCTGTTGCCACGCCGGCAGAATTCAATAATCAATTTGAACGGGATATTCGGGGAACTCAAATTGAAAAGAGGCGCGAATTGCGCCTCTTTTCTTTCCGATTAATGTTGGCTCCACTTTTATTATTCTTAAAAGTGCCCCAGGCTGGTCTTTACATTCCAGAGAGATACTCTGCAACTGCCGAAATCTCTTCACTGGTCATTAATTTTGCAAGCGTACCCATCATGCCGGCAGGATCGTTCTTGCGCTCACCCGAGTTGAAGTCGGTCAATTGCTTGACTATATAATCTTTGTGTTGACCTCCGATAACCGGAAACATCGCATTGGCGGCTGATTTTCCCTTGCCATTTTCGCCATGACAATTGACGCAACCGTAAACACCGCTGGCATCGTTTCCCTCAAGGTAGAGTTTCTTGCCCGCAGAACTGCCACCGCCTTCACCTTTCATTTGCTTCTGGCTTGCGAAATAGGCTGTGATATCTAGCAAATCCTGATTTTCGGTAACAGTCGCTGCCATTCCGCTCATGGTCGGATCGACCCGTGCTTCTGCTTGAAAATCATGTATCTGCTTCTGCAGATAGCTTGCATATTGTCCGGCAAGTTTTGGGAACGTTGGCGCTGCACTATTGCCGTCTTCTCCGTGGCATCCCTGACACATTGCCGATTTGTCTTTTCCGGCAACAGGGTCACCTTTACCGACACGTGCCTTGATATCCGCCGGACTATCTCCAGCGTATGCTATTGATACTGAAAACAGTAATGCCGCTAGTGCAAATGTTGAAAGTTTAGTGAAATTTATCATGTCCCCTCGCATTTAGTGTGTGGTTATTGTTGTGACCGTGATTGTTTCCTATATCTTGTGCCGCGTCAATGGTGTTTAGCTGGAAGAACTTTAGATGAAGTTGTTGCACGGTGAGGGCGAGCTAAGGCCGCTATTACCGCAGGATATGTTGTCCAGACTGGTGACAATCTCGGCAAAGAAGTTGGTGCATAGCGGGTGATGGGCAGTTTATGGGGCGAGGGAACTATTGCGCTGCAAGATACTTGGCTACGTTTTCGATATCCAGATCAGTCAATTGATTTACCACCTGAACCATAATTTCGGTTACGTCGGTACTGCGCTTTCCGGTTTTGAAATCATTCATTTGTTTTACCAGATACTCTTTGCGTTGTCCGCCAATAATGGGAAATATCGCGTTGTATCGGGGCTTCCCTTTGCCGAATTCTCCGTGGCAATTAATGCAACCTTTGTCGATGTAGATATTCTTTCCGCTCTCATTTCCAAGCGAAGCGCCGGTCATTTGATTTTGGCCAGCAAAGTAAACTGAGATGTCGTTGATCGCTTTGCGATCGGACAACGTCATGACCAGCTGCGTCTTGCTGGGATCCGCGCGAGTACCTTGCTGAAAATTGAATATCTGGTTCAGGATGTAGTCGCTGTACTGTCCGGCGAGATTGGGTACGCCAGGCGCCACGCTCATGCCCGTCTCTCCATGACAGCTGGTGCAAATGGCGGCATGTTTTTTGCCCGCAACCGGGTCGCCGGTTCCGATGCGCAATCTGACCAGCTCCGGACTGTCGGCAGCGAAGGCGGAACACGCAATAAACGCGAGCGCGCTCAGTATGGTGGTGATATGTGTCTTGGTGAAATTCATTTATCCTCCGTGCAGACTTCAACGCTAAGGCGATTGTGACTGCGACGTCAATTGCTAGCGCATCATGTTCAAAACCAGTGCTAATAAGCGCTGTTATCAGAAACAATTTCCAGTCCAATGAAAATACTCATGCGCCTCCATAGATTGGAAGGCCGTTAGGGCGAACTTTAACGGTGGAACTGACGAGCTCTATTTTACAGCTTAGATTGATGTCGCTCTACAAAATTTCCACAGCTGACCAAAGCCTGGTTTCGGTACGGTTTCAAGCAAGAAGTGGTGCAGAAGGGAGCCAATAAATCAGCGCGGACAAGCGCGGACAGATGCTGGATTTGCGTGATGTTATGAATTCCTCGCGTCCTGGCAGGAGCTTCCCGGATTGCTGATGAGTACACGTGCTGACAAATACAATATCCAGACCAACAGCAGAGGAATTGTCGCAGTTTGCATCAAAAATATTACGATAATCTTGATTATATGTTCGGCCCATAGTTGCGCAGTTTGTTTAGGATCTTCGTACCGATGCCTGATGTCCATGCTCGTTCTGGTTTGTGACCAAAACTCATTGGCTTTCTCCTTTATTCGTCCGACGATACCTTGTTTTTCAAATGGTTGCCGAATCGAACTAATGACTTCTGCTACCTGGATGGTGGCGGTATCAATTACAGATTTGCTGGTTTTGAAATCACCTGCCATAAAGTTTTTGAATGCTGTAATTGTTTCCGATTGCGACTGCAGGTACGGCAAAGCGAGTCATGATAAGCAAAATCAGGGCTCTGGATAGCCAGTCAGGCGGTCTTTTGCGGCGCATATAGCGCCATAGCCATGTAGCGGTTGCGACGGTCAGCAACATGGAAATCAGCCCATGGGCGCCCAGATTGCAAGCATTTTCTGGATTCCGAACGCAACGCAGGCGGCAAGCATCAGTGTAGAGAATTGCTCGATCAAGTCGTTAATTGGATCGAGCAACGGGCCAGGCGCCAGGGTCACGCCAACGCCTCCTGGTTCGAACGCGATTTTGGTACCCTGGGCGACCGAAATGGCCGCATTCAATGTGCGGGCAGCGGCAAAGCTTGTCAGTGCAAGCGTCAAACCTGCATCAGGTCGTTCGGTAGCGAGCGCATCTACAGGTGCAATCCAGGCACATGCGACTATCGCAATCGGTTGCGCAGCCAAAAGCCATTTACTTGACACGGGCCATGTTCCTATAGATATCGCAATGCATCGATGGGGTCCAGTTGTGCTGCCTTGCGCGCCGGATAAAACCCGAAAAATATTCCAACCGTAGCGGCGACACCAAAAGCAATAACCCCGGAAATCGCGGAAATGATGACCATCGTTCCAGTTGCAGCTTCAACAACGAGAGCACCACCTATGCCGAGTATAAGTCCGATAAAGCAACCTGCAACGGAAATGATGATAGCCTCCAGCAGGAACTGCATCATGATATCCATTTCACGCGCACCAATTGCCATGCGGATGCCAATTTCTCTAGTGCGTTCAGTAACAGAAACCAGCATGATATTCATGATGCCGATGCCACCTACAAGCAGCGAGACCGAGGCGATTGCGCCAAGCAACATGGACATTACCCGGGTACTTTCCGCCGCTGAATCGGCTGCCGCAGTCAAATTGCGCAGATAGAAATCGCTATCCATACCTTCGCGTATGCGGTGTCGTTGGCGCAGCAACTCAGTCATGGATTTTTCAACCGTAGGCATGATTTCCTGCGTTGTCGTCTGCACCATCACCATGCGAACGGACCCCGGGAACTGCGTGCCGAAAATTTGCCGTTGTGCCGTGGTTAGTGGAATGATAATCGTGTCGTCCTGATCACGACCATCCATACCCTGACCTTTGACTGCCAAAGTACCAAGCACGACAAATGGGCTTTGCCTGATTCTGAATGTCTTGCCGAGAGGATCTTCATCACCGAACAAATTCTGCGCTGCAGTCTTGCCTATAAGTGCAACGCGCGTTGCAGAGCGCACGTCGGAATTTGAAAATGCAGTACCAGTATCTATCGACCAGGATCGCGCGGTGAGATAATCCGGCGTAGTGCCGATTACGGACGTGTTCCAGTTATTTGGACCGTATACGATTTGCGCGCTGCCCGGATGTATCGGCGCAACCGATTGCACGCCGGGTAACTCTGAGATAGCTTCGGCATCGCTGGCGTTCAGCGTATATCCGCCGCCGCTTCCGGATCGCACGCCTCCGGCCGAGGTACTCCCTGACAACAGGATAAACAGGTTGCTACCCATCGCGGCAATGGTCTGCTTGATCGCATACTGTGCGCCTTGTCCAATCGACATCATCAGTATTACGGCGGCAACGCCTATTACCATGCCCAGCATGGTCAACAAGGTACGCAAACGGTTTGCACCCATTGCCCTCCAAGCTTCACCAAGCATCTGGAATATCATGCGAATTTCTTCAATGACGGTGTGGAATGATCGCTGATGATGGAACCATCAAGGAAGCGTATCTGACGCCCAGCGAGTCTGGCGATATCTTCCTCGTGGGTGACCAGTACGATGGTGATACCTTCGCGGTTGAGAGCTTGGAACAATGTCATGATTTCTTCGCCGGTATGGCTGTCGAGATTACCGGTTGGTTCATCCGCGAGTATCAGTCGGGGCCGGTTAACCAGCGCCCTGGCAATGGCAACACGTTGTTGCTGGCCTCCGGAAATCTTGTTGGGTGTGGATGATGCGTAGTTTGCCAACCCGACTTTACTGAGTAGTTCCTGCGCACGCGTGTTGCGCGCTACCATGCCGACGCCGTTATAGATTAGCGGCAGTGCCACGTTTTCCAGCAGAGAAATTCGTGGTAACAGGTTGAAGCCCTGGAATACGAAGCCGATTGTTCTATTTCTCAACAGTGCGAGTTCATCCTTGTTCAGGTCAGCGACGCTTCGACCGTTCAGGACGTATCGTCCGGCACTAGGCTTGTCTAGGCAACCCAACAAGTTCATTAAGGTGGACTTGCCCGATCCCGACGGGCCCATGATGGCGACGAATTCGCCGGCTGATATGTCGAGATCGACATTCTTCAGCGCCTGAAATTCTCCGGCCGAAGTTATGTAGGTCTTGTCTACACCCTTGATACGGATTACATAATCGCTCATCAGAACATTCGCATCCGCATCGGTGCAGAACTGGTTGATTGGGAATTGGCCTGAGCTTCTCCAATTACAACCTGGTCGTCAACCTTGATTGCGCCGCTGCGTATTTCTGTAAAACGATTGTCGGTAATGCCAAGCGACACATCGGTCGCCTGCAATTTTCCATTGTTTAGCAGGTAAACCTTTCCGGAAAATTCATCGCGCTTTCGTTTGCCGGTGGTTGCGAGACTCGACTTCCCACCTTCCGGCTTTGCAGATTGCGGCGGCTTTCCGGATGATGGCGCGAGACTGTCGGCGTTAACCGGTTTGTAGCGCAGCGCGGCGTTGGGTACTTTCAGGACATTCTTGCGTGCGGCGACGGTGACCGTTACATAGGCGGTCATTCCGGGGAGCAATCTGAGTTCAGGATTGTCGACGTTGATAACGACATCGTATGTAACGACGTTTTGCTGGGTCGTGGGGTTCATTCTTACCAGCTTTACGATTCCCTTGAAGTTTTGATCGGGGAATGCATCTACGGTAAATCGAACTGATTGGCCGACCCTGATTAGGCCGATATCCGCTTCCGCAAAATTTGCGTCAATTTGCATGCGCGACAAGTCCTGGGCAATCTTGAACAACGTAGGCGTCTGCAGGCTGGCCGCCACCGTTTGACCAACATCGACCGAACGATCAACTACTACGCCAGATACCGGTGAGCGGATCACCGCATTGGCGAGATTGGCACGATCTTTCTCTACCGAGGCCTGCGCCAGTTGCAGTTGCGCATCCGCGGATTTCAGTGCCTGCACCGCTGTGTCAAGTTCCTGTCGAGAAACAAATTCCTGTGAAAACAGTGTTTGCATCCGCGCTTCGTTCGCACTAGCCAATTCCAGAGTCGCTTCAGCATTGCCCACGTTGGCCAGACTCTGTTTTCGCTGAGCGGACAAAAGTGCATCGTCCAGTTCCAGCAAAATCTGCCCCTTTTTTACGTTGCTGTTGTAATCGACATACAGCTTTCTTACGGTGCCTGAGACTTGTGTGCCTACGCTTACCATGGTTACCGGATTGATCGTGCCGTTTGCCGACACGGTTTGATCAATATCGCCCTGTTCCATGGCTTGGGTGCGGTACTGCGGCGACACCGGGCGGGTCAATTGCGAATAGACCAACATGCCGATCGCTGCTATTGCGACGACCAAAATGATCAGGGTTAGCCTGGATTTGAGTAAGTTTTTCATCGCCATTTGGTTTGCAATTAATTGATTCCCGCGGCCGGGTTTACTGAATCCATAAGTGTTTGCAACAATCGCCCGTCCAGATTCCCGACTGCTTGGGCTAGGGTCGCGCGACTGATGTTCCAGTCGAACGTCGATTGGACGCGTTGTTGTCTCGCGCTGGCCAGTGCGCTTTGCGCATTAAGGACATCGAGCATGCTGCCGACGCCGGACTTGTAGCGGCCTAGGGCAACGCGCTCCGATTGTTCAGCACTACTCAATAAAACGTCAGAGGATCGCATCGCCTGCGTTGCAGTCGTGAGGTTCTGAACGGCGGTCCATACGTCAAGCGCCACTTTTGATTTCAGTTGTTCCAATTGCGTAGTGCTGGAATCCAATTGCACTTCAGCAACCCGCACTTTATACGTCGTGGAAAAGCCACTAAAGATGGGTACACTCAGATTGATGCCTACCAGTGATGTATTGGTATTGAATCCAGAGCTGTAATTCCGGCTCGTCGAGGCGGAAGCCGAAATACTCGGTCTCCCGGCAGTTCGGGCGCCTTCAACTCGCGATTGTGCTGCTTTAACCTGTGCGGCGGCGGCTTGCAGGTCTGGTCGTATGGTTTTGGCCAGCTCTATCAGTGCATTAATATCGCCCTCGAATTCACTCGTAACTACAGACGTATTAGCCGCTTCCAATGTTACATTCTTGTTCGCGTCAAGCCCTAATGTGTTTGCCAGTGCACCTTGTGCATTCTTGAAGTTTCCCTCAGCCGTGATGTGATTCAGTGTCGCCTGAGCGTACGCTGTCTGAGCTTGAAGCTTGTCAGCGGGTGTTGCGCTGCCGGCTCTGTAACGCGCATCGGCAGCCAGGAAGCTCTCATGGGCAGCGCGCTCGGATTCTTTCGCCGCGTTCAGAGCAGCAAGTGTGGCCTGCTGCTGGTAGTAGGTCCGCACCGATTCAAGGAATACGGCTTGTACCGTGCTGTCTTGCGATGCGCTTGCCGCAGCCAATAACTGCCGGGAAATTTCCAGGTTGGCTGACCGTGAGCCAAAGTCGTAGATCAAGTACGATACTGTCGCGACGACGCTTCGTTGATCGACCGCGTTGCCTGATGCGCTATGACTGGCAGATGCGTTGATATCAACGCCAGGCAAGTATGCAGACTGACTAATGGCAATCTGCTCCGCAGCTGCGCGCGAATTCAACCATGCCAATCTGGTTTGTGGGTTATTGCACAGCGCCGTATTGACGACGTCGGGAAGCGTGAGCACTCCGTCCAATGCATTTGAACCGCATAGATCGCTGCTGAGTGAGTTACTGCCTAAAGATGGTTGCGCTGGCACGGACGCTGCGGAGTTGAGAGGATCAAAGTTTTCGCGGGCAACGGCGGCAGAATGGCAAAGCGGCAGCAGCGCAAATGGCAGATACAGTTTCATTACTTTGTGCATGGAAATCTAGTCAATGACTGTCGGTGTTTAGTATCAGTGATTCCTGATGTACCAGCAACGGTTGTTTTGTAAATATTTGTAGCGAATGAAATTCAATGCTTGCACATACAACAATCTGTGCGTAAATCAACAATGTTCGCACTGTCATCAACTAACATTAAAAC
>JBARHR010000250.1:0-2788 GCA_049799335.1 Gallionella sp. | reverse complement strand
CTGCATGTGTTCGGTTGCCGCCGCTTTCAGCTTGGTCTTGGTGCGTGCCGGAACCTTGGTAGAGATGGCATGCTTCAAATCTGCGTATTCCACGGAAACTGGACACTCAGTCCACGGCAAACTGGACAGTCGGAGCGTAGCGACGCGGGGGTTGTTTTTTACTCCTGATTGGTTGGTCTAGTCAAACCTCTTTTGCTCTTTCTGATCGACTCGCCGGACAGATCCAGTTTGTGTGCGTTATGCACCAACCGATCCAGAATGGCGTCTGCCAGGATGGGTTCGCCGATCGAATCATGCCAATCGTCCACCTTCAACTGGCTGGTGATGATGGTCGAACGCTGGCCATAGCGATCATCCAGTATTTCCAGTAAATCCCGCCGCGCGGAATCCGTCAGCATCGCCACGCCCCAATCGTCCAGCAGCAGTACATCGACCTTGGCCAGTTGCGTGATGAATTTCACGTAACGCCCATCACCGTGCGCAATCGCCAATTCTTCGAACAGGCGCGGCACGCGCGTATATAGGGATGAGTAGCCCAACCGGCATGCCTGATTGGTCAACGCACAAGCCAGCCAGGTTTTACCCAATCCTGTCAGCCCCGTGATCAACACGTTCTGGCGCTCTTTGACCCATGCGCCTGTCAGCAGTCGGGTGAACAGCGCGCGATCCAGTCCGCGCGCGATACGGTAATCGACATCTTCCGGCGTTGCCGCATGTTTCAGCCTGGCGCGACGCAGTCGTGCCGAGGTCTGCATGGACGCACGTTCGCTGGCTTCCCGCTCGACCAGCAGGCCGAGACGTTCCGCGAACGACATGCGGTCAATCTCCGGCAGTTGCTGTTGCTCATTCAATGCCTTTGCCATGCCGAACAGGCGCAGTTGGTTGAGTTGCTGGTAAGTGGGGTGATTCAACATGCAGGTTCTCCTTGGGTGTGTTGGTCAGGGTTAGTGGTAATACTCGGGTCCGCGCACGCTGCTGTGCGTGAGCGGCAAGGTGGTTTGCGTAGCGGCAGTCTGGACTTTATCCAGCCCGTTCTTGAGGATGGAGCTGACACTGCGGTAGTTGGCCGCATTCAGCGCCAGTGCGCGGGAACAGGCGGCTTCCAGTCTTGGATTGCCGTAGTCTCGCCCCATGCGCAACACGCCCAGACAGGCGCGGTAACTTTGCTGCGGATGTTTGCGCTGCCCCAGCATGCTCTCCACGGTGGCGTGTGTGTCAGGTCCGATCTTCTGCGCCCAGTCGAGCAGACGTTTGGCATTCCAGCCTGCCACCTGTTGATGCGCCGGTGTCATGTGTGCATCGATGGTGGTATGTCTCCCCTTGAGCACACTTCTGGCATGGGCGGCGATGCGGCTGCCGCGATGGAATATCTCTACCGTGGTTGCCGTGAAGCGCACATCCACTTCCTGCCGGGCAAACCGGTACGGTACCGAGTAATAGTGGCTGGTGATTTCGACGTGGTAGTCGATGCCGACGCGGGCGATCTTCCATTCGGCGAATTGATAGCGATCCGTCGGCAATGGCTTGAGCGCGGGGCGGTCGAGTTCAACGAATACGCTGTGCCGGCAACCGGGCAGTTTCTTGAACGGGCGCTGGTTCAAGTCATGCAGCAATGCTGATATGGTGAGGTTGGCTTCCTGCAGGCTGAAGAAGCGCTGGTTGCGCAGCCGTGCCAGTATCCAGCGCTCGACGACCAGCACGCCATTCTCGACCTTGGCCTTGTCGCGTGGTTTACGGCTGCGTGCCGGCAGCACCGTTACGCCATAGTGCGCAGCCAGGTCACGGTAGGTCGGGTTCAATTCCGGATCGTAATAGGAGGGATGCTTGACGCCCGACTTGAGGTTGTCCGGCACCAGGATTTCCGGCACGCCCCCAATGAACTCGAACGCGCGTACATGGGAGCCGATCCAATCCGGCAATTGCTGCGTCCAGGTGGCTTCGGCAAAGGTGTAGTTGGAGGCACCAAGCACGGCAACAAAGAGTTGCGCGTGGCGGATTTCTCCCGTCAGCCCGTCAATGACCGTCAAGGTCTGCCCGGCATAGTCAACGAACAGCTTCTCGCCGGGCGTGTGCGTTTGCCGCAGGGTGACCGACAGCTTGCCCACCCATTGGCGGTAGCGTTCACAGAACCAGCTGTATTGGTAACCGTCAGGCGTCGCGGCTTTGTATTCTTGCCACAGCAACTCCAGCGTGACGCTCCGTTTGCGCAGCTCGCGGTGTGCCCAGACCCAATCCGGTTCGGGGCGGATTACATCAGGTGGCACGACTGGCGGAAATAACCGCAGTTCGACGGCCAGCTCATCCAGTCCGACGGGTAGCGGGTAGCCCAGGCCGGCGGCCTTGGCACGGCGAAGATAATCGCAAACCGTGGTCGGCGATGCACCGATTGCGCGGGAAATCTCCCGGTTGGACCGACCACATTCGAAATGCAGCCGGAGTGTTTCTGTAATCTTGCGCATGGATAACCTGTTGTTGGCCATGTGGCTCCTCGGTAAAAATCCCCGAGGTTGCCACGGTTATCCCGCGTTCCGCTACATCTCGATCTTACTGTCCAGTTTGCTCTGGAATGGCTGTCCAGTTTGCCGTGGAATCAGTGTCCAGTTTGCCGTGGACTGAGTGTCCAGCTTGGACCGGAATTCGCAATAGTGTCCGCAGCTTGTTGTGCACAGAATGCCATACCAGAGCACACGCCATTCGATTCGTACATCAAGGTGGCTGACAGAATCTTTGTTTATGACAAGTCACTATTCTCAACATACGTTGGACCGGACGTTTCGCACTGGCAAGT
>JBARHR010000249.1:0-4592 GCA_049799335.1 Gallionella sp. | reverse complement strand
TGGTTATATTCAGCGGATATGAAAATTTTGTCTCAAAAATAGACGTCGATGATCATGTAGACAAACCGGATTGGATGGGTAAGGTTGATTATTCCGGACTAAAGATCAAACTAATTGGTTCAATCGTTGCTATCTCGGCAATTGATTTGCTTAAAGCGTTTATGCACATATCAACACCGGGAGTTGAAACTCTTACCAATTCTCAAATGGCGTGGATGGTTGGTATTCATGTTACCTTGATAATATCTGGGGTTCTATTTGCAATAATGGATAGAATTGCTGAGCCGAAAGCTGAACATTAATGTTGTTAGTGAACCCCTCCTGCCGCCCCCATTACACCCCCAGCTACCCATAGGAGCCATCTCTTACCCGACCTGAGGTCGCCCCGGGAGCGATCTCTTTTCGGAGCCATATACAGGTATGCACGTGAATATGCTGGGGGAAATTAAATGAGTTTTTTCAGTTCATGAACTAAAGGATTTGAAGAAATATGGATAATAATCCCTCCACTCTCAGCGGGCATGATGAATTGTCAAAGGTGAATAAGCTTCTTCAAAAGCACAAGCTAGTCGAAAACGTCGTTCAACGCCAAGCAATGCAGCATCATAATATTGTGGAAGTACTGGTTCACAATCAAAATCTGGCTGAACTTCAGGCCTATTTGGATAATTTAACGGCAGAATCGGTAGCTAATATCCTCAAATTGCTACCTGATGACAATCGTGAAATTATATGGGGTCTGTTAGGCGATGAAGCAAAGGAAGGACTTCTGTTGTTGCTGCCAGACGAGCTTAGAGTCGAGCTTATTGAGGATTTTAAACCTGACAATGACAACAAGCTTCGTATCTTTGATCTTCTTGATGGCCGCTTCAGACAACTGACAATATCTAGCCGTGAAGACTTGGTTAAATGTAATCCGATATGGATCGATATGGTCGCACCGGAAAGCAAGCAGATTGCATTAATCAAAGAAATATACGGTGTACAACTTCCCAATCTGCGAGATCTGACGGATTTGTATACGGGTGCACGATTCTATGAAGACGAAAATGGGGAAGTGCATTTGCATTCCAATTTCTTGCTTGATCGTGAAAATGAGTCTAGGAACGTACCCGTCGCATTTGTGTTGCACAAGGGTACATTGTTCTCAGTTAGAAACGACGAGTTACCTGTGTTTCGCTTACAAAGATTGCGGGCAAAGGCTCAGTCTGTTTTAGTTAGCGACGCCAAAGATGTATTACTGGATTTATATGCGGCTGACGTTGAGTACTCAGCCAATGCGCTTGAAGATGTGTATTCAAAACTTGCTGAGATCGGTAGGCAAGTTTATAGGTCTCATATCAGTGATGATGATGCTTCGTTGATCCTTTCTGAAATTTCTGAGGAGGAAGATTTGAATGGCCGAGTAAGAGGCAATGTTCTAGACACTCGACGTGCTCTATCTTTTATGCTGAGGGCAAAAATTTTATCCTCAGCTCAACATGAGGACGTTCGAGAAATTTTGCTCGACATTGATTCGCTTGATGGGCATACAACATTTATATTTTCAAAAATAAATTTTCTAATGGATGCCACGGATAGCTCGATTAATATCAACCAGAACAAAGACATCAAAAGGTTGACTGTTCTGAGTGTCGTATTCATGCCACTAAATGTTCTTGCAGGTATTGGCGGGATGTCAGAATACTCGATGATGACACAGGGGATATCTTGGCCTATTTCGTATGGCTTGTTCAGCGCAGCATTGGTTTTTATCGGATGGATTACTTTTATTGGACTTCGTTTTCTTGAAAAAAATAAAATCAGGCAAGCACTTTCAGCAAAGACGTTATCTCAAAAGCCGTTCTACTGAATAGATTGATTGAATCAATACGCTCCGACTGTCCAGTTTGCCGTGGACTGAGTGTCCAGTTTCCGTGGAATACGCAGAGCCGCCGGGGGAGTCGGATGGGTGCAGTGATGCGGCTCAGGTGCGAGTCCACGACAACAATTCCATCATTAACAAATATGTGCCCAAAGAACAATGTCCCGTGCTCTTCGCTCACATGATTTTTGTGGGCGATGGGGAACCGATATTCCTTGTATGCTACTTGTAAAAGCTCAAGGTGGTCATTCCATTGCGGTCTATAACCCGGGCAAACGTGGTTCGAAATCACATGCCCAGCAGTTGATTAAGGATGGACGCGCAACCTTATATGCTTCGGCTGACTACCAAGAAAGTGGACGTATTGATTCAGCTGTGAAAGCCATCATAGACAAAATAGCAGCTTCTTCACGAGTCTCGTAGCAGGATGGTGGATTGTGCCCCCCAATAAACTCGCTCACACCCGTCAGCTTCACCCATCCCCCAATATCTACCATTCATCCCAATGGTACTTGAATGGACTATCCCCAGCCATTACCCTCCGAACCCTGAAAAAGTACCCCTGAAACCTATAAAATAGTATTATTGCACTTGTACTTACCAAAGGTAGCTTAAGCGAAACCTTGAATAAGACTCGAACCGGCGTGACAGACAATTTCCTACAGATTTTCCTACCTAAAACTTGGGAGGTGTATCGACGTGTGCCTTTTGTAATTTCCTTAATGAGATATTTCCTGCATATTGCCGAGAAGAATTTCTACACAGGTTTACAAAGTTACTTAACAGATGGCCGTGGCGATTTTCCTACGAACGGCTACTGGGAGCCACCAGTACCGACCAACAGGGATAGATCAACGGGGAATGTCCAGCAAGTGCTTTGGACCCACGGACTTTTCGAATATCGATCAGTGGATCGGTCACAAAAATGCAAAAGCCACCCGGAATGGATGGCTTAAGTGCATGTTTTTATTTGGCTCCCCGACCTGGACTCGAACCAGGGACCTGCGGATTAACAGTCCGTCGCTCTACCGACTGAGCTATCAGGGAATGAAGAGGTGCGCATCATAGAGATATTGGTAGGCTCGGTCAACCTCAAATTTGCGTGGCGGTAGAGAGCTTCGGCATTAGAAGTACTTTTCATGAAGAAAGATTGAGCGGTATATGTTTTAACTATCGTCTTGTCGAAGTGCCGTGCGGAACAGTACATTGTGGGTTTGTTCAATGACAAGCAGCGGTCGAGAAGCGCGTAACTTTAGGGAATGGGTCTAAATTGATTTATCAACTCGGCGAGGTCTTGTTGTAAGAAAAAAATGGCAGTCAAATTACTGCCGATTTGAAAGGTTTATCAATGATAGAGGCGAGGGAGAACAACATTCATCTCCAGCGAATTGTGCTTCGTCGTGAAGCGTAGCTGAATGAAGTGAACAGTTAGAATTGAATATGGACGCGAAGACAGTATTTT
Organism: Gallionella sp.; assembly: GCA_049799335.1. Taxonomy (GTDB): domain Bacteria; phylum Pseudomonadota; class Gammaproteobacteria; order Burkholderiales; family Gallionellaceae; genus Gallionella. The sequence continues at coordinate 1,266 of JBARHR010000249.1, read as the reverse complement.
CGAGGACAACCAAGGGTGAAGAAGAAGTCAGTCGCGAGACAGAATACCTTCCTGAGGATATTAAACGCGCATTGCGCATGGTTGACGGAGTTGCTTCGCTTGGCGAAATTTCGAAACGCGCCGCACCCAGTCTTCGCAGTCGGCTTGAACAAATGGTCAAAGAACTTGTTCAGGGCGGGTACATACAAGTTGCGGAAAAGGGCGTCGCAAGGCCTAAAACAGGGGTTCCAGTCAGAATGATAGTTCCGTCCAGCAAGGTAAAGCAACCCAATGACATGCACGACGATGACGCTGACAATGTTCTGGATTTTGTGTATGAGTTCAAGCTGCATCCAGACAGCACGACCAGCCAAGCTGCTGGACAGGCCGGAAATCCGTCACGTGTTCACGCTGCACACCGCGGCGAAGAGAATTCTTCCGACAAGTCGCGGTCAGCGTTGGAAACGCAAGCACTGGAGCTTGAAGAAGCCAGGGCTCGGGCTGAGTCAAAAGCCCTTGCACTGGCTGCAGCTGAAGCGAAAGCAAAACGTGAGGCTAAATTCGAGGAGGCCGACGAGGTACGAAGAAAGGCAGATGCGGCTGTCCTAGCCAAGGCTGCTGCTGAGGTAAAAGTAAGGGAAGAAGAAAAAATACGTGCTGAGGCGACAACGAAATCTTTAGCCGAAGCAAAGGGCAAGACGGAGGCTGAAGATAAAGCGAGAGCGGCGGCTGAAGTGCAGAGGCGGGCGCTGGAAGAAGCAAGATTGCGAGTACAGGCGGAAGTGCAGGCGAGAGCTGCGGCTGAGGAGAAAGCTAATCGTGAAGCGAAGGCCCGCGCGGAGGCAGAAGCAAAAGCAATAGCGGAAGCGAGGGCAAAATTTGAGGCGGAAGCGAAAGCTCGCGCTGCATTAGAAGCTCAAGCGCATGTACTTGAGGAAGCACGTGCTCGTGCCGAATCTGAACAACGAGGTCGATGGGAAGCTGAAGAGAGAGCCAGGGTTGCAGCGAAGGCCCGCGCGGAGGCAGAAGCCAAAGCAATAGCGGAAGCGAAGGCGCAACTGGAAGCGGAAGCAAAAGTGCGCGCGGCATTGGAAGCCAAGGTGCGGGAGCTTGAGGAAGCAAGGTCGCGCGCCGAAGCCGAAGAGAAAGCCAGACGCGAAGCCGAAGAGAAGGCCAGACGCGAAGCCGAAGAGAAGGCCAGACGCGAAGCCGAAGAGAAAGCCAGACGCGAAGCAGAAGAGAAAGCCAGACGCGAAGCCGAAGAGAAGGCCAGACGCGAAGCCGAAG
>JBARHR010000248.1:0-6508 GCA_049799335.1 Gallionella sp. | reverse complement strand
GGGGATAATGTCAGCATCACAGTAAACCTGATCAACCCGATTGCGATGGAAGAAGGCTTGCGCTTCGCTATCCGTGAAGGCGGTCGTACCGTCGGCGCAGGTGTGGTTGCAAAGATTATTGAGTAAGTAGCGAGAATCAAGTAACGAGGATTGGGGAGTGAGTGGTGTCAATTTCACTCATTTCTTGGTCCTCTTTATATATTTTATAGGCCAGTAGCTCAATTGGTAGAGTATCGGTCTCCAAAACCGAGGGTTGGGGGTTCGAGACCCTCCTGGCCTGCCAAAGAAACACGTAACTGTTAACTGGAATATTCGTACATGGCAGACAAAATCAAGTTGCTAGTCGCTTTTCTGCTGGTGGCGGCGGGAATCGCCGGCTACTACTACTTAAGTGACGGCGCCGCCGTTCTGCAGTGGATATCGGTGCTGGTTAGCTTGATGTTGGCCAGTGGCGTCGCATTGAGCAGCGAACCGGGAAAGGTATTTTTTTCCTTCGGCAAGGATTCGGTTGCTGAAGCAAAGCGGGTGGTATGGCCGTCGCGCAAGGAAACAATGCAGACCACCGGAATAGTGATTCTTTTTGCCATCACCATGGCATTGTTCCTGTGGTTGGTTGATTCCGGATTGCTGCTTATCGTGAACGCCTTGATGGGACGGAGTGAGTGATGGCTATGCACTGGTATGTTGTTCATACGTATTCGCAGTTTGAGAAAAGCGTGCAGCGCGCCTTGATGGAGCGGATACAGCGCGAAGGTGTGCAGGACAAGTTCGGGCAGATACTGGTTCCGGTAGAAGAGGTTCTGGAGCTGAAGACAACGAAAACAGGGCAACAGAAGGTTCTGAGTGAGCGCAAGTTCTTTCCTGGGTATGTGCTGGTCGAGATGGATATGACCGATGAAACCTGGCATTTGGTGAAGAGTACTCCCAAAGTTACAGGATTTCTGGGTGGCTCGGCAATGAAGCCGACGCCGATCAGTGAAAAGGAAGTGCAGAACATCATGCAGCAAATGCAGGCGGGCGTGGAAAAACCAAGGCCCAAAGTGCTGTTTGAAGTGGGCGAGTTGGTACGTGTCAAGGAAGGCCCGTTTACCGATTTCAATGGCTCGGTTGAGGATGTGAATTACGAAAAAAACAAAATTCGCGTGGCGGTGACCATTTTTGGTCGTTCGACACCGGTAGAGCTGGAGTTTGCTCAGGTGGAAAAAGCCTGATTGAACCAAAACCGGATTTGAGTGGTAGTGGTAGCGGGTAGTAGTTATTAACGGGGAGCGTGTCGGAGTAGCGGCGATATGCGATTTACCCACTAAGTAAGGAGAAGTAGCATGGCAAAGAAAGTTGTCGGATATATCAAGCTGCAGGTTCCTGCAGGCAAAGCAAATCCCAGTCCTCCGATTGGCCCGGCACTGGGTCAGCGCGGACTCAATATTATGGAGTTCTGCAAGGCGTTTAACGCGCAAACTCAGGGCGTAGAGCCTGGCCTGCCAATACCTGTGGTGATCACCGCGTTTGCAGACAAGAGCTTTACCTTCATCATGAAGACGCCGCCTGCGAGCATACTGATCAAGAAAGCTGCAAATGTACAAAAGGGTAGCAAGACGCCGCATACTGACAAGGTAGGCAATCTATCCCGTGCGCAAGCAGAGCAAATCGCAACAACCAAAATGCCGGATTTGACCGCAGCTGACATGGACGCTGCGGTACGCACCATCGCGGGTAGCGCGCGCAGCATGGGTATTACAGTGGAGGGCGTATAACATGTCTAAGCGATATAAGGCCATAGCTGCCAAGGTTGATCGCAATAAACTGTATCCGTTGAATGACGCGCTGAAGCTCGCCAAGGAAACGGCAGTAGCCAAGTTTGACGAATCCATTGATGTGGCGGTCAACCTCGGCATCGACGCAAAAAAATCCGACCAGTTGGTACGTGGTTCCATAGTGTTGCCCAAGGGCACCGGCAAGTCGGTGCGCGTAGCAGTGTTCGCTCAGGGTGCGAAGGCGGAAGACGCAAAAACTGCTGGTGCCGATATCGTCGGCTTCGACGATTTGGCCGAATCAATCAAGGGCGGCAACCTGAACTTTGACGTTTTGATCGCTAGTCCGGATGCGATGCGTCTGGTTGGTCAGTTGGGTCAGATTCTCGGTCCGCGCGGTTTGATGCCTAATCCCAAAGTGGGCACGGTTTCTGCCGACGTCGCTGGCGCCGTGAAGAACGCAAAAGCAGGGCAAGTTCAGTACCGCACTGATAAAAACGGCATCGTGCAATGCACAATCGGGCGCGCATCGTTTGCGCCGGAAGCGCTGCGTGAAAACATGCTGGCATTGATTGACGCGTTGAACAAAGCCAAGCCAGCTGCTTCAAAGGGCATATATCTGAAAAAGGTATCTGTTTCCAGCACCATGGGTGCGGGCATATGGGTTGAGCAGGCAAGCCTGGTAGCGGGCTAAGCAGCTTTTTGTAGGGTACGGCATTCGCTGGCGAGACTAGTCCCGCCGGCATATGTTTTGGAATGCTGGCGTGCTAGCAGCATCCGAGACCGGTGGGGTGGTCAGGAATCGGAAGTCCGTGATTGGCTGGACGAAGATTTGGATGATTGATCGCTTAATCGAAGGGTGGTGTAGACGGGTTGATGGGGTTTTGACACCTGGTTCCCGCTTTATGGCTCCCGATACCCCCCGTAGATGGTGCGCCCGCGAGCAGGAAATGTTGTTCTCCTGACTCATGGTCGCTGTTGTAACGATGGAGTGTGCGCAAGCGCACTTCGGAATTTGGAGGAAGACTTGAGTCTCAATCTGCAAGAAAAGCAAGCAGTAGTAGCGGAGGTCAGCGCGCAAGTGGCGGAGTCTCAGACTATCGTTCTGGCGGAATACCGCGGCATTAAGGTCGCGGATATTACTCGTCTACGTGCCGACGCTCGCAAGTCGGGAGTTTATTTTCATGTATTGAAAAACTCACTGGCGCGCCGCGCGGTACAAGGAACACCCTTTGAAGCTTTGGCTGAAAAGATGTTTGGTCCGCTGGTGTACAGCATGAGTGCCGATGCAGTCGCCGCGGCAAAGGTGGTGTTTGATTTTGCCAAAACCAATGACAAATTGGTGATCAAGGCGGGTGCAATGGCTGGCTCCGTGATGTCTGCGGAACAGGTTGCGGTGTTGGCCGCTACGCCAAGCCGTGACGAACTGATTGCGCGCTTGATGGCAACCATGAACGCCACAACTGCAAAGTTTGTACGCACGCTCGCTGCAATTCGTGACAAGAACGATGTCGCAGCTACTGCTTAATTTATAGATATAACTGAACTGAACAAGGAGAGCAACATGGCTGTAACTAATGCTGATTTGATGGACGCAATTGCAAAAATGACGGTGCTGGAGTTATCTGACCTGATCAAGCAAATGGAGGAAAAATTTGGTGTATCCGCGGCTGCAGTAGCGGTTGCAGGACCCGCTGCCGGTGCCGCTGCCGGCGCCGCTGCCGCTGAGCAAACCGAATTTACCGTAATGTTGAAAGGTCCGGGAGACAACAAGGTTAACGTGATCAAAGCGGTTCGCGCGATTACCGGGCTGGGCTTGAAGGAAGCCAAGGACATGGTTGATGGCGCACCGAAAGCGATCAAGGAAGGTGTATCCAAAGCCGACGCTGATGCCGCTCTGAAGCAGCTGATTGAAGCCGGCGCATCCGCTGAACTCAAGTAAGCAATTGCGCTGTAGGAAGGCTGACGGCATGCCGTCAGCCTTTTGCCGCTTTTAGAAGTCAGCGGACAGTGTGCCCTCAACGCTTTCTGTCCCCTGACTTTTGGTGCAGGTGTGAACAATTGAATACGCCTATCCTGAAACTTCGTTTTCCCTCTATCGTGGAGATTGTATGAGCTACTCTTTTACCGAAAAAAAACGCATCCGTAAAAGTTTTGCCAAGCGAGTCGGTGCGTTGCCGGTTCCATTTTTGTTGTCCACCCAGTTGGAATCTTTTGCCGCGTTTCTGCAGGCTGTCGTGCCGCCAGAGCAGCGGAAGAATGATGGTCTGCAGGCCGCCTTTAACGGAATCTTCCCGATTCATAGCCATTCCAGGAATGCACGCCTGGATTTTGTCAGTTATCAGTTGGGCATGCCACCGTTCGACGTCAAGGAATGTCGTCAACGCGGCTTGACCTATGCTTCACCCTTGCGCGCCCGTGTAAGGCTGACGATCATGGATAAAGAGGCTTCCAAGCCTACCGTCAAAGAAGTAAAAGAGCAGGAAGTCTACATGGGCGAGATCCCGTTGATGACTAGTACCGGATCATTTGTGATCAACGGCACCGAGCGCGTGATCGTTTCCCAATTGCATCGCTCACCAGGCGTGTTTTTCGAGCATGATCGGGGCAAGACGCATTCTTCCGGGAAACTGCTGTTTTCTGCGCGGATCATCCCGTACCGCGGCTCCTGGCTGGATTTCGAATTTGACGCAAAAGACTATGTGTATTTCCGCATAGATCGTCGTCGCAAGATGCCGGTTACTATCCTGTTACGGTCGCTGGGCTACAGTAACGAAGACATCCTCAAAATGTTCTTCAATTTTGATGCCTTCCATCTGGGCAAGAAAGGCATTCAGTTCGAAGTAGTTCCGGAGCGTTTGCGTGGCGATACCGCCAGATTTGATATCTTGGGCAAGTCCGGGAAGGTAATCGTTGCCAAGGACAAGCGCATCACCGTGCGTCACATCCGTGAAATGGAAGAGGCGGGTATTGATAAGCTGACGGTGAGCGAAGAATTTCTGGTCGGGCGTGTAATTGCCGAAACTGTCGTCGACAAGGACAGTGGCGAAATCATTGCCAACGCGAATGACGAGATTACTGAGCCGCTACTGGCGAATCTGCAAGCGGCCGGCGTAAGCAAGATACACACACTGTATACGAATGATCTGGACCACGGCTCATTCATCTCCCAAACCTTGCGCACTGACGAGACCGTCGATCAATGGACAGCGCGAGTAGCAATCTACCGCATGATGCGTCCCGGCGAACCGCCAACGGAAGATGCAGTGGAAAACCTGTTCAATGGATTGTTCTTCAGCGAAGAGCGCTACGACTTGTCATCAGTGGGCCGCATGAAGTTCAATCGTCGTGTCGGGCGGGAAGACCTGACCGGTGCCGCGATACTGTCCAATGAAGACATTGTTGAAGTGGTCAAGATACTGGTGGAGTTGCGCAATGGGCGCGGCGAAATTGACGATATTGATCACTTGGGCAATCGCCGCGTTCGCGCGGTAGGCGAGTTGGCGGAAAATCAATTCCGTGCAGGCCTTGCTCGCGTCGAACGGGCCGTCAAGGAGCGCCTCGGTCAGGCGGAAACCGACAACCTCATGCCGCATGATCTGATCAACGCAAAACCGATATCGGCTGCCGTGAAGGAATTTTTCGGTTCCAGTCAGTTGTCGCAGTTTATGGATCAAACCAACCCGCTTAGCGAAATCACTCACAAACGTCGCATATCTGCACTCGGACCGGGCGGTTTGACCCGCGAGCGTGCCGGCTTTGAGGTTCGTGACGTGCACCCCACCCACTACGGGCGCGTGTGTCCGATCGAAACACCGGAAGGACCAAACATCGGTTTGATCAATTCGTTGGCACTGTATGCGCGTACCAACGAGTACGGTTTCATCGAAACACCGTACCGGAAGGTCACCAAGAGCAAAGTCGCGGACGAAGTCCACTATCTGTCGGCCATCGAAGAGGGTAAATTCACGATTGCTCAGGCAAACGCGGAACTGGACAAGAAGGGTCACTTCACCAGCGATATTGTTTCGGCACGTCATCACAACGAATTTGTGTTGTCGGCACCGGAAAATCTGGAATATATGGACGTGTCTCCGTCGCAGGTGGTGTCGGTTGCCGCGTCGCTGATTCCGTTCCTTGAGCACGATGACGCGAATCGTGCGTTGATGGGTGCAAACATGCAGCGCCAGGCTGTGCCGTGTCTCCGAGCCGAAAAGCCGCTAGTCGGAACCGGCATTGAACGTACTGTCGCGGTTGACTCTGGAACTGCAGTGCAAGCATGGCGCGGTGGCCGGATCGATTACGTGGATGCAGCGCGTATCGTGGTCCGGGTAAATGATGATGAAACTACAGCCGGCGAAGTCGGTGTGGATATTTACAACCTGACCAAGTACACCCGTTCAAATCAGAACACCAATATCAATCAGCGACCTCTGGTGAAAGTGGGTGAGGTAATTTCCAGGGGTGACGTGGTAGCGGACGGTGCCTCTACGGACATGGGCGAACTGGCACTCGGCCAAAACATGCTGGTCGCATTCATGCCATGGAACGGCTACAACTATGAGGATTCGATTTTGATTTCCGAGCGGGTATCTGCGCAGGATCGCTTTACCTCCATCCATATCGAGGAGCTCACAGTTGCGGCACGCGATACCAAACTGGGTCCGGAGGAAATTACCCGGGACATTCCCAATCTGGCGGAAGCTCAATTGGCGCGACTCGACGAGTGCGGCATTGTGCATATCGGTGCGGAAGTT
>JBARHR010000247.1:0-5268 GCA_049799335.1 Gallionella sp. | reverse complement strand
AAAGAATTAAAAACAAACTCAATCCCGGTCCCCAGATGTTGTGTGTATCCAATGCGGTTCAGCGCAAGCGACGCTAAATTCAAACAACGAAATCACCGCGCATCAGCTCGCTCGCTTGTTCTATCATTTTAATCACTGGTCAACGCAACAGGTAGGAGAACTACGATCCTTATCAGCCAAGGGATATACGCCGCCAATGCTGACTGATGCCTCTCGCACTGCGATCCGCTGAACATCTGAAACAGCAGTTTCCGACAAGCTGACTGTTGTTTGTTTTGCAACTGCGTATTACGACTAAAATTCACACCGCCAAGCAACAACTAGTCAAGCTGACGACGCTGCACTGGCAAGGTGAAGTATCCTGGGAAGTCTAACAATTTATCATTCAAAAATGCAGTACTTGCTGAATCGGAATCATCAATGCTTAGACGCCCTTCGTGATACACGGACCATGCAGCGTAGACTAAATATGTAGCGAAGCTCGTGAACTGAATAATTCAATTATGTAGCTTCCATTTCAGAAAATCACTTACAAGGTAATCTCCCCCTCTAACGCTCAGATGATGTGAATCTCGATAAATCAAATACTCATCAGTTTCAAAGTTACATTTATTGCTATCGCAAAGCAAGCCAATTGGGTCGTATATTCGAACCTTGGGGTGTGCCTCTACAAGCTTATGAATGATCGATCTTAGTTCCTTCTGCCTGGATAGTGCTGTTTTAGTTGACAGTTCGCAAGAATTTTTGTCACCAAACAATGAAGGCCGTATGCAATCTCTAGGGAGGAACGGAAGCTCAGGTATATCGATTACTACTATGACTGATATCCCATGCTTTTCAAACTCGATTACTGACTTCTCAAGTCCCAAATAAAAGAGTTCAATCTTATTCTCAGTCGCAAACACATTGCTAGTAATTTTTATATTTTGAGGCCCCTGCTTGATTAATAAGTGATCCTTGGCAAATGCCGTATCGAGCATATAGTTGCCGAAGAAAGAAAGAACAACAGTATGAATGGTCGGCGTTTCTATTATGTGCCTAATGGCTTTCTCAGTAAGTTGCTGGCAATTGTTTACCAAGCGATTTACAACACTAATACCGCTAACAGGTGGGCAGCTGTGATTTCCGATAAAAAGCCAAGTATTATCTTTGTCAAGTTTGGCTATGCCGTGAAATATATGATCTGCATGACTATCGCCAAAAAGCGCGATTGTTGGAGCGCTATTCGCCGAGAGGTAACAAAAGCCTAAGCGAGGTAACGTTTGCAATTCAGTTGGGCAATTGATGTAACCGAATTCGGATCTATTCCACGTGAGATCTGCAATTTTTTTCTGCGCATTTTCAAAGTTAGACCTCTGCGGAAATCCGTCTTGAATGCAGGTAATAATTCCTATACCTCCAATACCAATCATGAATATGCAGAGTCTAACGACCTCGGTTCGGCTTTTATTTGAATATCGAATAGGCTTTTCAATATATTTATAGGTCAACCAAGCAAGCGCGATGGCCATTATTATGGCTGTAAAACGATGGGCAATAAGTGGAGTATCGGCCTCAATGATTCGTGCAAAAGCCAACAATGGCCAATGCCACAAATATAGAGGGTAGCTGATCAGGCCAACCCAGACCATCACGCGACTTGAGAGTATTCTCCGATTCAGCCACGCATGTTGCCCTGCAGAGATGATCAGGTAGGCGCCCGTTGCGGGAAATAGCGCCCACCAGCCTGGGAAAGACCTGCCTTTGTGGACCACCAGAAATACCGCAACTCCAATCAACAGCATGCCAAAAATGGATCGGAAGTTGCAGCGCAACGTAAGATCTGATTTGAACATTGCATCCGGCTTGCCCAGTGTAAAAGCGATTTGCTGCATAGCTTTATCCCAAAGATTTATCTTATGCAGTGTCAGGTAAGCCAATATTCCGCCAATCGATAGCTCCCAAAAGCGTGTAGCTGGAGAATAGAATGCTTGGGTAATATCGCTATACGTCGTCCTTATATTGAATGCAAAAGAAACAATCGCAAGCGCTATAGCAAGAATCAGAAAGTTTGTCTTTCGCTTCCAAGCCACATAAAGCAACAACGGCCAAACGATATAGAACTGCTCCTCAATACCCAATGACCAAAGGTGCAGCAGCGGCTTGGCTTCCGCAGCGTTGTCAAAATACCCGGCCTCTTGCCAAAAGAAGAAATTTGATACAAAGCCTGCACCTGCAGCGATGTGCTTGCCCAGTTGTTTATACTCATCGGGTAACAGGACGAGCCAACCAAAAGCGAAACACGAGCTCATTACCACTATCAAGGCAGGGAAAATGCGCTTGACGCGACGTGCATAGAACTCAGCGAAGCTGAACGTGCCCTTCTGCAAACTGCTAAGGATGATGCTGGAAATAAGGAAGCCTGAAATGACGAAAAAAATATCGACACCAACAAATCCACCCCGAACCCAATCGGGGAAAGCGTGAAAAGCCACAACAGACAGAACAGCGATAGCGCGCAGGCCATCAATGTCAGCACGGTATTTTGGATGGGTTAAATGGGTTTGTTCAGCAGGGACTGGGAGGGACATTGTTACGATACGCCACTACCGAAGGTGACAGCCAAATAACTGAGAAAGAAGTTAAATTATGCCAGAAACTAAGTTTATGGCTGAAATTTCATGCGCGGTCAGCGTCCACCATAGCAAAAATGCACTGGCCAGATTTAATATCACTAATTTCAAAGTGGGCAGAGGAGCGTCAAATAACCCAATCACTGCCGCCGACTTCTCCAAAAGAAGATTCGACCGCCAGCTCCTTTCTGTCGGGGTCGCATGAACAGCGTATACAGCAGCGGCATCACGAACAGCGTCAGTACCGTGGCTATCGTCAATCCCCAGACGATAGCCGAGGCGACCGGTCCCCAGATAAGTGACTTGCCGCCGATGCCCAATGCGAGCGACATCAATCCGCCGACGGTTGTTGTTGTGGTTATGATGATCGGCACGACGCGCCGTCTTGCCGCGTAGACCGCCGCATGGATGATGCTCATACCGATCTGGCGGCGCTGATTGGCGGCGTCGATCAATACGATTGCCGAGTTGACCGATATGCCGACCAGCGCGATGACGCCGTACAGGGTGTACAGGCTCAGCGGATTGCCGGAGAGCAGCAAGCCCAATACCACGCCGGTAAACGCCATTGGCACGGTGGCGATAATCATCAGCGGCTGCCAGTAGCTGCGGAACTGAGCGGAAAGAATCAGGTAGATCAGGCCAACACCGAGCAGGAATAATTGCAGCATCGCATCCAGGCTCTCCTGGATATCATCGAGTTCACCGGAATAATCGACCGTCACTCCTGAAAACTGCGGCGACAGGTCGGTCCATGCTTGGCGCGCAAGCGCGTTGGCGGCGAGGGTGTCGGTTACCGATTTGTCGAGGTCGGCTTCGATGGTGATGGCCCTGACCAGGTTGTAGTGCTTGATCACGCCCTTGGCGATCCGGGATTCGGTATTGACCAGACTCGCCAGCGTGGTTGTGCCACCGTTGGGCAGCGCTACCGGTACCGCCAGGGCGTCCAGCACATCACTGACCGAGCGCGGCTGTGCCATCACGCGCACTTCAATCTTTTCGCCTTTGTCACGGGTTTCCGCGACGATCTCACCGTCACTTTGCAGTCTTATCAATCGGGATACCGCAAGCGGCGACAGGCCGGTGGCCTTGATGGCGTCGCGATCAATCTTGATCGTCAACTCATGTCTGCCGGGCAGATCGTCGTCACCCAGATCGCGTATTCCAGGGATCGACGCCACCTTCTCGCGCAGCCGGTCGGCGGCACGTCGCAATTCGTCATAGTTATAACCGCGCAAGCGCAGTTTGACCGGCTTGGATGCCGGAGGGCCGCCAGACATGATGATAAAGGACACATGGCCTTTCAGCTCCAGCGCTTCGATGTCCTTGCGCATCGCGGCAACCACCTCGTCGGTCGGACGCATGCTGCCGACCTTGGGCAGCAAGGACACTACCGTCTGCCCGTAGGAATCGCCATACAACGGCTCGGTGTCGGTGAATTTGACGCCGGCATAGGAGGCAATTGCACGCGTTTCATCCGGTTGCACATAATGTCGCACCGCCGCTTCAACCTTTTCGGCTTCATGCAATGTGGCGTCAATCGCGGTGCCGGGCGGCATGTCGATGCTCACATAAAAAATGCGCATCGGGTCCATTGAAAAGAAATTGGTTTTTACCATGCCGGTGACCACCGCAGCGACTGCGAGCAGGAACGAGGTGAGCAATATGGCAATCGTTTTGCGCGCATGCCGCATAGACCACAACAGCCAGCGCGAATACTTGACGCGAATCTGGTGCAGCATGCGTGTGCGCCACGCATGAAGTCGCGACGGACGCTGGAAATCGGGACGCCATGCGATCACATGCGCGGGGAGCATCCAGAATGCTTCGATCAGGCTGATCAGCAGCGCAATCGTGACGACGAAAGGTACCACCTTCATGAAGTCGCCAACGATGCCGGGTAACAGCATCAACGGCAGGAACGCGGCGATTGTGGTCAATACGGACGAGAGTACCGGCAAACCAACACTCTTGACCGATGCAACACATGCCTCCAGCACCGGTTCATCACGCGCCAATCTGAAATAAATATCTTCGACGATGACAACGGCGTCGTCGACCAGCATGCCCAGCGAAATAATGATCCCGAGCAGCACTGTCAGATTCAGGGTGTAGCCGAGGCTATGCAATATCCAAAAAGTGCCTAGCAAAGAAAATGGAATGCCGAGTGAAACAAGCACTGCGATACGGCTGCCGAGAAACAGCCAGGTAATGGCGAGCACCAGTATCAGGCCCTGCAGCGCATTTCTTTCCATAACGCCGATGCCTTGCTGGGTTGGAATGGTCTGGTCATCCAGCAGCGACAGGGAAACTCCGGAATCGCCGATGCGCCTGTTTTGCTCGCCTAGATAGGCGTTGATGCGCTCGACCAGCTCTAGTGTATTGGTATAACTCTTCTTGTTGATTGCCAGTAGCACCGCCGGGCGACCCTGACGGCTGACCAGGCTGGTGGGCTTTTCACGGCCACGCTCAACTTTGGCGACCGAGTCAAGCGGCACGGAAATGCCTGGGCGCTGCGCGGAAAACACCGTCAGTCCGGCCAGGAACTTTGGATCCACATCCTGGCCGGTTACCCGCAGCAACCACTCGTCGTCGGCAACGCGCATCCGCCCCGCCGGGGTGTCGCGAAACCAGCTGGCCACGGAATCCGCGAGGT
>JBARHR010000246.1:0-2777 GCA_049799335.1 Gallionella sp. | reverse complement strand
ATTTACGCCCAAAAGCCCGAACGTGGAGTAATTCCGGTCAAAAATATTGGTGATCTTGGCGTACGCCTTCCAGTGACTGCCAATTGCATAATGGCTATCCAGATTGACCACGGTGTAGCCGGGTATTCTGCCATGCACATCCTGATTATTCTCATCACCCCGCGCATGCTGGCTGGACGTTGCAACAATATTGCTGGCCACAGACCAAGCTGGTGTGATTTCATAGGCCAGACGCAGCTTAAACGTGTGCTTGGGAACACTGGGTATGGCGTCTCCTTTGCTTACCTGAATGTTTCCATTCGCATCAGCTGCGCTATTTGAACTTGAGCTTTCAGTGAACGGCGTCTGGAAAGTCGCATGAACAAAGCTGTAGTTAGCGACTAGGCTTAGATTGTTCACTTTGCCGTTCAATCCGAACTCAATACCCTGACGCAGTGTTTTACCAACATTCTGGAAATACCCATTGCCCGAGGAGCCGCTGGCTATGAATTGAATATCGTCGCTGTTCCCTGTACGAAACAAGCCGGCATTCCAGTTCAGCTTGTTACTCAAACGTCCGCGGACACCACCTTCCCAGGTGCGCGAGACCACTTTCTGCAGATTAGGATCGCCACCAAAGGCGTTAGGCAAAGCACATGGATGACTCGGATCGGCACACGCCAATTCGACGGGGCTCGGTGCACGCATACCCTCGTTGTAGCCTCCATACAGGCTCAGCGTATCAGTCGGATTGTAGTTTAGACCGATCGCAGGGTTGAACCGGGTGTAGCGATGATTGCCGTCCAAGTCACCATGCACCAGTGTATCGTCGGCTATATCCAGACTCGTCCCGGATAAATTCTCGATGGCCAAGTTGTATCGACCGGACAGCGTCAGGTGCACTGCGTCGGTAACTGAAAAGGTGTCCGTTCCGTATAGACCATAGTAGTCGCTGGTTGAAGTAAGTCTCACTGTCTGCGTTGTGTTGACCGGCTGGATACTGACGGTATAGAAACCGACAACATTGGCAGTCTGCGTTTCACTATTGAAGGTGGTGCGGCCGAGTCCGGCGCTGATGCCGCCGGTAAATTGATTCTTGTGGCCCAGCAAATCGTCAAGCAAGGTCAATTGTACGGAACCGCCATAGCCATTGGTGTCGGTTGCTGTAACCACGTTGCTTGCATATGGGTCGCATGGAGACGGCGCAACGGCACCGGTGCAGGCGACACTCGTCGAAGGTGACGCCACGCCGTCTCCGGAGTAATCATTATTGACATTGCTGTTGAAACCGTTTGCCCGGCTTTCACGCAAATAGACGTTTTCTTCCAGCAACTTGTTGTCCGAGATGAAATGGCCGCCGTTCAGGGTCATCATTGCCAACTGGTTCTTGATATTGTCAGGAGCCGTATACGCTTGTGTTCTGTTTCCCATCATCTCCAGGGGAAGTCCCTGGACACCATTCATTGTGTTGTCTGCGAGCATCACTGAAAGATCGAGATGATTTCTATCATCCTGCCAGCCCAGTTTGTTGAAAAATTGCCTGACATCGCTCGAAGAAGCCATTCGCCAGCCATCTTCGTGAAAGATATTGGCGGCGACGAAATAATTTAGAAAATTATTTTTTCGGCCTGCTTCAAACTCGAATTCCCGACGCCCCCAAGACCCGCCTGTAACACTAGCCAAAACGCCAGAATTGCGATTGCCATCCTTGGTACGAACAGCTATCGCGCCACCCAACGTATTGAGACCAAAGAGCGGATTGGAACCGGGGATGAGATTGATATTGGCAATGGCGTTGGAGGGAATCAAGTCCCAGTTGACGATGTCCCCAAACGGCTCATTGACTCGAACGCCATCGAGGAATACCGACATGCCTTGAGGGGATCCAAGCAAAGGCGATGCCGTAAAGCCGCGATAAATCACGTCGGCCTGATAGGGATTGCCTACCGTATCACTAATCTTGACCGACCCCAGATTATTTTCCAGATACTCAGCGATATTAAGGGAATTCTGCTCCTTAACGGATTCCCCCGAGGCCATCTGAACGTTGGCCGGGACTTGATTGATCGGCACACCAATACCTGGCAGGGGCTTTGTACCGACTATGTTGATCGTGTCAAGCTCCATTACCTCGGCTTGGTTCTCGGAAAACGAGAGTTGTGGCCATGCAAACACGAATGCAAGGAATACCGCAATCTTGTTTGGATCGAAGGAATTCGCAATCGCAGATACGATGTTCTCAGTGACAAATCTGGTCAACCGACTAACCCTGGCCTTGGCGTTCATGATTGCAATACCTATACATCGCCTGTCGCAAATCGAATTTGCTGGTGTACCGCAGCTGGCACCAGTCAAAACTTCCCGATTGTATGGCGCAGGCCACCAGTCGCCTAAAGCGGAGCGTGACCAAAAATGACCAGTGCAGACTCTATTCGAAGGCATAATCTCCGCACCTTTAAGGGAATCAAAGTTTAGTGATGGCGAGCGGCGATTTTTCATTTTTGCTCATTACTGAATTGCAGATAAGTGTAATTGAGGCATTTTTCATGCCGTTCACGCGCCTGTATCCGCAAACAGATATAAACTCGCCCAGCGTGTACTTCTGTGGTTCTGGATGGACCCGAATCTCATTGAGAGTTTTGCAGTGGAGTGTTCTATATTTGCGCAACCCACATTCGCCAATGTTCAGTTATCGCGCAAGTACCTTCCGTACTTCAAGCTAAACTTTGGTCGATTTAGTTGGACCCATCCACTCCAATATTTTAGCCTGTATAAAACCCGGAGTAATTTAGATCTAC
>JBARHR010000245.1:0-2620 GCA_049799335.1 Gallionella sp. | reverse complement strand
GCAAGAGATCGGATTTTCGCTATACAACGACATGCTCAGCGCGGCGATCACCTCGCTCAAACTCGGCAAGGAACCGGACATGGCCCACCCGCTGGGCATTACCACCGAGATCAACCTGCACACCCCGGCACTGCTACCCGACGACTACTGCGGCGACATCCATCAGCGCCTGGTGATTTATAAACGCCTAGCTCATTGTAACTCCCAGCAAGACCTCGACGACATGCTGCAGGAACTGGTGGACCGCTTCGGCCTGCCACCGGAACCAACCCAGGCGCTGCTCGACAGCCACCGCCTGCGCGTGCTCGCCAAGCCGCTGGGCATCAGCAAAGTAGACGCATCAAGCGAAGCCATCGTGATTCAGTTCGTTTCCGAGCCACCGATCGACCCGATGAAAATCATCACCATGATCCAGAGCAAGCGCCACATCAAGATGGCGGGACAGGACAAACTGCGCATCGAATTGAAGTATGGCGACTTGCAGCAGCGGGTGCTGGCGATAAAAAACTTTTTCGGGGAGCTGAAGTAACTGCGGCAACATTGCGACGTCCCTATGGACCGTCGCGTGATTGCTTGACCGGATTCTCAAATCCATCGCCATTGTGATCGATGGCCATGCAGGTCTATCGTGTCAGTAACGCTGAAGATTCAAGATTTCGCAGGGAGCCACAGGGTGATGCCCGATTGCAGCAAAATCGGTTGATACCCCGAGCGCTGAGCCGCTTCAATGATAGGCGCTTCTACCCGCCCCTCGTCACCAGTGAGAATGGCCCGCGGATGTTCCCTTTCCAGGAATGAATCTATTCGCGAGTGCAGCGGAAGATGCCTGATTTCGGCCTCGCTTTCGGAAATAAAATGGCTTACTCGCCAGGCAAACGGGCCGGTAACGAATTCTTTGTAAATTGGCAACCCAGACTCGACGGCGAAAATCGGCGATAGCGTCAGAACCTTTCCCGTTCCGCCATTTGAATGAACGTAGGATCTGATAAGTTCAGACTCTTGACGGACGCGAACGGGAATCCATGACTCAGGTCTCATAAGTCCGTGCAGCATGGAACTATTTCGCAGGGGAGTTCCATTGATGGAGACGAAAACAGCCGCCACAACAAAGAGCCTGCCTGCTGATCTTGACAGTGCCGTGCTTCGAAGGCTCGAAAGTGTGTAGAGGCTAAGCAGAATGACGAAAGGTACAAGCGCAAAATAATACTGGGTCCACGTGGGCGTTGGAGCGATGAATCCAATACACACAAAGGGCAAAACCAACAAAAGAAACACGACCTCGAACCTTGGCCGCGTGGCGTTTCGTTTTGCGTCGATTCCAAGGAATATCAGATTGCTCACGCAGACTAATGAGATAGCCAATTGAGTCGGGCTGCAAAGAAAATTGTCATAAAAATATTTCATCTTGCCAATCAACGTCATTGCTATTGGATATGACATCTCCTGTCGGTAAAGAGTATTTAACTCGGGATATCCGAGATTTCCAAACATGAAGCTCTCATGGCTGGTGAAAAAAAAGTAGATCGCTGGCAGGTTGGAGAGCATTCCCCCAACCACAAATACGAACGCATACAGCCCCTTTTCTCTGGCAGCGCCTTTAGTGAAGATCGCAAGGGCAAGAAGGAAAGGAGCGACGAAGGGAGCAAATGTCAGACGAATTCCGACAGCCATCCCGAGAAAGATGCCGCTTATAAGGAAAGACTGTAGCGGTTTGTCACCACGAATAGCTCGACAGTGAAGTAGGAAAGCCGTGACAGCGCAAAGAACGGATGATGTATGGTTCCATACGTGTGATGATGCAAGCACATATAGAGAAGAATGAAAAAGTAAGAGCACGCTTGCCGCGGGAAGGATAAGTTGGTTCAGGTTTACCGTCTTATTGGCGTCAGCAAAAAGTGCTCGCGCAGCCAGAAATATCGCGATGCAAATTCCCAGACCGCATGTAACCGCAAATAGTCTTGCAAGCAGAAATGGGGAATTTGTAGAGAAGAAAGGGGCGTAAATGTAAGCTAGATTTGGCATATGAAAGTATGCGAAATCCTGATAGGGCTGGAGGCCGTATTTCGCCACCACAAAAGCACTAGACATGAACTGATGTTCGTCGTGATCGATGTAACCAGACGCGGCATACCAGATACTGACAATCACCAAATAAATTGCGGCAACCACGGTAACAGCCGTGGCTGACCTTCTCAATTGATCTCCAGACATAAACAACTACTCTTTTCCATCTACAAATATTAGCGTAAAAAACACACCTCAGCTGAACGGGCTAAGCTTTACAGGCCACTTACCGCATTCAATGGCGAATCGTGAAAATACAATTCTGCGATTTTATTGCTTAGCCGCTTACGAAAGACTGACATTCAGTCAGCTATTCTTTTTTTCCGGAAAGACCAGGTATTTGCGTAGTACGAAATTGCCTACGAAACCGAAGAACGTTGCAATGGTTTTGCTGGCAAGCGGAGATATTCCCAGATTCACAAGGTAGGTGGTTAGACCGACGTCAAAAGTACCCATAATTACTATTGTGAGCAGGTACATTAGGATCTCGCCCCCCGTATTCCAGCGTGCTTTATGCTGGAAAAGGATGTCGATACAAAGCAGGTAATTGACCAGG
>JBARHR010000244.1:0-1878 GCA_049799335.1 Gallionella sp. | reverse complement strand
ATATATAGATATATTATAAGCGTAACATACTGAATTTGGTAGACACAGCATGTGTTATCAGTCCTGAACTCGCACCTCACACCACCTTTCCCCACACTAATCCACCCCATAGTACAAATTATGTAAGTAGTCGTCCCTGAATTAGTGTAACACTTTGATATTATTTGTTTAATATGCTGTTTCTGTATGTTATAATCGCCAGAAATTGGAGTTACACTTTCATTTTCCGGTGATTTCATGCAACCAAAATCGAGTATTTCTGACCAAGGTGATCTGTTCCGTTCCCGTCTGGACCAGATACTGAACCGACGACACCCGCTGTTCCATCTGGCGGACACAATTGACTGGTCGTTCTTTGAAAGAGAATTCGGTTCACTCTACACCGAGAACTTTGGTCGACCGGGTCTTCCGATCCGTCTGCTTGTCGGATTGCACTATCTCAAGCACGCTAACAATATCAGCGACGAGACGGTGGTGGCCCAGTTTATTGAAAACGGTTACTGGCAGTACTTCTGTGGCTTCGAGTATTTCCAGCATGTATTCCCGCTTGACCCGACCACTCTGGTCAAATGGAGAAAACGTATCGGTCCCAAAGGGATGGAGAAACTTCTCCAAGGCACTGTCGAAACGGCAAAGACCGAAGGTCACATAACCGAGAAACATTTGGAGCGGGTCAATGTCGATACAACCGTCCAGGAAAAAGCTATTGCCTTTCCGACCGATGCCCGGCTTTACCACAAGGCCCGCTGCATTCTGGTACGACTGGCAAAGAGACAGGGCATCGAGCTTCGCCAAAGCTACGAGCGGTTAGGCAAGTCAGCTTTCATCATGCAGGGACGTTACAGCCATGCCCGCCAGATGAAACGTTCCAGGCGTGAACAGAAGAAGCTCCGCATCTACCTTGGCCGGGTCATTCGTGACATTCGCCGCAAATGCAGCGAGCCTGACGAGAAACTGGCCCTCATGCTGGATCGGGCACAACGCATAGTCACCCAAGCCCGAAACGACAAGAACAAGCTCTACAGCATGCAGGCCCCGGAAGTCGAATGCATCTCCAAGGGCAAAGTCCACAAGAAATACGAGTTCGGCTGCAAGGTCTCACTGATCAGCACATCCAGAGACAACTGGATCGTTGGCGTTCAAGCGGTTCATGGCAACCCGTATGACGGGCACACCCTAAAGGCTGCACTTGACCAGGCTGAAGAGATAGCCGGCTGGCGAGCACAGCACGCTTACTGCGACAAAGGCTACAAAGGGAACCCAGCGATACTCAACAACACCGAAGTCCACTTGGCCAATAAAAAGAAGAAGAGCATGAAGGCCAATGACTGGAAATGGTATCGCAGACGCAGCGGCATAGAACCGATCATCGGTCACGTCAAGTCAGACCACCGGATGGACCGCAACTACCTCAAGGGCGAAGAAGGCGACAAAATCAACGCCATCCTGGCAGGATGCGGCTTCAACATCAGGAAGCTCCTCAGAGCTATCCTTTTGTGGCTTTTCAAAGAGCGGTTCAGGGGCATCGCAACCGACTGGATAGCCCTGACTCGGATATTGGTTCACCAACTTCAACCTGTCTGAAGCAAAATTTAGACTTTTTCAGGTACGACTATTTAATATTCACTATTTTTTGCAGCCTTAGATTATTTCTTATAAAATTCACAGTATTGACCCCAATATGTCTACTACCAAGCAAATGGACGCAATTTGCAATCAATAGCACTGATAAACAGATTTTTAATGTCTTTTCCAAAGTTTCATAAAACTTAGTCAAGCGGATAAATTCTTTTTTGCACGGGATTTTCAGAACTTCGCCTTATTGACGATCCTTGAACTTTTGACATATCTGATAAAAGTCGTACTGCTATATCTGCC
>JBARHR010000243.1:0-3679 GCA_049799335.1 Gallionella sp. | reverse complement strand
CCGTACTTCTTCGCCATCACCATGGTGATCGCCGCTGTCAGTGTGGTCTTCCCGTGATCAACGTGTCCTATCGTCCCTACGTTGACGTGCGGTTTGGTCCGTTCAAATTTGCTCTTTGCCATGATTTATCCTTATCAATGCCAAACGTTAATAATAAAATTTCTGGTGCCCATGGCGAGAATCGGACTCGCGACCTCTCCCTTACCAAGGGAGTGCTCTACCACTGAGCCACATGGGCAGGTATACAATCTGGAGCGGGTGAAGGGAATCGAACCCTCGTCGTAAGTTTGGAAAACTTCTGCTCTACCATTGAGCTACACCCGCAGCGCCCCAAACAATAATAGCTCCGCAAACGCAACAATTGCCAAGAGCTACTGCCACAACACCAGCCTATCAAGCTACCCAACAAAACTAAAAATACCAAGCAACACCTTGTACTACGGTGGTGGAGGGGGAAGGATTCGAACCTTCGAAGGCTGAGCCGTCAGATTTACAGTCTGATCCCTTTGACCGCTCGGGAACCCCTCCAAACAGAACCCGCGATTATGCCCATCAGCTAAATTGATGTCAAATAAAAATGATGTATCTGCGCGTTCGAGCAAAAGCCTATAAGAATCAAGCGATATGAGCAAACTTCGGTATACGCCCCGGCCAGCACTCATCCCCGCTACTTGGTCAGGGAAATGAACAGCTCCGGCAGGCGTTCGGGTAACTGCGCCACATTATCAACTATGGTGTACTGCTTACCAAAGATATCGGCGACATACTCGTCCGCCTTAGGGTCAAGGTTGATGCAGTAACTATAGATTCCCCGTTGATCCAATTCCTTGACGGCCTGCCGCGCGTCTTCTATCAATATGCGCCCATCCTTGCTGTCAATATCCGCCGGCTCTCCGTCGGTCAAAATCAACATCAGCTTTTTGTCCGCCTGTTGCTTCTCGAGATAGTGCGCTGCATGTCTCATTGCCGCACCCATGCGCGTCGAATAGCTCGCCTGCATTGCTGCAAGGCGTGATTTTACTTCGTCATTCCATCCTTCACTGTATCCCTTTATATGCAAATACCTCACATCGTGCCGAGTATTGGAATGGAAACCGGCGATAGCAAATGGATCGCCAAGTTTTTCAACAGCCCAGCCCAGCAATGTCACAGCCTCCTGGCTTAACTCCAAAATAGTTTGGTCGCTTCCCGCCGCCTTCTCATTCAATGATTCGGACAAGTCCAGCAATAACATTACGGCGATATTACGACCATCATTGCGATGACTCATATTTATTCGCGGGTCGGGTTGGGCACCGCTTTTGAAGTCTATAAGTGAACGTATCGCGACATCCAAATCGAGTTCGCTGCCTTCTTCCTGATATCTAATACGCACTTTGTCTTGCGGCTTGAGCAAATCCAGAATTTTCTTCAGCCGCTTGGCGAGGCCTGCATGCTTTTCAAGCAGCCGGTCAATATCTGCCGCATTGCCACGCGGATGCAGGCCTTCATAGACGCTGACCCAGTCCGGACGATAGCTCTGATTGTTGTAATCCCACTCGTGGTAATGGCGTGGTGGCAGACCTTTGATTTCTTCTCCCGGCTCGATCTTGCGCTGTTCGTCAAACGCATGCTCCTCGTCGCCCGCTTCGATGAATTGCCACATCTGACGATTATCGTCACGGTAATCGATTACCGTATCCTTGAAATGTGTCTTGGCCAATTGGTCGCTCTGGCGCCGTGTTTTGGTGACAAACGAAATCGCCAGATCGGCAATTTCCTGGGAACTGGAATTTCCCTGCCGCATCAAATCATGGAACCGCTGCGCAAATTCTGCAATGTGCGGGTTCTTGTATGAGTGCTGCGCGTCCAGAATGGCCCGAGACATCATGGTCAGACGATGCCGAACGCCAGATTCTTTTTCCGGATCGCAAGCATCTTCAGCAGGAATCGGGTGCAGTGCCATAAATATTTTACGCAAACCCGGATACTCTTTCATCGCCAGATATTCAACTCGGCTGTCTTCGAAAAATTCAGTCGCCATACGCTGAAACGGGCTCATGTTGTCGGCGATAATTGCCTTGGTCCAGCGCCGGTGGCCAACAATGTGCGCGAGAGTCGCACGGTAACGATCAATGCCGCTCACGCCTTTGGCATCGTCGTAAACATCTGGCAATCGTATGCCAAGTTTGTCGTAATAAGGGACCGGTTTGCGCAGTTCGTCAAAGGCGCTGGAATATGGAATCAGCATGTGCTCATCGCTCCACAGGCCACGCAGGTACAAACTCAATTTGCGATCATTATCCACCAGCAAAGTGCCGTGTCGTTCGCGCTGCACGACGGCACGACTGTCTGCGGATTGCAGACTGAAATAATCGATCTGCCGCTCGGGATGATCGTCGTAGTAGCGTATGCCGTAATCGATCCAGTTTTTCAATCCCAGCAATGAAAGCTGACCTAGCAGTTTGGGGATCTGCTTGAACAGTTCCGGCAAACCCGGGCTGGGGAAAGTCTGGTGGATGCCGTGGACCGACCCTGTGGTGCGCTCCATCAAATCTTGGACTACGGCCAAGTAGTCGGTGATCTGTTCGCGCGTTGGCAAACGCCTTGCCGTCACCGGAAGCGATTGCAGGAACGGAGTGATGGCTTTGCCGTTGGGTGACTTCCACATCTTGCGAATGAATTGCATGATGTCTGGCAACGTGTCTTCGCCTGCCAATTTGGCGACCGCCGGCCACTCTTCCAGAAAGATCAGTATGGGCTCTGCCCCGCGTCCCATTTTGCCGAGGAAGCGCGCCTGTTCAAGATAGGCATACAAACCTTCATTTGTCAGACTTTTCTGCGCTTCCTGCATACACTGCGGAAACACTTCTGCCACGCGCGGAAAACCGCAATCCAGCTCCAGCCAATAGGACTGCATTGCCTCGGGCATTTCTACGGTCTGGTTCACCATGATTTCAGGCGAACGTGGTCTCGATGGCGTGATCCAGCGTGTCGCGAATATCCGCGTCGTCCGTTATCGGGCGCACCAGGGCCATGCGACACGCGGCCTTGGCCTCGACGCCACCTTTGATGAGCGTGGCGGCATATACCAGCAGTCGTGTCGAGATGCCCTCGTCCAGTCCGTGACCTTTCAAATTGCGTGCCGCATGACCAATTTTCACCAATTGCCCGGCAAGTGCAGCTTCAATACCGGATTCTTTGGCAAGAATCGCTGCCTCAATACTAGCGGGTGGATAATCGAAATCGAATCCAACAAAACGCTGTTTTGTCGATTGTTTCAAATCCTTCATCAGGCTCTGGTAACCGGGGTTGTACGAGATCACCAGTTGAAAATCAGGATGCGCCTCAATCAGCTCGCCCTTCTTGTCGATCGGCAACGTACGTCTGTGATCTGTCAGCGGGTGTATCACCACCGTCGTATCCTGCCGCGCTTCGACAATCTCGTCGAGGTAGCAGATAGCGCCAATGCGAGCAGCGGTGGTAAGCGGGCCATCCAACCAGCGAGTGCCGTTGGCGTCCAGCAAATATCGGCCAACTAGGTCAGACGCTGTCATATCTTCGTTGCAAGCGACAGTGATCAGTGGTTTATTGAGTTTCCACGCCATATATTCGATAAAGCGCGATTTGCCGCAGCCAGTCGGGCCTTTTACCATCACCGGCAGGCGCGCGTTGTAGGCGGCCTCATACAAATAAATCT
>JBARHR010000242.1:0-3891 GCA_049799335.1 Gallionella sp. | reverse complement strand
TGCCGGAAGTTCAAATTTGAAGGTGAAATTTCTAGTGATCTTCTCGGGAAAAATGATCCCTTTATAGCGCGTTATCGGTAGCACGAACTCCAGCGGTATGGCCGGATCGAGGCCCGCCTGACTGTTGACCTTGAAGACAGCTACTTTAACGCCCGAATCCAGGCCCGGATCTGACTTCAATTCCAGATCCATGTTCAAATCCTTCATTTCAATTGGGAACTTGTCCTGTTTGAGGATAATCCGATCAGAAATGCTGCCGCGAATAAAGTTCTCGCCGATAATGTCATACCTTCCTTTCCACATGGCCAGAATGGCTTGATCACCCGGCCCCAGCCTGTCTTGCAACTTCTTCCATGCGGTTTCGCCCAGTAAGTTGCGGCCAATGCTCGGGACTGACACATAGGCAATACTCAAATCTATGAATGTGTCCTGAGGGTGCGCTGCGGAATCAGTATCCAGTCCCTGTCCTATTGTTCCGGAAAATTGCTTATCGACATCAGCATTCTTCAAAATGATGTGTTGAATTAGTCTGGCTGCGGTCAATTCCTGAAAGGTGCGCGGTTCAAAAATATCCAATTTGATGCGAGACATCAACTCAGGGTCGCGTCCTTCGGCAAAACCGAGTTTCTTCCGGGCGACGCGGAGTGCCGAAGAAAGGACGGTTTGATTGATGATATGTACCGATGCAGTGGCCTTCGTGATGCCGTCCAGTTGAGCAGACTCATCAGAATTGTTCTTTGCACCATGAGAACCCGTAACAATCCTCATGTTTTGCTTGAGCGAGAGCCCGCTATATTGGTCGATGAAAGTATTTAGCGGTGCTTCTCCAAGACCGTCGACAAAGACCGGTTCATGTTGTGACAGAACTTTGACATCCAGAAATCTGCCCAGTGGATCGAGCGTGATAAGCAGATTGAACGGCACTCCGGCAAAACCCGGAATCGGCGCGAAATCGATCGATTCAAATACGTATCCTACCAATCGATTTTCAGTGGCGTCCTGCCGATATACTGGCCAGACCGGCGTGGGAGTTTCCTTTTCACCAACAATATACGGTGTGGGATAGCGCTTTACGAGTTCTTCGTGCGTCATTACGCCGGCCACGGCGGAACTGGCCAGTAGACATCCCAGTAGCGACCAAAACAGTGCCAAGGAAGGCCACCGATCGGTATGGTTTCTTTTGGGAAGGTGTATCAGCTTCGTCATGCAAACACCTTGAATTAGGACGCCGGTCACAGTCTTGCGACGAGCTTCTTGGATTTGTTACGCATAATTTATGCCAAATTCACATTCAGGCCCTGCAGCAAATGTATTGCGTCGCCAGCATCGATTACACCTCTGGATATGTTCGCGCCTTGTCTCGGAACGGAACAACCGATCCAAATTGAAACAGTAGACCAGAGCGTTCACTTGCCGTTTGCAACACCGGCTCCGATGGTCACCAGATGGTAATTCAAGATGGCAACAGCGCTGATAGCCAACGCCTGTCATGTAAATCAATTCTTACGGCTGTTCGTATCCATTGTGACTCGTCAACGCGAAAGTCACGCATCGTGCCAATAAGTTGTTGGCATGCAATTTGCGGACTTACCTCTGGCTGGTGCACTTGAATTGGTGAAATTGTTGATAAAAAAGGAGGAGGTTGGCTATGAACAAGAAGCTTATAGCGGCACTGTTTGGTGTTTTTGTGTGCAGTTCTTTGTCTGCACATGCAACGGGCGTAACCGATGAGATGATTGCGAACGACGCGAAGACGACGAACGACGTGCTGACGTGGGGAATGGGAGCGGATGCAGAGCGCTACTCGCCATTGACTTTGATCAATACGAAAACTGTGGGCAAGCTGATCCCAGCTTGGTCTTTTTCGTTTGGCGGGGAAAAACAGCGCGGACAAGAGGCGCAACCGTTAATTCATAACGGCAAAATGTTTGTAACTGCATCGTATTCTCGCATCTTTGCGATAGATGCGAAGACCGGCACCAAGCTGTGGAAATACGAACATCGTTTGCCTGATGGGATTATGCCTTGCTGTGATGTTGTGAATAGAGGCGCAGCCTTGTACGACAATCTGGTGATATTTGGCACGCTCGACGCGCAGCTAGTTGCGTTGGACCAGGATACCGGCAAGATTGTCTGGAAAGAAAAGGTTGATGACTATGCAGCAGGCTACTCCATTTCTGCTGCACCGCTTATTGCCAAGGGACTATTGTTGACCGGTGTGTCCGGCGGTGAGTTCGGTGTCATAGGCCGTGTTGAGGCACGCAATCCGCGTACCGGAAATTTGGTCTGGGTGCGTCCGATGATTGAAGGACACATGGGCTACACCTACGATAAAGACGGTAACGCAACCGAGAATGGCATTACCGGGACGACCAACAAAAGTTGGCCTGGTGATACCTGGAAGACCGGCGGCAGTGCAACCTGGCTGGGCGGAACGTACGACAATTCAACGGGTCTCGCATACTTTGGGACTGGAAATCCGGCGCCGTGGAACAGCTGGTTGCGCCCGGGCGATAACTTGTATTCCGCGTCTACAGTAGCCCTGGATATCGACACTGGAAAAATCAAATGGAGCTACCAGACTACGCCGCATGACGGGTGGGATTTCGACGGCGTAAACGAGTTTGTCACCTTCGACATGGACGGCAAACGGATGGGCGCAAAAGCCGATCGCAACGGTTTCTTTTATGTGATGGACGCCAACAGTGGGAAATTGGAAAACGCGTTTCCGTTCGTCAAAAAGATTACCTGGGCTACAGGCATAGACCTCGCAACGGGCCGTCCTAAGTTTGTTGAAAGTGGTCGACCAGGAGACCCAACCAAAGGTAAGGCAGGTGAGAAAGGGGAGACCGTATATGCAGCTCCGGCCTTCCTGGGTGCCAAGAATCAAATGCCGATGGCCTACAGTCCGCAAACCAAGTTGTTCTATGTGCCGGCAAACGAGTGGGGCATGGATATCTGGAATGAACCGATCAGCTACAAGAAAGGCGGCGCTTTCCTTGGTGCAGGCTTTACCATCCATCCCATATTCGACGATTACATTGGTGCGCTGCGCGCGATCGATCCAAAGACCGGAAAGATTGTTTGGGA
Source organism: Gallionella sp. (assembly GCA_049799335.1). Lineage (GTDB taxonomy): Bacteria > Pseudomonadota > Gammaproteobacteria > Burkholderiales > Gallionellaceae > Gallionella. Next base: position 801 of record JBARHR010000242.1, on the reverse strand, counting down.
AGTTAAGAACAATGCGCCGCTCTGGGGTGGGGTGATGACGACGGCGGGCGGCTTGGTGTTTTACGGGACGCCAGAAGGTTACCTGAAAGCAATGGATGCCAAAACAGGGAAGGAATTGTGGAAGTTCCAGACGGGTTCCGGCGTCGTAGCGCCTCCAGTGACATGGAAGGACGGCGATACGCAATATGTTGCCGTACTGTCTGGCTGGGGCGGTGCAGTGCCGTTGTGGGGCGGCGATGTGGCCAAGAAAGTCAATTTCCTGGAACAAGGCGGCTCTGTATGGGTATTCAAGCTTTCATCCAAGTAATTTGAAGCCATACCTCGGTCCATGAAACTGACCCAACTGTAAATTTACTTTTTTTTAGGGGAATAAATAATGCAAAAGAAAATTATCGTACTGGCGATTGCCGGTACTCTCGGCGGCCTTGCGACTGGCTCCGTCTTCGCCGATATGGCGGCAACGCCGAATGTGTCCTTCTACGGCGTTGTTGACTATGGCTATCTGAATCGCGGTAGCAACAGCGGGGCTGTGGCAAATCAACCCTCCACCAATTCGTTTGATTCCGGCATCAATTCTGAAAGCCGTATTGGTGCCAAGGGCGTCAAAGAGCTGGCAAACGGCAGCAAGGCGCTGTTTGAAGTTGAGTACGGCATTACTGTTGATAACAACGGGCGAGGCAGCAATAGCACAACTACATCCGCGTCCAGTCCATTCTGGAATCGTCACAGCTATGTCGGACTGACCGGTGATTGGGGTACCGCCGTCGGTGGTCGCCTGGAGGGTGCGCGATATACCTTCAC
>JBARHR010000241.1:0-7726 GCA_049799335.1 Gallionella sp. | reverse complement strand
GCTTCGCGTTTGATATTGCAAACGTCTAGAGCCAGTTATGGGCTGACGATGGGATTGGGTTTGCGCTGGCGTTTGATGGAACATATGTCCGCTCAAGGCAGATTGGCCTTCTTTTCACACAACTTGCTTACAAATTTTTATCACGATTTTGGCACCGGGGCGACGACCGAAATGTTTCAGGGCGAAGCGGTGCTGCTTTACTATCCAGTCGAAAGCGTTGCAGTGCGTGGAGGATATGCAGTAATGTCGTTGACTCCCGAAACCTCAACAGAGTCGCAGCTTATATTCAACGTGAGAGGGCCGATCATGGGAATTGATTTTTCATTTTAACGATACAAGATTCTGGCGGAAAATCCGTTTTAAGACTGTTTCTGTGGCAGGTACGTGGCGCTTAATCAGGTTTCCACGTAACGCTTCATCGCTGGCAATATCAGTCCATGAAGAGGCGAAACGTGCGGCGATACTCAAATGCACAATTCAAGTTTCTACTTACAAACATTCCTCGCAGTAGAGGGCGTTCTGTTGTCAATAGCTTGTAATTATTGATTCGAGTGTGGAATCGAAAGCGGTAGCAAATCTTCAGAAGCTGAGCCATTGAAGTACTTGCCAACTGATTCCCCAAGTAATACGCATGCCTCAGATTCAGTGTTGGGAATATAAAAGTATGGAATGATAAAGATCAACCCCCCTGAGTGCGGGCGCCTAACTTCAATATCAATAAGTTGCGGATGTTCTGGATTCAGAAAATCATGGACTGTTGCAGTAACAGAGGTAACTCTTTCGCCATGGGTTGTGGTTAAACCGAACGGAGGCATCGCCACGCCAGAATCGACCCATTCTCCATATGTCGTAGAGTTAAATTCGTTCCTAATACGCAGACTAATGATGTACCTCAACCCTAAAGCCTTGGCAGCTTCGACTCTGGATACTTCATGTTCAAACTGATCCAAGTCATTGATGGATCGGGACTCTGGTTTAAGGTCGGGGAGGCGTTCATAAAGCCATTTGGGGTGGAGAAACCGCGCCGAATGGCTGTACCGTTTTATTGCCGGTATCATGCACTTTGCGTATCCCTGCTCGCGAAGAACTCTTGGGTCCATATTTTTTGCTACAGATTCTTGCGGAGCGTTACTCCCTTTTTTGGTCACCGCCACATTTATTTCATTCTCGATAAGGATCGTGAAATAACGACCGTTTTGATCTGGAAGAGCATCATCCTCAATTACTTGAGGCATAACACGGCACCCCCCCAACAACAGGGCAGAAGCAATCAGTGCTGTGAATATTAGATTCATCATTAACCTGCTGCTAAACCGAAATTACAAAAGCCTCAATACGCGAAACTCATCCATACAAACGCCAAACAATAAAATCAACCTGCCATATCCAGACGATCGAGACGTAAAACATCCTGCGAGAAAGCAGACGGTGGCTCGCAAGCAAAGCCAAGGACTTTGCTACTGACAGATAGGATGGCTATACCCACGTGACGACCAGAATCAGTATTTATAAATCACGCCGACGGAGATCAGCCCAATTCTGGATGTGCCGGTACTGTCATTGCCAGCAATTCCCCAATCTTCAATCAGAACACGCGCCGAATATCTCTTGTTGGAATCGTACTGTGCCCCTATGCCGTACATAAGCTTGGTCGTTGTGGCCCTCGCAGAATAACCCCCCGAGAGTCGAAGCTCTGTGCGGGCGACGCCTAGCTTTGTGAGGAATGAAACGTTACCACTAAGGGAGCCCCACAGTTTGCTGAGTAATGGATACTCAATCGGGAAAGTGCCAATTCCCGAGAGCTGTAACCCTCGTACCTGCCAATATACAGAGGTCCCGAGGATCATTCCCGCGCGTGAACTTCCAGATTGAGCATAAGCTACCTCTGCCCCCCACATCGGCGTAAATTGATATCCACCACCAATTCGGACAAGTGTTGCGACATCCTTGCAACCTTTCACCTCCGGATCCAGGCCGTTACATGCGTCCACTGCGTAAACCGGCCCAATGTCAAATACACCGTAACGATTGTCCGCTAAGGCGGGTGAAACCACCGTGCCGAATATCAACGCCGATGCGACAATTTTACGATAGGCTGACATTTTTATTGATCCTCCAAAGCAGGTGAAATCGATATTCCTGAGTCACTCACTGCCCGACAAAATCATCGTTTTCTCCACTTACTCCTGAATCATTGATCACTAAACTTGTCGTCCACGATGTGCGCTAAACAATTTCTGGACAACGCGATTACCCAAGATCAAAACTACTGATCTTCTGAGAATTGTAAGTACAACAAATAATGCGATTAGGATAAGTGTTGCACTGACTAGCGCTGAATGTTTAACGGCGTATACCAAGGGCCACAAAATGGCGCGAACAGCAGTTCTGACTGATTCGTGCTCGCGAATATAATTAGCTATAGGCGGAGAGTAGGTGTAATACAAGCGCACGAATTCGCGGCCGAATGCATTCGTCAGCAGGTGTCGGTCACGGAACTCCCGCAATGCAACTACCTCATCAGCCATAGAGCTTCCATACGCTGCGGTGGCAATAAAACATGCGCTTGTGAATATCGCGGTGCAGTTGGTGCTGTGCGCGAGTGTTACGGTACCTGAACAACCCGGGTCACCAGCCCATCCGGAGAATTGGGATCGCTCTGCAGGCACTGGGGTCAAAGAAACTACCGCGTTTAATGGAAATCTCGCCTGACAGCCGGTTCCACATGAAATCCCTGAGGGCGATGACGTGACGGTTCCGAACCCGGTGCCAGATTTTGAAATAGTGAGCATCGGCATACCGCCAATTCCAATAATGCTGCTGGTAGGAGCATGGGTCGCATAGGCGCGCTTTCCATCAGGACTGATGGCGATGCCTATCATTCCATTGTTATAACCGGGTACCAAATTCGGATAAGGAGACAACACCGTGTTAGTTGAGAGATTGATGACCTTGACTGTATTGTCTCCTTTGTCCGCGACATAGGCCTTTGCTCCGTCTGGGCTGATTGATATCCCCGTCGGCGCGTTGAACCCCGCTATTGTTGTGACTGAATTGTCCGCCGTGGAAATTGAGCTTACTGAATTGGCGAGTTGATTTGTAACATATGCTCGGCTCCCGTCAGGAGTGATGGCGATACCCGTTGGCTTGGCAGAGATGGCGATCGGAACCGAAGCGGTTTCCGTGCCGGTTATGCTATCCAGTACTTTGACGGAATCCATTGCTAACCCATTGGGGTCAGAGAGTGCGACGTAGACGCTCTTTCCATCCGGACTCGGGGCAATACCAAGTGGCGCCTTGTTTGGATATGTAACCGATGCAATGATGGATTTATTGGCGATATCTACGATACTGACTGCCCCGCCTGACTGATTATCTGTGACGTACAACTTCGTTCCGTTCGGGCTGATCGCCAAGCCTTGGGGGTTGTCCAGAGTCCCCCCACCTGCGGTCAGTCCGGAAATGGACTCTTCCGGTATTTGCTGGATCAACGCTGCGTCAAGCACATATATACCCGAGGTACCTGCAGCCACGTAGACGCGCCTACCATCAGGACTGGCGACAATGCCATAGGGTACCGCCGGAACGAGTGTGGGATAACTCGGATTCGGCACCACTACCTGATCGGTGACTGCGCTGATCATTTGGACCAATCCATCGCCGGCAACGTAAACCTTACGACCGTCTGGGCTGAAGGCGATCGCTTGCGGTGCCGCACCAACCGAAATGCGCTGTGTGGGGTATATCATTTCATCGGGAGCAGACACATCAGTGTTGAACGGTCTTGGACTTATCGCGGTGTTCGCCGGCGTTGTCAGATAGATAGACCCTGTCGAAGTGCCGGTGGGTACTGTGGTCGTGAGCACGGTGGCGCTCGTGCTTAGGGGTATTGCGGGCAGCGAGGGATTGAATAGCAATGAATTGTTGACGGCATTGGAATCAAACCCCGATCCGACGATCGACACTACCGTTCCGGGAAGACCACCTGGCGGATTGACAAATGCTATTTGCGGACCACCCGGTTTCGCGATTTGTGTCACCGAAAAAGTTCCGAGGGCACCGCCAACCTGTCCCCAACTGCCACTGGCACTTCTTTCTGAAATACTCAGCGACGTTAATTGCCATGTGTTCATCTGGCAAGGTAACCGTGAGAAGGTACCGGTAAACGTTGTACTGCCGGCAGTTCCCTGGACGGCGCCATCCATGCAATCAATATCACCGACAAGTGTTGCGTTGCCGGTGACGTTGTACTTCTTCTGTTCCAGCGACGCCCGCATAAATCCCGTCACGAAACCCAGACTTGGATCCATACCTTGCCAGGTTCCAGCCCAAACACCAGGCAGGTCCTCCGGTACTGGCATCTTGGATTCAAACGCACCGCTGCCGCCGCCGCAGGCAGTAATGAACAACGTAGCACATAGAATGAAACTGACTCCGGATTGTGAAGCCTGGCGGGATATGTCTGATAAAGTCATGATTGCCTCTTATCGATGAGACATTGAACTTCAAGACCTGGATCTGCTATTGCTTTGGAATCACATTACTCCTGTACTACCAACATATCAACGAAGCAAATTACTAATATAATTTATTCAAGTTTGCAATGTTGTTTTCGCGAACTTAGACGGGGTGCTAAGCCTAAGGATTGCTTTTGACGGTCCGCTCGTTCTCGGTGTTGAAGTGGTGAAATGTGTTGTGCTACTTGGTGAATGGCAGCTTGAGTTAACCAGAAATGCGAAGGTAAAGGCATGGGTTGCAGGCGCACCGGCCCGCGCCGGTTAATCGGTTCATTGACGTCCGGTCGCCTGTCGAGACTTCAACTGAGCTTCGGCCCAGAAATTTCCATTTGATGCGGCCAGGGAAAATAGTCGATTTGCTTCATCAAGGTCGCGTTCTACGCCGAGCCCTGCGCGATACAAATATCCGAGATTTGCCTGTGCTTCAGCGTTGCCAAGCGTTGCGGCTTTGCGATACCAGAATGCCGCACGCGAGTAATCTTTAGTCACGCCACGACCGAGTTGATACATGTATCCGAGATTTCTTTCTGCGTCCGAGTCGCCCTGTTTTGCGGCCATTCTGTACCAGCGAGCGGCTTCCCGATAATCTTGACTGAGGCCCCGTCCGAGCTCGCAAAATAATCCCAGATTGTTTTGCGCCCGTGCGTCACCAGATTCCGCGGCCTTGCGATACCAGTGCGCGGATTTTGTGTAATCCAGATCGACACCCAGGCCGTACTCATAGAGGAAGCCGAGGTTGTATTGGGATTTTGCATCGCCATTTTGCGCAGCTTTGCCATACCAGAACCGTGCCTGGGTGTAGTCCAATGCGACGCCATGTCCATTGGCATAAATGTTTCCAAGGTAGCGCTGTGCTGTAACATCGTTGCTTTCTGCAAGTGGCAATAGCGCTTTCCTTGCCGCAACGAAATCGTTGTTCCGGTAAGCCGCGAAGCCTGAGTCTTCTCCGGCAATTGCCGGTTGGGTTGCTATCAGCAGCGAGCCGAAAAAAAGTACGCGCGGAACAATCCGGCTGATCGTCAACGCGTCACCATCTGGTTTGAAAGCGAAAATATTTCGCGCGCAACGTCGCTGGCGAGCAATATCAACCGCCAGCCCGTTCGCATATCAGGTTGGCACATTTCAGACCGCTCAGTACCGCACCTTCCAGGGTGGCGGGATACTCGCCCGCAGTATAGTCCCCAGCCAGCAACAAGGCCGGTACAAGCGTTCTCTGTGTAGGCCGCAGCAGATTTGGCGTGCAACAAAATGTCGCGCGTTTTTCCGCGATAACTCTGATCCATAAGGGCTCTTCAAGAATATTCAAATCATCGCGCAATTCCGCAACCATCTTGTGCGCCAATTCGTCCTGGCCCAGATTCTGATGCACTCCTTCCGCGCTGATTACAGCTGCCAGTAGGCCATGCTGGGCAGCAATCGAACCCTTGTCGAACACCCATTGGGCGTAGCGGTTGCGAAGGCCGAGCATGGGATGCGGTAGCGCCACATGCGGCGGATATTGAAGGTACACAGTGTAGATTGGCTGATGTTCCAGGGTGTCCAGAATTGCGGCAGTGCCGGCAAGCGCTGTTATTGGTCGTATCAGTTTGGCAGCAACCGAAGGCGACGTCGCGCAGATGACGTAGTCGAAATGTCCGGTAGTGTCACCGGTGGATAGTTGGATGCCGGCGCCGACTTGCTGCAGTGAAGTCACGCTGCAGCAAGTGTGCACATTGCCGTTGCGATTCGTAACGAAGCTCGCCGCGCGTTCCGGGAATAGTGCCGTGAAGTTGACGCGCGGCAACAACATGTCGCTGTCGGCGCGCTCCTTGCCTAGCGTATCACGCAATACGTTGAGCAGGATTTGCGCCGATGCTTTGCGTATCGGCGTATTCAAGGCGGCTATGCATAACGGTTCCCATAGCTTCGCCACGAGTTCCGCGTCCTGACCGTGGTGTGCCAATAGTTCAGAAACAGGCATGTCTGCTCCAAGGCGAAATTCCTTGCGTTGAAGCGCGAGCATGAACCGAACCGCCCTGAGGCGTGAAGCAAACGACAGGCCCTTTGCCGAAAGCAGTGCGTGCAGCAAATGTAACGGCGCGGGCAGGCGCGATGCATGCAGCGAGAATTCACCATGCAGATCAAGTTGCAGCGGCAAACGCAGGAAATCGGCCTGGATATTTCCGCCCACTTTCTCTATCAGGCGCAATGTTTCGTGATAACAGCCGAGCAAAAGGTGCTGGCCGTTATCCAGTTGCGCGTCACGGTAGCCGACGCCACGCGCTCGTCCCCCGAGTTGCGGTGCACTTTCAAACATGGTGACCGGAATCCCGCGATCTGCCAGCGTTACGGCCGCTGCAAATCCTGCATAGCCTCCACCTACTATGCCAACTTTCAGTTCGTGATCCAGGTTATCCATGCCAACCAGAGTTTGCGCAACGGCGTGAGCGAAATTCGTTCTTTCAACACGTGACAGCCGCTGGCGACAACCTCGTCGAGAGTGGCCCGGTAGATGGCTGCCATGACAAGCCCGGTTCGCTGCGAACTCTTGTCGATTGCGGGGAGATGATCAAGCGCCTGCTGATAAAAACGTCGCGCACGGTCGACCTGAAATTCCATCAGTTTCGAGAAATTGGCGGTTTCCTTCGCGTTGAGTATTTCAGTCGCGGTGACACCAAACTGCTGCATTTCATCCATCGGCAGATAGATGCGATTGCGACGCGCATCTTCACCGACATCGCGAATGATATTGGTAAGCTGAAACGCAATGCCGAGATCGTGCGCATATTTCAATGTTTGCCTATCTTGATAGCCGAATATTTCGGCGGACAGCAATCCGACCACCGATGCAACCCGATAGCAATAGAGTTGCAGCGACTTGAAATCGTCATAACGGTGGTGTTCGAGGTCCATCTCCATGCCATCAATGATTTCCAGCAGGTGTTCCTGCGGCAGGTTGAATTGGGCAACCACCGGTACCAGTGCCTGGCCCACCGGATGTTGCGGTTTTCCGGCGTAGATTTCGGCCACCTGCGCGCGCCACCAGTTGAGTGTGGTCCGCGCAACTTGCTCATCTGAACAGTCATCGACGACGTCGTCGACTTCACGACAGAACGCATACAAGGCGGTAATCGCGCGGCGTTTGTCCGCAGGAAGAAACCTGAAGCTATAGTAAAAACTTGAGCCGCTGGCGGCGGCTTTGTCCTGGCAGTATTGGTTTGGATCCATGG
>JBARHR010000240.1:0-6610 GCA_049799335.1 Gallionella sp. | reverse complement strand
GCTGGTCGATCCGCTTGACGGCACCAAGGAGTTCATCAAACGCAACGGTGAGTTTACCGTCAACATCGCGCTGATCGAAAACGGCAAACCGCTTATGGGAGTTGTATACGCACCCGTTCTGGAGACGTGTTATTACGCCGCTCAAGGGATCGGCGCCTACGTCCAGCGGAATAACGGTGCCGCGCGGCAAATCAAAGCAGAGTCATGCATTCAGGGGAAACCTATCAAGGTAGTGGCCAGTCGGTCGCACAGCGATCAACGCACCACCGCATTGCTGAAAAATATCGGCGATCACGAAACCATCAGCATGGGCAGTTCACTGAAACTTTGTCTGGTTGCAGAAGGTAAAGCCGCCTGCTATCCAAGACTGGGCCCAACGATGGAATGGGACACCGCCGCGGCACACGCAATCGTGAACGAAGCAGGAGGTGTCGTCTGCGAAGCCAATGGCCGCGAGCTACGTTACAATAAACCAGACTTGCACAATCCGGAATTTTTCGTAGTCGCAAGAGATGACCACGCGTTGGGTGAATTGTTGAATATCAGTTTGCCAGTATGAATCTCCGATTCTGAATTGCGATTTCGCCCACAATTACTTTCGATACGCATACGTGATGAATACCAGTAATGGCAAGAATATCGTCTGGCACCATGCCACCGTGACACGGGCGCGACGCGAGCAACTAAACCGGCATCGTGGTGCAATCATCTGGTTTACCGGACTGTCCGGTTCGGGAAAGTCTACGCTGGCGCACGCAGTGGAAGAGTCTCTCTATCAGCGAGGCTGCCGCACTTTTGTGCTGGATGGTGACAATGTGCGCCACGGGCTGTGCAGCGACCTTGGCTTTTCCAGCACGGATCGCGTGGAGAATATCCGCCGCATCGGCGAGATGGCCAAACTGTTCATGGAAGCTGGCGTGATTGTCCTGACCGCGTTCATATCGCCATTTCGCAATGATCGCGAACACGTACGCGGCATGGTCGAGCATGGGGACTTCATCGAAGTCTTCTGCAATGCGCCAATCGAGATTTGTGAAGCGCGCGACGTCAAGGGTATGTACAAGAAAGCAAGGGCGGGGTTGATACCGGAATTTACCGGTATTTCGTCCCCCTACGAATCTCCGGACAATCCCGAGTTGAGCGTCAATACCGGGGGTGGGGAACTGGATGATTGCGTGCAGCAAGTCATGGACGGAATGACAAATCGCGGCTTGATCAAATAACAAAAGCGACAGAACCAGAAAAAGTAAAACGCATGTCTGAAAATACAACTACATGAAGCAAATACTTAACGCAAAAGACCTCGCCATCAACGGCGCAGAGCCGGCATTTGAACAGCAGCTTCATGTCGGTCGGCCTAATATCGGTAGTCGCGAAAACTTCCGGAAACTTGTCGATGACATTTTCGAACAGCGTTGGTTGAGCAACAATGGGCCGATGGTGCAGGAGTTGGAACGGCGCGTCGCCGAAATGCACAATGTTAAACATTGTGTGGCGATGTGTAATGGCACGGTTGCACTGGAGATCGCCATCCGCGCGCTTGGCCTGGAAGGCGAAGTGATCGTTCCTTCATATACCTTCATCGCTACCGCACATGCACTAAGCTGGCAGGCGATTACCCCGGTCTTCGCGGATATCGACCCGGTTACGCACAACCTCGATCCTGCGGCAGTGCGGCGCATGATTACGCCGCGCACCACTGGCATAATCGGCGTCCACCTTTGGGGGCGTGGCGCGCCGGTCGACGAGTTGCAGGCGATTGCCGATGAACACGGACTTAAGCTGATGTTTGATGCGGCGCATGCATTTGGCTGCTCTTACAAGGGCCGGATGATCGGCAATTTTGGCACATGCGAAGTCCTGAGTTTTCATGCCACCAAATTCTTCAACACTTTCGAGGGCGGCGCGATCGTCACCAACGATGACGACCTCGCCGAAACGATGCGGCTGATGCGTAACTTCGGCTTTGTGGCGATGGATAAAGTTGTCCATCCCGGTACCAACGGCAAGATGATTGAGGTCGCGGCGGCGATGGGACTGGTCAATTTGGCGGCAATCGACGATGTGATTGCTGCAAATCGTCTCAATCACGCGTGTTATCGAAAAGAACTATCCGGATTGTCCGGCATTGGCGTAATTGACTACGATGAATCAGAACTCAATAACTACCAGTACGTGGTAATGGAAGTCGGGCAAGATTGCCCGATATCGCGCGACAGAATTGTCGAGGCGCTGCACGCTGAAAACATCCGGGCGAGGAAATACTTCTGGCCGGGCTGCCACAATATGCAGCCATATCGCGATCTCTACCCGCACGCGGGATTGCTATTGCCGAACACGCAACAAGTCGCCGACAGGGTAGTGGTGTTGCCGACAGGCACAACCATGGATGACGGCATGATCAAATGCGTTGCCGCCATTATTCGCGTACTTGTTCAAGACGGGCAATGAAAGTCGCTGTAATGCAACCCTATTTCTTTCCGTATATCGGATACTTTCAGCTCATTGCACAGAGCGACGTGTTTGTTTTGCATGACGACGTGCAATATATCAAGGGTGGCTGGGTCAACCGCAACCGAATCCTGCACAACGGCGAAAGTCGCATGATTACGTTGCCGGTAAAGAAAGACGCCCATCATCTGGCGATCAATGCCAGAAACTACATCGAAGACAATCGCGCCCGCAAAGATATATTGAACGTCCTTAAGCAGGCCTATGCCAAGGCGCCCTTTTTCGCGGAGGCATTCCCGCTGATTGAAGACTTGCTGATGTTTAAGGATAACAACGTCGCTCGGTTCAATGAGAATTTGATACGCCGCATATCGGCCCACCTGAAACTCGCATGCGAAATTGTTAACTCGTCGGAGATGATAAAGGACGACAGCCTAGCGGGCGAAGCGCGCGTGCTGGAAATATGCAAGCGCCTCGGTGCGACGGACTATACGAATCCTATCGGTGGTACCGAGTTATACCACCACGATACTTTTGCCCGCTGCGACATCGCGCTTCACTTTCTTGAAGCCGACAATGCCAGCTACACGCAATTCGACAACTCATGGGCTCCGTTCCTGTCGATTATCGATGTGTTAATGTTCAACCAAATAGCGACGCTTGGCAATCTGTTGGCACAGCACAAAATACATACTCCGGGACAATTGGCGGCACACCACTAGATCTGGCGCTACCTGCTGCATCTTCAGCACCGCGACAACTGGACCTTTTGTTACAATTGCCCGACATCAGGGAAACAGCCAAGACGCGGAAACCAGGACCCAGGAAAATGCCAAGCGAACAATCAAGCTACAGGAAGTTTGACCACAATGAACACGCGAAATCGCGTGCACCTGATGATTTCTGGGGACAAATTCGCCGTACGGTGCAAGGCGAACCGGTTTCCGATGAGCAGATCACGATGATCGTAAGCGCCATCAACACGGCGTTGGGAATGAAATGCGACGACAAATTGCTCGACTTGGCATGTGGCAATGGCGCGCTCTCCAGTTTGCTATTCAACTCAATAGCGGGATATCAGGGTGTTGATTTTTCGGAACATCTGATTTCGGTTGCCCGGAACAACTTCGAAAAATTGCCGGACTTTCGTTTTTTGGCAAGCGGGGCTGCAGAGTATGTGCGCCAGGAAAGGTATCCGGAGCAATTCACCAAGGTTCTCTGTTACGGTAGCTTTTCGTATTTTTCCGCGGCCGATGCGGTTGAAGTGCTGCGCACTTTGCACGACAAATTTTCCGGAGTAACGTCGGTGTTTATCGGCAATTTGCCTGACAGGGATCGGGCCGTCGCTTTTTTCAAGGAGAAGCCACTCAATCCCACGGAAATGGCCGACCACGAATCACAAATAGGCATCTGGCGAAGTCAAAGGGAGTTTGCAGAACTGACTGCCGCCGCGGGATGGAAGGCAAAATTTACAATAATGCCGTCAGCGTATTACGCCGGCTACTACCGCTACGACGCGTTGCTCTGCCGATAAGCTCTTAGCAAACAATACAAATGAAGAGCACGATCGGGGATCTGGCGATATTTGGCGGAGCGAAAATGTTCGCAACACCAAAACCGACTTCGAATCTTGTGCGGCCTGACTTTGAAGCTTTTCTCGAATACTCAAAGGTCTTTTTTGATCAGCACCAATATACCGACGACGGTATTCTGGTAAAGCAACTCGAGCGGCGGTTGGCGGCGCTCCATCATACGGAACACTGTGTAGCCTTCTGCAGCGGATTCTGGGCAATGGCACTTGCAATCAAGGCGCTCGTGCTCCCAGGCAGGAGCGAGATTGTGATGCCTTCCTTTACCTATCGGCGTATGGCCGACATTGCCGCGTGGACCAGACTGAAGCCGCACTTCTGTGATGTGGAAGGAGATACCTTGGCTAACAGCGCAGCAACAGTGTTGCCATGTATCAACGAGAACACTGGGTTGATCATGGGTGTACATCCTATTGTAAATTCGTGCGACATCGACGGATTGGTCGATCTGGCGGGCAGAAGCGGTGTCCCACTTCTGTTTGATTCGGTGGAATCGGTATATGAATATTCGGCGGGACAAAAAATTGGCGGGTTTGGCTCGGCGGAGATTTTTTCGTTGGGCGCGAGCAAATTGGTCAATGGATTTGAGGGTGGCTACATTACTACCAGTGATGCGAAGCTGGCAGATCGCTTGTCGCAGATGCGCAATTTTGGTCTAAACCGGGAAGACAACGTCGCAACTGCGGATGGCCTGAACGCGAAATTGAACGAAGTTCATGCAGCCATGGCGTTGGCCGGTCTGGACGGTCTCGAAGAGCAGATTGCGCGCAATCGCGAACGATATCTGACCTACAAGCGTCTGATGGCACCGCTCAAAGGTTTGCGGCTCTTTGAATTCGATGAGACGCAAAGGCCGGGCTACAAGAACATCGTGATAGAAGTTCTAGACGACTGGCCGCTAACACGCGCGGAGACCGTGAGTATCCTCAATGCAGAAATGATATTGGCGCGCGCCTATTACACCCCTCCGCTACATCGCAAGCGTATGGCATATCCTCATGTTCCTGCGACGCTGCCCGTTACGGATGAACTTGCTGAAAGATTCATTCTTCCGCCATGCGGTCACTTGGTTAGTAATGAAGATATAGCGGAAATAGTCGGAATGCTGAATTTCATTTCGGCGAATGCTTCGCAAATCAAATCAGGCCTGCAACAACAGGCGATGCAATCGCAATGAGCACACTTGAATTCGCACTGTTCGGCGCCGAACCCACATTTGCGCAACCCATGCCGGTAGGGCAGCGCTATTTCCCATCCTGGGACCGCTATCAGGATGCGTTCCGCGGAATTTTTGAGCGTCAGTATTACACCGAATACGGTCCGTTAAACCAGCAGCTTGAGCAGAAGCTGCAGCAATTTCTTGGGGTCAAAAACGCGATCTGCGTTACAAATGAAACCGTCGGGATGATGATGGTTGCGGGCGCGTTGGGATTGACTGGCAAGGTAATCTTGCCAGAACTTGCCACCGCTGGAGCCGTTGCGTCGCTACGCTGGGCCGGACTGGATCCGGTGATTTGCGGTGTGAATCCGGAGACGCTCCAGATTGACGTCGGACAGGTTGGCGCACTGATCGACGACGGTGTAAGCGCGATATTTGGAATGCACGCCTACGGCGGCGCTTGCGACGTCAACGCGTTAGTGGAAGTGGCTGAGTCGCGGGGCGTGCAGCTGTATTTTGACGCGTCGCATGCCTTTGGCTGTGAAATAAAGGGCACATATCTAGGCAATTTCGGGATTGCCGAAGTATTCTCATTTCATCAGGACAACATCCTGAACGCGACTGAGGGTGGTTGCGTCTGCACCAACGATGACGAACTTGCGGCGCGCCTGCGCACGATGCGCAGCAGTGCCGGTGCCGGGAGGCCCGTTGAAGTGGCCAAGACGGTTAATGGCAGGATGGCCGAGGCGCAATGCGCGATCGCGCTGCTGAACCTGGAGGATTTTGCACAGAACCGGCAGAACAACGAAACCTTGCACCTACTTTACGAAACTCTACTGGCCACGATACCCGGGATGCAACTGGTCAAGCCCGGCGGCGTCAGCTACTCGAACTATCAGAACTTGGTATGCCGTGTCGATGAAAACGACTTCGGCATTTCACGCGATCGGCTCGTCGCGCTGCTCAAGGCGGAGAACGTGGATGCTCGGCGCAATTTCCGTCCCGGCCTGCATCGCGGCATCCCATTTGAGCAGGAGTTGCCGCAGCATCTTGAACGAATGAAATATACCGACAGCCTGAGCGCATTGTGCGTCCAGTTGCCGATCGGCGCACTCGTCTCTGCGCAAGATGTTGAACGCATCTGTGCAGTTCTGAGCCGCGCCCACCAGGAAGCACCGGCGATTCGTAAGCGGAACTGGCCATCCTGATTTTTGATGACCAGACACCGTCCTTACCTTGGGGCTCAATTTGACCTTTAGTGGTAAAAGTAGTAAATTACTACTAGTAGTACTTGACGGGGGAAATCATGGAACTTGCACGCGTTACGGCCAAAGGCCAGGCAACAATCCCCAAGCGCATCAGAGACGCCGCTCATATCCGTGAGGGCGATATGCTGGCGTTTGACCTGGAT
>JBARHR010000239.1:0-4012 GCA_049799335.1 Gallionella sp. | reverse complement strand
GCTGATTCGTCGTACCGAGCGTGACAAACTTGTAGGCGGCCCACTGTGGCCCATCACACGCCACAACCTGATGGATGTGATTTACATGCTGCACGTCAAACTTGCGCTGGGCACTTTCGGGCATTGGACGCTAGGCATTGTGGCGGTGCTGTGGACGCTGGATTGTTTTGTAGGGTTTTATCTGACTCTGCCAGTCAGAAAATTATCTAACACCGTTATCAAGCCAAAATTTTCGCCCCGCAAGAATCGGCTGGTACGCTGGCTTCCTGCATGGCTGGTCACTTGGCGTGGACAGGCTTACCGTATCAATTTCAAGCTTCATACCGCCGCCGGGTTATGGACTTGGGTGATGCTGCTCGTGTTTGCCTGGTCGTCGGTGTATTTTTTGCTGGGCACACAAGTCTATCAACCCGTAATGAAGATGTTCGGCATGCGGCCAATGCTGGAAGAATTCTATGCCATGCCGTCACTCCCCCAGCCACGATTGTCACCGGCCTTGAGTTGGCGCGAAGCGGCTGCGACAGGTGAACGCCTGGCGGCAGAGCGGGCTCCCATTGAGGGCTTCATTCCGGGACGTGCACTTAACTTACAGTATGAAGAAGACAGCGGGCTGTTCATCTACACCATGGCCAGCAGCAGGGGGCTGGCAGACGATAGCTTGGGAACCATTATCTGTTTCGATGGGGATAGCGGTGCACTGTGGAAAGTGTTTCACCTGACCGGACAAGACGCGGGAACGACCTTCACCGCCTGGATTGCCTTGCTGCACACGGCAAAAATCTGGGGCATGCCATTCCGAATATTTGTCTGCGTGATGGGGTTGGTTGTTGTCATGCTATCCATTACCGGCGTATATATCTGGTTTAAGAAATGGAAAGCCAGGCGATCTTCAAAAGAAAAGCATGCAAGGCTGGTTGAGCAAGAAGCGAGTGCCTGACCCTCATGACTCAAGCACGCGAAAAATCTTCCTCGCTGTAAATGGTGGATGACGACACTACATTCTGCAAAGTACTGAGCCGAGCGCTGGAGAAGCGCGGTTTTACAGTCACCGTCGCGCACAGCGTGGATCAAGCGCTGGCGCAAGCCAACTCGCCGCAATATGCGGTGGTGGATCTGAAGATGGGCGGCGCATCCGGGCTGGTGCTGGTCGAAGCACTGCACAAACTTGATCCGTCCACAAGCATCGTCGTGCTCACCGGCTACGGCTCCATCGCCACTGCTGTGGATGCTGTCCGCCTCGGCGCAATCCACTTCCTCAGCAAACCCGCGAATGCGGATGAAGTGGTCGCTGCGTTCTCCCACATTCCTGATCCTAATTCAGAGCTTGATCTGCCACGGCCTTTTTCTTCGCAGCATGAAGCACATGTCCGAATTTCGCGCCGATTCGAGCAGGCGTCGCCAGTCTTCTTTTGTCGGCAAACGGCCTTGGTATTTTAGGTTTATATACCTCGGCCTTGATTTGGTTGAGTAGCACATTGCGCGTCCAGCCCAGCCGAACGGTGGCTTCCAGATAGTAGCGGCGCGCAGCTTCGTCTTTACCCGCTGAAAGATCAGGATGTTTTGCCCCGTATTTCTGCAACACGCTGTTGCAGAAATACGGGAGCGGAGCTGTAGGATTCGAAAAACTTTGGATATACCAAAGATTGCGCGGTGAAAAGGGGCCACCGCAATGATCACGGCAAAACCATCGCTGTGTGGTGTGACGTTATGTCGCAGGGTTCGCGCGTTGGAATGCGGTACTATTTTCACGCACACATCAATGAACAAGGAATGCAACATGTACCCGCCATCGTTACGTCTTTTTACAATCGTCGCGCAGGTCGTCATCGCGTTGTTATGCGCCCTTACTATTCCCACCGCACAGGCACACTCCGGCCATCACGCGCATGAACACAAGGTTGTGAAAGCAAGCGGCGGCGACTTTACGCTTACGGCGGCATCAGGACCGGTTGCGCTGAAAGATTTTCGCGGCAAAGTGGCCATACTCTATTTCGGCTATACGCACTGCAAGGATATCTGTCCGGTCGATCTCGGCAAGTTGGGCAGCGCGCTACAATCCATGAAGAAGCGTGAAGTGGCTGGCGTGCAGCCGCTGTTTATTACCCTTGATCCCGCGCGCGATGACGCGAAGCAGATGGCGGTTTATTGCCTATCGTTTCACCCCAGGCTGATCGGCTTGACCGGGACCGAGGAAGAGGTTGCGGCGGTCGCCAAAGCCTATGGGGTCAGCTATGAGAAGGGGCCGGTAGATGCTGCGGGCGGTTACGACATCGCGCATCCTTCGGATATGTTTATCGTCGCGCGAAACGGCAAGTTATTGCATAACCTGCCGCAGAACACAAGCCAGCGGGGTATTGTAGCGGCGCTGCGCAAGGCACTCAGGGCGACAGATCGGTGAAGAAATGCAGGCGTGTATTCCTGGAATGGGAATACCATTGTTCAGTCTGAAGCGCGAGCAATGGGCCGGTATGCTGTTCGTGCTGGTGTTGCACGGTGCGGCGCTGTACACGCTGTGGAGCTACCGCATCATTCCCACGCCGGAAGCGGCGATCGCCTTGATGGTAAACCTGATCAATCCCCCGCCTCCGGAACAACCGAAACCCGAGCCGCCGAAGCTGCCGCCCCCCAAACCCAAGCCGATAGAGCCGCCCAAGCCGCAGCAACTGGTGGCGGAAACGCCGGTGGTGTTGCCGGATGACCCGGTTGCGCCGCCACCGCCGCCGGAGCCGGTGATTGAAGCGCCGCCGCTGCCGCCATCGCCAGTGATATTGTCGGGAGAGCTGTCGGTCAGCTGTCCGGTACGTTCGCCGCCGGAGTATCCGCCGATCTCCAAGCGGATGAACGAGCAGGGCAAGGTGGTGTTGCGTGTCGAACTGAATGAGAACGGCCGGGTGGAACAGGTAACCATCAAGACACCGTCTGGCTATGCGCGTCTGGATGCGGCTGCGGTGGCAGCGGTAAAGAATTGGCGCTGCAAGCCGGCGATGCAGAACGGGATCGCGGTCGCTGCAGTGGCATTGCAGCCTTTTGTATTTATTCTGGAAGGAAGTTGAAATGGAACAGGGGCTGGGATTCGCGCATTTTATTACGCAATGCGATGCAATGGGCAAAGGGGTGCTGGCTTTGCTGCTGATCCTGTCGGTTGCAAGCTGGTACCTGATCGTGACCAAGGCGATTGCCAACATCGGGGCGCGCAGCCGCGCTGACCGCTTTCTTGCGAAGTTCTGGGAGGCTGCATCGCTGCAGGAGATGCAGGATACTCTGGGTGACAGTCGTGAAGGCAATGCCTTTTCCGAACTGGCGCGGCAAGCGCTTGCTGTGAACAAGGGCGATCAGCGCGGCGTGGAGAAGCTGCTGGTTGCCGGTGGCGTATCCGAATATCTGACGCGTGAATTGCGCAACGGCATCGATCAGGAATCGGCCAATGTCGAATATGGATTGACGGTGCTCGCTTCTGCCGGATCGGCGGCACCGTTCATCGGGCTGTTTGGCACCGTATGGGGTATCTATCACGCACTGGTGCAGATCGGCATGAGCGGTCAGGGTACGCTGGACAAGGTGGCCGGACCGGTGGGCGAGGCGCTGATCATGACCGCATTGGGGCTGGCCGTGGCAATCCCGGCGGTGCTGGCATACAACGCCTTTACCCGGCGCAACCGCATCTGGCTGGCCAGGCTGGACAACTTTGCACATGATTTGTATGTGTTGGTAACCGTCGGCGGCAAGTAAATTGTATCGGTTCAGGAGAACATCATGGCATTCGGAAGTTTCGATTCAAATCGTCATCAGGGACCGATGGCGGAAATCAATGTGGTGCCCTTGGTCGACGTGATGCTGGTATTGCTGGTGATCTTCATCATCACAGCACCGCTGTTGACCAACGCGGTGAAGATCGATTTGCCCAAGGCGAGCAGCAATGCCAATATCACCCGGCCAGATCATATCGAAATTGGCGTCCGCGAGGACGGCAGCTTTTACTGGAGCGGCGAGCGGGTCGATTTCAGTACCCTGC
>JBARHR010000238.1:0-4244 GCA_049799335.1 Gallionella sp. | reverse complement strand
TAGGAAAGGCGGGTACACCGCTTTGATCAACGCCCCATTGACGAAAGTTCGGTGGGTTAAATTTGTCTGGCGCTTGTGATGTTTGGCTTAAGGTGCTTGTTCGCCACCGATGCAAAAATTTGCGTCGATGATCCTCGTATCAAGATTTCGGTGGCCATTGCGTAGTCGCCACAACGTATTAGACCTTTCACAAATCATGAGCACTGTGTTTGCGAATTAAATCTGCTGTCGCTGTGACAAAAGTCACTGAGCGACATGATCACGGCCATTATGATAGCCGTTGGGTCGGATCACAAATATCGACCGGCACACGCCTTGTGCAGTGCAGTTTGCTTAACTAACAAAGGTCCTTCATGAAAATTGATCTCATTCGTTGGCACCCACGCTACTTCCTGTTGCTCCTTCTGGCAGCTTTCTTTGGCATGATCGTCAACCTGCCAGCGTTTGCACATGAGGGTACGCACAGCTTGGCAAATCAGTCTGGAAACGCCGTAGGAGGCGACTTCAGCTTGGAATCGACGACTGGTCCCGTCAATCTCAAACAATTTCGTGGCAAGATCGTTGTGCTTTATTTTGGCTACACTTTTTGTCCTGATGCTTGCCCCACCACCCTGTCCGCACTAGGCGAAGCCATGAAAGGACTGACGCAGGAAGAGGCTGCGAGGGTGCAACCACTGTTCATCACGCTCGACCCTGCCAGAGACGACGCAAACCGCATGGAAGAATACAGCCATTTCTTCTATCCTTCGATGCTGGGCTTGAGGGGCAGTGATGCGGAACTGGCCGTAGTGGCCAAGCAGTACGGCGTACTGTATGCCAAACAGAATGTGGATTCGGCGGCGAACTATGTCGTCGATCATTCTTCGTTAATGTATGTCGTCGACGTCGACGGCAAGCTAATTCGCAGTATTCCGTATGGTACTGCGCCACCGGAAATTGAGGCAACTCTGCGTGCCGCGTTACCTCACTCTGTCCAATGACACGCCTTTCGACTAATTTTGAGGAGTAGCTAAAATGAAACCACTTCTATGGGCCGCGTTTTTCTTCGCAATCTGCACAGGTACGGCAATGGCTGAAGGAACAATATCTATCGAAGATCCCCATGTACGTCTGGTGCCACCCAGCGCCGAGAATACCGCTGTCTTCATGGTGATTCATAATCAGGGTGACAAGGAGGTTAAGCTAATTAAAGCCGAAAGCACGGCCGCAAAAACGGTGGAACTGCACACGGTTATTGATGAGGGTGGTATGAAGAAGATGCGTCCGGTACCTGGTATCGCAGTTAAACCCAAAGGTGAAACTGTGTTGAAGGCGGGCGACTATCACGTTATGTTGATCGGCCTGAACTACCCCCTTCAAGAAGGCAATGAGGTACCGCTGACGCTTAAGTTCGACGATGGTTCAAGCCAATCGCTTAATGTACCCGTACGCAAGATAGAAACATCGATGCCAATAAAGTGATTGGCGCCGGCTTCAAAGGAAGCCAGTCTGTATCTTCGTGATTCGCCGATGAGCAATTGTTCTCGGGCTCTGCCTCGCTGGTATGTTGCCCGCTTTTTCTTGGCAGGACGGACTGTCCACAAAAAGCAAGTATCCAACTTCTGCGTTACGTTGCGAGGCGCGGGACCATTGCGTCAGTCACGATGATTCGAGATTGCTTGAGCAGTAATAGATGTAAAAGCGGAAACTTGCTATCCACCAAATTTAGCAGACGGCTCGGGCAATGCGATCCCATCGATTTCGCTTCAACAAATTTGCCAATAAAATCAATCGATAGCGCACTCCCGCTGTACGAGCAATAAGTGCGCGTGACGAAGATCGACTGGCACGCTTCGTGTTAAGAAGATATCTGCAATCGTATTAACTGGTAGACTTTCCACTCAATCCAGTTGTGAAGTGAGTCCCCCGATAACCAACCTTACCCTTTGGAGTATGCCATGAAAAAATCCTCGATCTTCGCCGTGCTTTCGGCAATATTTGCTGGCTGTCTGTTGCCGTTCACTGCCCTGGCCCATACCGGGGTGGGGCACACCACCGGTTTTGCCGCCGGATTCGCGCATCCGCTGGGTGGCGCGGATCACATGCTTGCGATGGTTGCGGTGGGCCTCTGGGCTGCCCAGATGGGCGGCCGCGCTACCTGGGCCGTCCCGAGCGCATTCGTCAGCATGATGCTGGTCGGAGGCACGCTTGGCGTCGCGGGTATGCAGATCCCGTTTATTGAACAGGGCATCCTGCTATCTCTGCTGGTACTGGGATTGCTTATCGCTGGCGCGGTTCGGCTGCCCCTGATAATCAGTGGAATCCTGGTCGGACTGTTTGCCATTTATCACGGCCATGCGCACGGCGCGGAAATGCCGATGGAGATGGGCGCACTTTCCTATAGCGCCGGTTTCGCATTCGCAACGGCGCTGCTGCATGCTGCGGGCATCGCTTCCGGATTCGGCTTGCAAAAACTCCATTTCGAAAAGCTTACACGCTATGCCGGCGGGCTCATTGCACTCGGCGGCGTCTACCTCGCAGTATCTTGATCGACGTGTAGTTTCCCCTCCCGACAGCCGCGTAACGCTTGCTGCTACCCGGCAGCGTTACGCAGGTTCAGCAGCCAGGCCGCAATGATGCCTATGGCTGCCATCGCCCAAACCACCGCAGCACCACTCGGCAAATCAAACCATGCTGAAAGCAACAGTCCGAGCGCATAGCCGGAGGTGCCGATCAACGACGCGTGGACCACTCTCCATTTCTTGACCCGGTTGGTCGCCAGCGCGGGCACGATCAGGCTGGCGAATACCAGATACACCCCTACCAATTGCACAGATGCAGTTACGGCCAGCGCAAACAATCCATAGAAGCCAAGATTCGCAGTCTTGAGCTTTGTACCCATCCACAGGGCGAGCAGCACGACCGTAAGCAGCGCAGTTGCGATGAGCTGATTGGTGCTGACCCACAGGATCTGTCCCACCAGCAGGTCCTGAAGGTGCTCGCCCGAATGCGCATCGCGGCTCATCAGCAGTATGCCGCCGCTGGCAGCGAGCACAAAGGTCAGGCCGATGCACGCTTCCTTTACATCCGCCAGTCGAGTTTCAATCCATGCCAGCAAGGCCGCGCCGAACAAGGCGCTGGTCGCGGCAATCGCCTGCACCATCACGGGCTGATCCGCCAAGTTCAGCAGTGCCGCAATCACCACACCCAGTCCGGCGATCTGCGCCACTGCCAGATCGGCAAAGATCACGCCGCGTTCCAGCACCTTTATACCAAATGGAATGTGAGTCGCCAGCACCAGCAGTCCAGCGATAAATGCAGGAAACAGTATTCCCAAATCAACAGCGTTCATAGTCACCTTTACATATTGAAGTTACGCAAATCGCTTATAGATCAAGTTGAACCGAGCATGTTTGTAGTCCTCGGTCTTATGCCGTGAGAAGGGACCTGCCCGGCTTTTCTCCGGTGATGAAGCACTACAGCACCATGAAGGTCAATTGCTTGCCATCCAAGTCGCAGTTGCCTTGATCCGGTTTGTCGCGATAGTAAAAATCACAGTGCATTTCCGAACCGTCACTGCTGAGCAGATTCGCTTGGCCGTGCCTGAGTTGGGCAGGATCATTCCCTTCAATGTAGGACATGTAAGCGCGTTCGCCGAGCTTGCGCCGCGCCTTGGCTACATCTGCTTCGTAGATATTTTCTCGGTCCCAGTTACCCGAGTATTCCTTGCCGCCTAGGCTCAGATGTACCGGCGATGGAAATAACGCGGTAACCTGCAAGACGCCGTTGCCGACGATTTTTCCAGCGGCGTCGTGCAACACCACCTGCTCCTTGCAACCTGACAACAACAGCATCAATGCAGCGGATGTGAAAACAGCGGTTTGTTTATGTAGCGCAGCGAATTTCATTTGTATTCTCCTGAATATATTTGCAGTAAAACCAGCATCGCCATTGCGACACAGCATGCTTGGCACAAATTGATCATTGGTGACTGAGTCCACCGATTAATTGCGCGATGGTGTCATCAAACAAGCCAAACAGATCCTTAGCACGGTCACTGCCGCCGACCGTATAGGGCAGCGCAACGGCAGGAATGTTTGCCCGTGTTGCGATCCATTTCGAGGGCCGGGCGTCCTGATAGGCCGCGCGTATGACCATTTTTGCCGGGTGCTGCTTTATTGCATCCAATACCTCCCCAAGATAGGCAGCGCTGGGTTCCAGGCCCGGCTTGGGTTCGAGCTCCGCGACCTCGTTCAGTCCCAGCC
>JBARHR010000237.1:0-2295 GCA_049799335.1 Gallionella sp. | reverse complement strand
GGCCTCGACACGGCATTATTGGGCAAGCGCGCCCTCGTCTACGAAGCGGCGAAGATCACGCCGTGAGCGCTTTCCGGCAGTTAAACGCGATTCGTTAGGCATCAGTTTCGGCACTCAGCGTTGAGCCTTTTACTGCAACCTGAAAGGGAATTGCAACGACGCCGGAGTCGAAGTAGGCGCTGAAAGTCATGTCATACACTTCGCCGATCGCGACACTTGCGAGCTTCTTTTGGATACGAAAGTCAATCGGTGCCCACTCGTGTGGAAGAAGCGTGAAGTGGCCTGGATGCATGAAGACCCGACCGCTTTCGAGGGTGACTCCTTCAAACTCGTAGTTCCTCTGGTCGGTTGCCTTGTTGAGTGCAACTGGTGTGGACACTCCTGCCCTGAAAATTAGCGTTCGGACGTTTCGTTCCGCGCAGTTCTGAACTGCGAAGTCAAGTCCCAAATAGCCGAGTTCGCCGCGAGCCCGAATCTCAATCTGCATGCCATGCGTCAGGTGCTTACCATTTAGTCGAACGTCGAGTTCCTCTTGCACCGTCTCGACGGCCGATGGGTTCGCTATGTGCCAGCGAACTCGCCGTTCAAGTTCTACCTTGAGGTGAGACAGACTTCCGCCGTAGATGATGTGTGGATACTGTCTTAGGTCGAACGGTATATCATCCTCAGCCTTGGTGACCAGGATCGTAGTCTTGCCAAGGGCATGCGCATAACCTACTTCATAAAACACATTGGGGTTCCGCTCAGACATGTCGGCAACGACAAGGTCCGCCTTGGAAATCTGGTTGTAGACCCGCTCCATGATGCTTCCGGCGAAGATCTGCTGGTCAACGCGCTCGGCATAAGCGCCAGCTGCCTCGCATGCAGGTCGAATAGCCACCTCATAGGCATCCTCAAATGCCTTGGAGAAAGGCATGAGGACAAAGGCATAGGGCTTGGGCGATGTCGGCATATGGCCTCCGGTGGGTGTGTTCTATCGCATCAGTCAAGAGCGTTGCGGAGATGCAAGATCAATTAACTGAAAAAATTCACGCTTGGATGGAGCAAATATCCGAGGCTGGCAAACGAAAATCGAGGCGATTTAGTTTTCTAAAACGCCAATTTCAGCACGAAAAGTACGGGGACACTAATTTGGCGTTTTCATAATTATTACGTATTAGCTCAATCCGTTACGAATTGTACAAATTACGGTGAGCTGGGAATTGCATAAATCGGGCAGCTTTGGTTGACAGTTGTTCCAATTGATCAAGCTCCCAGGCCATTGCTGGCCGGGCGATTGAACCCCTAAATCGATTCTAACCGAGGGCACATTTTCACTGCCGAAAAGTCGAACTTGGCGATATGTCACTCCCGATTTAAATTTGCTTTGTTTTCGCGGTAGGACGTACCCCAAACCACCAGACCACACAGGTTGTTGCAAGATACATCAATGTGTCAATGACAGATTTGACAATCACTGCCGCCGATGCTGGATCTAAGACACTTGCGCCTGACGGTGCAGCCAGATCTTTTGCCCAAAAGAACATTACAGTTGCGATGATTACCAAGTAGACTGTGAGAACCGGTCGAATTAATCCACGAACACTGTCCACGATGGTCATCATGTTCCGCGCAAATTTGCTCCTAGATTGCAGTTTGGGATCGGAATAGGTCGCACGGTCAGATTCAATACTAGCTGCATAATCCCTTGCCGCTGCCTCATCTGCTCTAGCCTGAGCGTCCAGTTCTGCGCTTCGCATTTGAGCTTCTGCTTCCATATCGGCAACATGCTCGGTTGCTTGTGCGGCGGTCTTTGCCTTTTCTACGTCCATCTGAGCAAGCTGTCTAGCATGCTCGTTATTTATTCTTACCAATTCTAGATCCTGCTGCTTCGCCTTGTATTCGAAAAATTTCTGAAAAAGTACGCCGACGAGTCCCGTTGCCCCACCACTGAAGACAACACCAAGCACCGACAAAATGCCGCTCATATTAAGCCTCCGACTCTGATTAATGAAGAAAATGCTGAAGCAAATAAGGCCTGACGTTCTGACAATCCGTTAATGCCTCCATTAATGCGTCTTGTCAATTTCACGAAATCATGATTGTCAGCGAATTGATTTAGATTCTTTATGTTCCAATATAGCGCGGCACTCATTGCTGCCCAATATGGACGTTCCAACATTTCTGGCTCGTCCTCGAAGTTTGGCACTTCTGGAACGTTGTTGAGGCTTGTGGCGTGGTCCAACAACATATTCTTCATTCTTTGTGCAGTCAGGTGATAATTAAGTCGCCCAGTTACCTGGATCAGTCCTCGAC
>JBARHR010000236.1:0-1780 GCA_049799335.1 Gallionella sp. | reverse complement strand
TTAATACCCTGGGAAATTGAGCGACGACACGCAAGCCTCTTGCGATTTCCGTCATTGCAAACTTGACCATGCCTTCATGAATAGCTACACAACAACACTCGATCAACCGGTTCAACGCGATGCGTCCGTTATCGCAGTGATCGGTTTGACGCACGGCACATCGCATTTTTTCCATTTGCTCCTACCGCCGCTTTTTCCGTGGCTTATGCCGGCATTTGGTCTCGGCTATTCAGAGGTAGGTTTTGCCGTAACCATCTTTTTTGTAATCTCCGGTATTGGGCAGGCGCTGGCAGGTTTTGCCGTGGATCGCTTCGGTCCGCGGCGCGTGCTGCTGTTCGGCATTGGATGCTTTTTGCTGGCAGGTTTGGGGTTGGGATTACTTGCGAATAACGTGTTCGAACTGTACGCAATTGCCGCCTTGGCTGGATTGGGCAATAGCGTGTTGCATCCGGCGGATTTCACGGTGCTCAATCACAAGGTCTCCGTGGTACGATTGGGTCATGCATTTTCGGTCCACGGCATTTCGGGAAATATCGGATGGGCGCTGGCACCCGTTTTCCTGACCGGCATTGCGACGCTGGCGGGGTGGCAAATGGCGGCAGTCGCCGGCGGATTGATGGCACTACCGGCGCTGGTAGCGCTGTGGCTGTCTCGGGACCAACTGGAAATCGCGCCAATTGCCGCGACGCCGGGCGCACCGGTGCATGGCACGTTCTCCTTTCTCGGCGTAGGCGCGGTGTGGCTGTGCTTCGGTTTCTTCTTTATGACATCCGCGGCGTTCGGCACGCTGCAAAATTTCGGCACCCCGATTTTGCAGCAACTCTACGGCTTGTCGCTGGGTAGCGCAGCAAGCGCGCTATCCGTCTTTCTGCTGACCGCAGCCGTTGGCATTCTCGTCGGCGGGTTTGTGGTCAAGCGCCATGAGCAGGACCGCATCATTGCCGTTGCGCTATCAATGGCGGCGGTACTTGCGCTGGTTCTCTCTCTGGTGATCATTCCCGCATGGGCGGTTCTGCCGCTCATGGCAGGCATCGGCTTTTTCAGCGGCATCGCCGGGCCGTCGCGCGACTTGCTGGTGCGCCGCGCCGCGACCGCCCGATTCGGACATAGCGCCTATGGCCGCATCTACGGCTTTGTCTATTCCGGGCTGGATAGCGGGCTGGCGATTGCGCCGCTGGTGTTTGGTCATTACATGGACGCGCAACAGTTCGCTGCAGTACTTGTCGGCGTTGCGATATTTCAGGCGTTCGCGGTGCTGACTGCATTGGGCGTCGGACAATCCGCGCCGATTGCAAAGTAATGCGGTTTGCTGCACTGTTGATGATTGCATCCTATCGATATTCGTCGTGTGGTGAAACTTCCGGGCTTGTTGCACATTGATTTTCTGGCACATCTTTGAAATTGTCTTTCCTCTGGTTGCCGTGGTGTCGGTTGGCGTGTGGGCCGGGCGGCGCCATCAGCCTGAGATGGACGTGGCCAACAAGCTCAACATGGAATATTTCCTGCCTGCGCTGGTTCTTGCCGTGTTGGTCAACGGCGATTTTCATATTACCGAGTTCGCCAGACTGGGACTGGGCACTTTCCTGCTGATTGTCGGGTCGGGCCTGGTCGGGGTGGTCGCGGCACGCCTGTCGGGTGTCATGCCCAAGACCATCGTGCCGTCGATGATGTTCAACAATTGCGGCAACCTCGGCCTGCCTCTGGCGCTGCTCGCATTTGGCGAGGATGCCATGCCTGCGGCCGTCGTGATGTTTCTCGTCTCCAATATGCTGCACTTCAG
>JBARHR010000235.1:0-13593 GCA_049799335.1 Gallionella sp. | reverse complement strand
AGAAGATGCCCATTACGACCAGCTGAAGTTAGGCATGTGAGCTAGCGCCTTCAGGCGCATCACTTTTTTGCCCCTTTGAGGGGCTAACAGAAATAAACCCCCGGCTTTGCCGGGGGTAACTTAATTTCAGCACTGTCCTAGTTTTGACCCGTTCGTCCTGAGCCGGTCGAAGGATGGAAGGGCGCTCCGTCACTCTGAGCACCTTTTGCCAAGCGAGAAACTTCCGCCCAATCGCCGCGCATCATCGCTTCCTCTTTCTTGAGACTCCAACCCTTGATTTGCCGCTCGGCGGCGAGTGCCTCGTCACGTGTGGTGCACTCCTGGCTGAATACTAATTCCACAGGTAATCTTGCGGAAGTATACGCGCTGCCCTTGCCATGTTGATGTTCGCTCAGGCGCGTTTCGAGATTGTCCGTGTGTCCGGTGTAGTAGGAGTTGTCGCTGCAACGCAGTATGTATACCCAGAAGCTCACGATGTCGTGTTCCTTAGTCGTTTCACCCTTCGACGCGCTCAGGGCGAACGGAATAGTGTTGACGTCAGATGAATCGGGCGATCATGCCGTTGGCAAGTTCGCCTGGTATGGGAATCTGTACGCGATGCCCGCTGCCCGGCGCGGTGGTCAGCGTTTCGCCTTTCAGGCTGCGCATTTCATTCAATGTGATGATCTGATTTCCGCTTGGATGAATTATTTCAAGTTTGTCGCCCACGCTAAATTTGTTCTTGACGTCTATTTCGGCGAAGCCGTCCGCGCATGCAACGATATCGCCGACGTATTGCTGGCGGGAATTTTCGGAATGGCCACGCATATAGTTTTGTTGCTCATGGGTATGGTGTCGCTCATAGAAGCCGTCCGTGTAGCCGCGATTCGCCAATGCATCCAGCGCGCCAAGCAATTTCAGATTGAACGGGCGCGCCTGCACCGCGTCGTCGATTGCCTGCCGATATACCTGCGCGGTGCGCGCAACGTAGTAGATGGACTTGGTACGTCCTTCGACCTTGAGTGAGTCAATGCCGATCTTCACCAGGCGCTCGACATGTTCCACCGCACGGAGGTCTTTGGAGTTCATGATGTAGGTGCCGTGTTCGTCTTCCAGTACCGGCATCAGTTCTTCCGGGTGATCCGGACGCGATATCAGGTAGACCTTGTCGGCCTGGGCATGACGCGGCTGCGAGCCGCAATCCGATAGCGGACTTTGGCTCAGGGCTTTATCGAAGTCGAAATCAATTTTTTGAATATCTCCGGTGCCGGTCTCTTTGGCATTCTCCACCTTGTAATCCCAGCGGCAGGAATTGGTGCAGGTGCCCTGATTGGCGTCGCGGTGGTTGAAATAACCGGATAGCAGGCAGCGCCCGGAATAGGCGATGCACAGCGCGCCGTGGATGAATACCTCGAGTTCCATGTCGGGACATTCCTGGCGTATTTCCTCGATCTCATCGAGAGACAATTCACGCGACAGAATGACACGGGTGAGCCCCAGTGATTTCCAGAACTTCACCGCGGCATGGTTGACAGTATTGGCTTGCACCGAAAGATGTATCGGCATTTCCGGCCAGCGTTCCCGCACCATCGCGATCAGCCCGGGGTCGGCCATGATCAGCGCATCCGGTTTCATCGCGATGACCGGCTCCATATCGGCCATATAGGTCTTTACCTTGGCGTTATGCGGCATCAGGTTGCTGGCGACGAACAATTTCTTGCCCAGTGCGTGCGCTTCCTCAACGCCGGACTGCAACGCCTGCAAGGTGAATTCGTTATTGCGTGCGCGCAGGCTATAGCGCGGTTGACCGGCGTACACCGCGTCTGCGCCGTAGGCATAGGCGGCCCGCATTTTACCCAGAGTACCGGCGGGTAGCAGCAGTTCCGGAGTGCGCAGCTTGCTCACTTGGGCAGTCCCAACCGTTGCCAGATTTCCATGCAGGGTGCGGAATGATTCAGCGTGTAGAAATGCAGCCCCGGCGCGCCACCGGCGATCAGTTTTTCGCATAAGGCAGTGACTACATCCAGGCCAAATGCCTGCACCAATTCGTTGTCGTCACCGTGACTCTCGAGTGTCTTGCGCATCCAGCGGGGAATTTCCGCGCCGCACGCGTCCGAAAAGCGCGCCAATTGGGTGTATTTCACGATCGGCATGATGCCCGCGACGATCGGCACCGTGACTCCCAATTTACGGCAGCGATCGGCGAAATAGAAATAGCTGTCGGCGTTATAGAAATACTGGGTGATCGCGGAATTGGCACCGGCCACAACCTTGCGCTTGAAATTGTTCAGGTCGTCCTGGGCGGACCGGGCCTGGGGGTGATATTCCGGATAGGCTGCTACTTCGATATGGAAATGGTCGCCGGTCTGCGCACGGATAAAAGATACCAGCTCGTTGGCATACTGGAACTCTCCGGTCGTCGCCATTCCCGAGGGCAGGTCGCCGCGCAACGCAACGATACGCCTGATCCCCATTTGCTTGTAGGTATTCAGTATCGCCGCGATGTTTTCGCGCGTTGACCCGACACAGGAAAGGTGCGGTGCAGCCGAATGTCCCTCGGCGATGATCAGCTTGATGGTTTCCAGGGTGCGATCACGGGTTGAGCCGCCCGCACCAAAGGTTACCGAAAAAAATTCCGGCTTGAGTAATGCCAGTTGATTGCGTGTGGCCGAGAGCTTGGCCATGCCCTCGGGTGTCTGCGGTGGAAAGAATTCGAAACTGAATACCGGTTGGCTCATGATTTTCTCAATAGTTGTGCGGCCGCCGCGGACAGCGCCCATGAAAATATGCTGTACAAGACTGAACCGAGTACGCCATGCCAAATGCTGTCCACCAGAAATCCCTTGAGTATAGAACCGACGAACCAGAACAGCAGCCCGTTAATCACGAATATGAACAGCCCGACGCTGAGCAGCGTGACCGGCAGGGTCAGCAGCAGCAGCATCGGCCGGATCAGCGTATTGACCAGTCCCAGCAAGAATGCGGCGACCAGCGCTGCGGTGAAGCCGTCGACGTGTATGCCCGGCACATAGTTCGCGACTGCGAGTAGCGCCAGCCCATTAAGTATCCATACCAACAATAAATTAAATTGCAATTTCATTTGCGATTACCCAGTCGCGGATTTGCCTGGCGCGTGCCCGAGTTTGTCAGACTCGGGCATGTCATCGGATCATCAAGTCGTGTTGCCATGTGCTGTTCCGGTGCTCGCGCCGCGTCAGGGAGGCACGGTTCAAGCCGCTGAACGCGAATTCCGCTGGCGATCAATGGCTGACGACAATACCTTCAATGATTAATAGCGGTAATGGTCCGGCTTGTACGGGCCTGCCTTCGGTACACCGATATAACCGGCCTGCTCGTCAGTCAGCGTGCTCAGCTGCGCATTCAACGTAGTCAGTTGCAAGCGCGCAACCTTTTCGTCCAGATGTTTGGGCAGCGTGTACACCCCTATCGGATAGTCGCTGGTTCGCGTAAATAGTTCAATTTGTGCGATGGTCTGGTTGGCGAACGACGACGACATGACGTAAGACGGATGTCCGGTACCGCAACCGAGATTTACCAGGCGTCCTTCGGCCAGGAGCAGGATGCGCTTGCCGTCCGGGAAGATGACATGGTCGACCTGTGGCTTGATGTTTTCCCACTGGTATTTCTTCAGTGAGGCAACATCGATCTCGTTGTCGAAATGGCCGATGTTGCAGACGATGGCCTGATTCTTCATCTTTTGCATGTGATCATGGGTGATCACATGATAGTTGCCGGTGGTGGTGACGAAAATATCGCCGTGTTCGCAGGCATATTCCATGGTTACTACACGATAACCTTCCATTGCCGCCTGCAGTGCACAGATAGGATCAATTTCGGTGACCCAGACCTGCGCCGACAACGCCCGCATTGCTTGAGCGCAACCTTTGCCGACGTCGCCGTAGCCGGCAATAACCGCAATTTTTCCGGCGATCATCACGTCCGTTGCGCGCTTGATGCCGTCGACCAGCGATTCGCGGCAGCCGTACAGGTTGTCGAACTTGGATTTGGTGACCGAGTCGTTGACATTGATGGCGGGAAATTTCAAATCGCCGCGTTCGTGCATTTGATACAAACGATGTACCCCGGTGGTGGTTTCTTCGGTCACGCCCTTGATCGCGGCGAGACGAGCGGAATACCAGGTCTTGTCTACAGCCAATTTGGCCTTGATGGACGAAAACAAACAGGTTTCCTCTTCCGAGCCGGGATTGTTCAACACGGATGCATCCTTTTCGGCACGCGAACCGAGGTGCAGCAGCAGGGTCGCATCGCCACCGTCGTCCAGGATCATGTTGGAATAGACTTTTTCACCGTTGGCGCTGGCCGCCCATTCGAAGATGCGGTGGGTGTAATCCCAATATTCGGTCAGCGACTCGCCCTTGTGTGCGAACACCGGGACGCCGGTTGCGGCGATTGCGGCGGCGGCGTGGTCCTGCGTCGAGTAAATGTTGCATGAAGCCCAGCGTACTTGCGCACCCAATGCGGTCAGCGTTTCGATCAGCACGCCGGTCTGTATCGTCATGTGCAGCGAGCCGGTAATGCGCGCGCCTTTTAGGGGTTGAGTCCTGGAATATTCATTGCGTATTGCCATCAGGCCTGGCATCTCGATTTTGGCGATGGCAAGTTCCTTGCGTCCCCATGCTGCCAGGTTGATATCGGCGATTTTGCAATCGGTAAATGGTTTTGCTGCAGCATTCATGTCAAGCTCCATTCATAAGTGGTTAATGAATGGGTGCGGTTGAAACAAGTATAGGCACCGAGCCTGACGGGGGACTGGTTGTCCAGACCCGCTGCAGCACCCCTCGGAGGGCGCGGATTATAAACGCAAAAAGAAAATTTTGCGAAGTTCTACCAGGTGGCGTCGGGTAAACCGCTCCACAGCTGAAGTATGTCCGGAATGTCCCAGATCTTCGGATCTTCGTGGGAGACGATTTTGTCTTTGGTGGACGGTTTGGATAGATCAACGAGCTCGGGCGTAATCCTGCCGTTAGACTTGATTGAAAAGAATACCTTTACGACCGGATTCAGCAATGATTTTGCTGATTGTTGGACAACGACTGCGAGCCGGTCCGTGGACAGTTTGACCAGCGATCCGATCGGGTAGATACCGATACTCTTGACGAAGGCCTGAAATACGACCGGATCAAAGTGACTGGTACTCCATTCTGCCATCTTGCGTATCGATTCGGATGGTTCCCATCCGTTCTTGTACGGGCGATTTGAGGTAATTGCGTCGTATACATCGCACACTGCTCCCATCCTTGCAAACACGCTTATTTGTTGGCCGCCCAATCGTTCGGGATAGCCGCTGCCATCGAATTTTTCATGATGGTGCAAACAGACATCCTTTGATACGGCGTCAATAGCGTTACCTGCCTGCAACATCTTGTGACCTGCGACAGGATGATTCTTGACCAGCAGAAATTCCTCGTCGGTCAGTTTGCCGGGCTTGTTCAGTATTTCCTGCGGTATCATCATTTTGCCGATGTCATGCAACAGTCCGGCCAGCCCGCACTGGCGGACCTGGACATCGTTCATTCCCAGCTGGCGGGCCAGTGACACCATCAGTGCGCAAACTGCTACCGAATGCATATAGGTGTAATCGTCCTTGCGCTTTAGTCTCGCCAGGCCGATCAGCGCGCCGGGATTATTCAGTACTGCTGCGGAAATTTCTTCGACGATGGGCAGCGCCTGCTGTTCATCAAGTGCCTTGCCCATGCGGGCTTCCTGGAACATGGTGTTTATCGCCAGCCGCGAATTGGCGAATATCTTTACCGCCCTTCCGGCATCTTTTGTTGTGTCCGGTTTCTTGTGCTTGTCGGGTGTTTTGTCGACGTCGGCGAGCGCCGCTTCAATTCTTGCTGCCGTTTCGGCCTTCGTTACACCTGCGGCGATATCCAGACCCTTGGACGTATCTATCCAGGCTTCCTTGATTCCGGTAGACAGTATCGAGTTCAGATCATCGGGACTATCCAGCTTGAATGAACTGCGCCAGAACGGGTTTTCCATCCACGATCCGCACAGTTCGTGCACAAACATGCCCGGGCGCAACTGGCTAGTCGGAACGCGTTTCAACATATTAAATTATTGGCAAAGCGCAAATTCAGACATAGTCGCCATTATGCAACGCAATGCCTTGCAGGGGTGTGCAAAACAGCTTTCTTCTGTGCGAATTGACTAGTTCGAGGCCATGATATAAATGCTGGTCTTGCAGGCAACTCCGGCAGGTTGACAACTTTGCGACCTGCCGGTCAGTCTTGTTTACAGTCCGGCGTCGGCACGCAGTGCCGCGGCTTTGTCGGTACTTTCCCAGGTGAATTCCGGCTCTTCACGACCAAAATGACCGTAGGCGGCGGTCTTTTGATAGATCGGGCGCAGCAGGTTGAGCATCTGCACGATACCCTTGGGGCGCAAGTCAAAATGCGTTTTCACCAGCTCAGCAATCTTTTCGTCAGAAACTTTGCCGGTGCCATAAGTGGTGACCCAGACGCTGGTAGGCTGGGCTACGCCAATTGCATAGGAAATCTGGATCAGGCATTTGGTTGCCAATCCGGCCGCAACAATATTCTTCGCAACGTAACGACCGGCATATGCGGCGGATCGGTCTACCTTGGACGGATCCTTGCCAGAGAAAGCGCCGCCGCCGTGCGGTGCCGCACCGCCGTAAGTATCCACGATGATTTTGCGCCCAGTCAGGCCGCAATCTCCCTGGGGCCCGCCAATTACGAATCGGCCTGTAGGATTGACCAGATATTTGATGTCGCCCCTGATGTACTCTTTCGGCAGTACCGGCTTGATGATCTCTTCAATCGCGGCTTCGCGGATCGCTTCCAATTTCATGTCCGGGGAATGCTGCGTTGATATCACCACGGTGTCTATGGAATGCGGCTTGCCATCAACATAGCGGATAGTCACCTGCGACTTTGCGTCCGGGCGCAACCATGGCAATCTGCCGTCATGGCGCAATTGAGCTTGTCGCTGCATGACCATGTGGGACAGGTAGATCGGCAGTGGCATCAA
Source organism: Gallionella sp. (assembly GCA_049799335.1). Classification (GTDB taxonomy): domain Bacteria; phylum Pseudomonadota; class Gammaproteobacteria; order Burkholderiales; family Gallionellaceae; genus Gallionella. The sequence goes on along the minus strand of JBARHR010000235.1, from coordinate 6,576 downwards.
TGCGGGTGTTTCGTCGCATGCGTAGCCGAACATCAGTCCCTGATCGCCGGCACCCTGATTGAGGTAGTCGTCGGATGCCCGGTCCACGCCCTGGGCGATATCCGGGCTTTGCTTGTCGTAGGCAACCAGCACCGCGCAACCCTTGTAATCGATACCATATTCGGTGTTGTCGTAACCGATGCGCTTGATGGTTTCCCGCGCCACATGGATGTAATCGACATTCGCGGTGGTAGTTATTTCACCCGCCAGTACCACCAGTCCGGTATTGGTCAGGGTTTCGGCCGCTACCCGTGCATACGGGTCTTGCGCTAGAATCGCATCCAGAATTGCATCGGAAATCTGGTCTGATACTTTGTCCGGATGGCCCTCGGACACAGACTCGGATGTGAAAAAATATTCGCTCATGGCTCTCCGTTCGATTACTTGGTTAAATGGGCGCGCATTATAACAAAACCCCCGGTACGCTTAGATAATATGATTTCTTCCTGGATGGTTGGGGTGTTTGAGCTGCTGGCACGACTGCCCCTTTCAGTGTTGCACCGGATCGGCGCAATGTTGGGCTGGATCATCTATTATTGGTCAGCACCCTATGCAGCGAGGATGCGCGAGAATCTGCAGCGCGCCGCACTGGCGAATTCGACGCAGGGCCTGCAACAAATACTGCACGCCAACATACGCGAAGCGGGCAAGGGCGTGATGGAACTGCCCTGGGTGTGGCGGAGACCGCTTGAGCAAGTAGTAGCCAATGTCAAACAGTGTCATGGCTGGGAACACGTCGAGAAGGGCCGAGCGCTGAAAAAAGGGGTAATTGTTCTGACACCGCATCTGGGTTGCTTTGAAGTGATCGGCCTTTATGTGGCCGCGCGTATGCCGATGACCTGTATGTATCGTCCGCCGCGATGGAAGTTTCTGGATATCCTGATGCATCAGGGCCGCGAGCGCGGGCAGATGAGACTGGCGCCAACCGATCTGGGCGGCGTGCGTCAACTGCTCAAGGCGCTCAAGCGCGGTGAAATAATCGGTGTACTGCCTGATCAGGTGCCGGGAAACGGCGAAGGAGAGTGGGCGACTTTTTTTGGCCGTCCGGCATACTCGATGACCCTGATCGGACGCCTTATCCAGTCCAGCGGTGCGGCGGTAGTTATGAGCGACGTGGAACGCCTGCCGGATGGCGCGGGATATGCGTTGCGGTTTTCACCGGTGGAATTTGACGGGTCCCGGTCCGTTCCTCAGCAGATGAATGACGCATTGGAACAAGTGATCCGCACGCGTCCCGAACAGTACTTGTGGAGTTATAACCGTTACAAGGTTCCGCGCGGTGCTCCGCGGCCGGACGCGCACAAGGAGCCGTGATGCTGGTCCGTCTCGGCGTTGCAATTTTCTGGTTGATTCACTTGTTGCCGTTTCGATTCATCGTCGCTATTGGCAACGGCCTCGGCGTCGTCGCCTATCCGTTTGCCAGGGAACGTCGTCATGTCGGCATGATCAACCTGAGGTTGTGCTTTCCGGAAATGAGCGATGCCGAGCGGAATAGATTGTTGCACGCGCACTTCAAGATGTTCATGCGCGGTGTGATCGAACGCAGCCTGTTGTGGTGGGGAAGCGCCGAACGTATCAATGCGCTGATTCGGGTCGATGGTGTCGAACACTTCGAGGCGGTGAGGGGTCAGCCGATGATCCTGTTGACGCCGCACTTCGTCGGCATGGATGCGGGTGGTCAGTGGATCGCACAGCAAGTGGATACGGTGTGCATGTACGCCAACCAGAAAAATATGTACCTCACCGATTTGTTGTTGCGGAAACGGGCGCGGTTTCGCAACCAGTATCTCTATTCGCGACAGGAAGGGCTGCGCCCGATACTCAAGGGCATGCGCAAGGGATTGCCATTCATCTATCCGCCGGATCAGGATCAGGGCGTGCGCGACGGCGCATTCATTCCGTTCTTCGGCGTGCCTGCCGCGACCATGACTTCGGTGCCGCGCATTTCGCAAATAACCGGGGCGAAAATCGTTCCGAGCATCACCAGGGTACTGCCGGGCGGAGCAGGCTATGTGTTGACGTTCTACCCGGCCTGGGACAACTTTCCGAGCGGTGATGACATCGTTGATGCGCGCCGCATGAATGCCTTCATCGAAGATCGCATTCGCGAAATGCCCGAACAGTATTTCTGGTTGCACAAGCGCTTCAAAACACGACCAGAAGGGGAACAGAGGTTCTATTGATGAAATACGGTGACCTGCGAGATTTCATCGCGCAATTGGAAATGCTCGGCGAGCTGAAACGCATCACGCTCCCGGTTTCAACACGCTTGGAGATGACCGAGATCTGTGATCGCGTGCTGCGCGCACAAGGTCCGGCGTTGCTGTTCGAGAATGTCGTCGGGCATAACATGCCGGTGCTCGCCAATCTGTTTGGCACGCCGCGCCGTGTGGCGCTCGGCATGGGCGAAGAGAACATTCAGGCGCTGCGCGAAGTTGGCAAACTGCTTGCCTATTTGAAGGAACCGGAGCCGCCTAAAGGTTTGAAAGATGCCTGGGATAAATGGCCGGTGCTGAAGCAGGTGTTTACCATGTCGCCCAAGGTGTTGTCCTCCGCACCTTGCCAGGAAGTGGTGTGGGAAGGCGACGAAGTCGATCTGGGCAAGTTGCCGGTGCAACACTGCTGGCCGGGAGATGTAGCGCCACTGATCACCTGGGGATTGGTGGTCACACGTGGACCGAACAAGTCGCGTCAGAATCTCGGCATCTATCGTCAGCAGATCCTCGGGCCGAACAAGGTCATCATGCGCTGGCTGGCGCATCGCGGCGGGGCACTGGATTTCCGCGAGCATTGCGAGAAATATCCGGGCCAGCCATTTCCGCTGGCGGTGGTGATTGGCGCCGATCCCGCAACCATATTGGGTGCAGTCACGCCGGTGCCGGATTCATTGTCCGAATACCAGTTCGCCGGATTGTTGCGCGGCAGCAAGACCGAACTGGTCAAGTGCATCGGTAGTGATTTGCAGGTTCCTGCGTCGGCTGAAATTGTTCTTGAGGGCGTGATCCATCCTGGCGAGCTTGCACTGGAAGGACCGTACGGCGATCACACCGGCTATTACAACGAGCAGGAAAATTTTCCGGTATTCACGATAGAACGCATCACGCGGCGCCGCGATGCAATTTACCATTCGACCTATACCGGCAAGCCGCCTGATGAACCGGCCATGCTCGGCGTTGCATTGAACGAGGTTTTCGTTCCGTTGCTGCAGAAGCAGTTTCCCGAAATCGTCGATTTCTATTTGCCGCCGGAGGGTTGTTCATATCGCATGGCTATCGTGAGCATCAAGAAGCAGTATGCCGGTCATGCCAAGCGCGTGATGTTCGGAATATGGAGCTTCCTCAGGCAGTTCATGTATACAAAATTCATCGTGGTGGTCGACGACAATATCGATGTGCGTGACTGGAAAGAGGTGATCTGGGCGATTACCACCCGGGTTGACCCGGTGCGCGACACGCTGCTGGTCGAGCATACGCCGATAGACTACCTCGATTTTGCCAGTCCGGTGTCCGGTCTGGGCGGCAAGATGGGACTGGATGCAACCAATAAATGGCCAGGTGAAACGCAGCGCGTTTGGGGCACGCCTATTGCGATGGATGAGTCGGTGAAGCGTAAGGTTGACGCAATGTGGGACGAGTTGGGATTGTAGTGTCAGGCCGCAGCAAACAAAATGCAGAGACCGGCAATTGCCGTAGATCAGAAATTCACCAGTGCGGCGATATACATCATGTTCGCTGAAGAAGCGTTGGCAGTAGTAATGTGGGCTACCGGGTAGCTGTCGAAAGCGAACCTTATCGCAGTAGCGTCACCCGCGGTGAACTGAACTCCTAGGCCGAAATTGAAACCTGTAAACGAGTCCGAATAACTGCGCCCCGGAATTCCCGGTTGTGGCGAGTCGTCCAATGTGGTGCTGACGATTCCCATTTTGCCGAAAAGCGAAATATCCCGGTTTATCGGCAGGCAACCAACGCCGCTAAAGCCAAAGGCTTTTCCTTTAATGACGCCACTGCCGGGGTTGTCGTCAAATCCACCGATGCGACTGAATTCTGCCTCAACGGCCAGTGATCTGTTTACCGTATAGCCCAGGAGCAAGCCGTACCCGGCCTGACTGTTGTTTGATGCGTAGCTATAGTCATAATTCACCGTGCCAAATTTCGCGCCCATATACAGGCCGGTGTCGGCGGCCAGAACCGGCGTGGCAATCGCAAAATTCAGCAACACAGCAGATATTACGCATTTCATAGTCTTTACGCCCGAGTTGGTGGTCGCACCCGCTGCCAGATTTGGAATCATGAAGTCAATCCACTATCGTCGAATTAATTTTGAATTCGCCACAATCAAAATCTGAATATTGCCGAGAAACCCAACGCGTCCAGGTACAGTGAGTTTGGATTCCCGATCAGGAAGCGATCCCAGCTGAATCGGTAGGCTAGTCTTGAGGTGGCGTTGTACTGAATACCCAGGCCCTGCGTAAAAGCCGTGTTGCGTTGTTTTTGGCCCTGGGCCTTCCATATTGTCGTGGCGTAGCTGAGCTTGACGTACAGTGAGAGCGTCTCATCGCCAGGATAAAGGAGTAGTGCCCCGATATTCCGTGTGTAGGCCCTGCTCTCCCCGAAATTTCCCAGGTCCTGATACTCGATTTCCGCGGCAAGATTGGGGTTGAGCGTATAACCGGCATACGCGCCATACGCCGTCGGTGTATTCACCACGCCCGGTATGTTGTGCTTGGTTTTTCCTATCTTGAAGCTTGCATACATTTCCGATGCCTGTGCCTGGGAAATCGATACTGCGAACAGCAAAGCGAGCGCGGTTTTTATCATGACTTTTTGGATCCATTGGGCTGTTATGCAGCTTGTGCAAAGTCTGCAGAAAAATTGTGCCGAGGGCGCATCGTAACTACAGCAACATAATCAATCAAGAAAATTGGACGTTGACCTGCAGAGTCAAAATCACCGTGCACTGATTTTGTGTCAGCCGCAACGTGTCGGCGCAACGCAACCAGTGATTACGAAGTTACAGCAAACACAATCTAATTTATTGAGGCTTTCTGAAATTGCTAATTTGCCTGACATGTGGGCTACGCTCCTTAAAATTGACCAAATCTGCGAACGGATAGTTGTCGCTCATAATAAATTACATTAGATAAGTACTCTAATGCATTATTTATTAAGTATATTTAATGTGCTTTAACTTTCGTCGCTAACTCATTGTCCCATAAAGGGAAATTCCATTTTTCCGCTTGACCACCGCATAAATATCTCATATAGTGGGCGTAAGTGGTAAAAAGTGGGAAATAGTGGGGATATGGGGATGTTTCAGGGGGCAGCGCAACTCAATCTGGATAGCAAGGGCAGGCTTGGGATTCCAGCAAGGTATCGCGACATGCTATTGGAACGGTGCGCCGGCAACCTGGTTGTAACGGCGGACGCTGACGGATGTTTGTTGCTCTATCCCCAGCCTGAGTGGCAGCCAATACGCGAGAAGTTACTCAAACTCTCCGCGCTCAATCCGAAGATTCGTGCTTTGCAGCGACGCCTGATCGGTTATGCCGAAGATGTGGTGATGGACGGCGCGGGTCGCGTCCTGATTTCGCCTGCGTTGAGAACGTATGCCGTTCTGGACAAGCGCGTGATGCTGGTTGGTCAGGGAAACAAATTTGAATTGTGGGATGAAGGCAAGTGGCAGTTACAGCAGGAATCTGGACTCTTATTCATGGATGGCGATTTGCCTCCCGAGCTGGAGGGCTTTTCATTGTGAGTCGCCGTGACGATGATTTGATGTTTTACATCGAAATGGGGCGGTCGCTGACGCTAGACGAATACGAATCGCCTGGCAACATTGTGTTCTGGCGCGCTGGTGGTGGCTGCGAGCGCGACCTCGATGCGAGGGAGTTGTGAGCGAGGGCTTGGCCCATATCACCGTACTGTTGAATGAAGCTGCAGCAGCGCTCGGGATCAAGACAGACGGAGTCTATGTAGACGGAACGTTTGGCCGGGGAGGTCATAGCAAACTGATTCTGAGTTGTATTGGCGAGCGGGGAAAGCTGATCGCGCTAGACAAGGATCCGGTTGCTGTGGCGGTGGGCAGGCAATGGCGAGATGGGCGGTTCAGCATGGTCCACCGCGGCTTTTCGGAACTGTCGGCAGTGCTGGCGGAGCGGGGCATAGACAGGGTGGATGGCATTCTTCTCGATCTCGGCGTGTCTTCGCCGCAACTGGATGACGCGGAGCGCGGTTTCAGTTTTCGATTTGATGCGCCGCTGGATATGCGCATGGACACCAGCAGGGGAATGACGGCCGCGCAATGGTTGGCAACGGTGGATGAAGGTTTACTTGGGGAGGTAATACATGATTACGGCGAAGAACGGTTTGCTAAGCAGATTGCAAGAGCGGTTGTTGCGGCGCGCGCAATTCAACCCATCGATACTACGCGGCAACTCGCAGAACTGGTCGGCAAGACGGTACGTACTCGCGAGCCAGGGCAGAACCCGGCGACACGCACATTTCAGGCTATACGGATTTATCTCAACCAGGAACTCGA
>JBARHR010000234.1:0-2305 GCA_049799335.1 Gallionella sp. | reverse complement strand
ACCTTACAGGGGGAGGGCTGATACGCTCATCAGGGGGTTGGGTGCCCTTAAAGCAAATCAGACAAGAAGGTCTTCGTGTTGCAAGCGATGAACGCATACTGGGAAGCAGCGCCTTTGTTGCCTCTGTCCTGAAGAAAGCCCATGAGGACTACGAGAAGAGAATAAGCGCTAAAAACCCTGATATTGATGCTTTGATTACCTTTATTGCACAGTACTGTGGAGTCGATGAGACCCACATAAAGAGTACCATAAGACAGAGGATTGTCTCTCAAGCACGGGCTATAACCGCCCACATAGCTATCGATAGACTGCGCGTAACGGGGGCAGCGATTGCAGGAAAGCTGAATATGACACCATCGGCTGTATCGAAACTGGCAGCAAGGGGCCGCTTAGATCCCTTATCGCCTGTGATCGAGGCCCAGATCTTTGCCGCTGGGATAAAGAGCAGAAGATAGGAGTGAGAGCGCCAAATATCAATATGTCCCCAAAATACCACGTCGGAGTGGGGTGAATTCTACTACAGAGGAGGAACTACTATGGTTGATGCCGTATCATCAGTGCAAACATACGTGCCCGTTCAAACTACCTTTGTTGTCAATACACAGATAAAAAAACCGCGCCTTGAATCGATTGATATCCTGAGAGGCCTGGTAATGATCGTAATGGCCTTGGATCATTCACGAGACTTTTTTTCACTGGCGCAAATGTATTTCTCTCCTACCGATATTGCAGCCACTACGCCTGCCTATTTCATCACAGGCGAATTCAACTTCAAAGTGCACCACAACCATGTAGAGCCTGACAGTACACCTCATAAGGCGTCTGGTAGTTGAGGCACTTCCTGGGTCTATTATTCAGTTTTTTTGTGACTATTGCAACTTCTTTTTCAGAGATGTTTCGAAAATCAGTTCCCTTGGGGAAGTAGTGTCTGAGAAGTCCGTTGGTATTTTCATTGGTTCCCCGTTGCCAGGCTGAGTAGGGATCGGCAAAATAGATCTTCAATCCCGTCTTTCTTTCAAGTTCTTTGAACTGTGTGAACTCCTTGCCATTATCAAGAGTGAGGGTTTGGCGAAGTATCCTGGGAACCTTCCTGAAGTATCTGATACTTTGTTGTGTCATTGTTACAGCCTTTTTGTCGGTGAGCTTTGCTGCTAACAGATACCTGCATTTGCGTTCCACATGGGTTGCAAGTCCCCCTTTTCCCTTTCCTCCTTCCATGGTGTCACCTTCCCAGTCACCAAAGCGTTCCCGTGTGGCGACGACGGGAGGGCGTAAATCAATTGATACTCTTCCAGGAATAAACCGTCTTCCGGAGCCATACCGCTTTTGCCTTCTGCGGTACTTGTGGCGTCGTCTCAGATGGTGGTGAAGATTGCCCTTGTTCCTGGAATCAAGATATATCCACCGGTAAATGGTTTCAGGACTGATACGCATTGTTTCATTGTCGGGATAGTCAACTTGTAAACGACCTGCTATTGTTTCGGGAGACCAGTCGAGTTTGAGTTTTGCCGTCACATAAGTAACCAGTCTCTCATGCTGCCTTCGATGGTGCCTTGCCTTATGACGCCTCTGTCTTGCGTAATGCTCTGCAGCGTCATACCAGTAAACCGCATCATCGGCATATGTCGGTCTGTTCCGGGCAATCTCCCGGCTGATGCTCGTGTGGTGACGTCCGAGTTTACGGCCTATTTGCCGTAAAGAAAAATCGGCAAGCACCATATGACTGATCACATATTGTTCTTTTGTGTTAAAATGTTGGTAGGGCATGATGGGCTCCTTTCTGATATGAGTGTTGGTGGTACTTCACTCTACCAGAAAATTCCGTCATGTCCTAACTTCTATCTCATGTGGTGCACTTTGAAGTTGAATTCGCCTGGGGACGTTGGATGAGATGGGGACGTTGGTGACATATTGACATTTGGTGAGGACAACTGCTTGATCTGTGGAATGAGCGACCAACCAGCGCGTGTAGCGAATCAGCGCCAAGCGCGTCTCGCTGATGCTGGTGTTCTCTCCTACGCTATGCTCCGGGGGTAGCACTGCAGTTGGGCAGTAAACTACCGTGTTACTCTCAGAATGAATATGCAATTAATAGTTGCATTATGCTACAATTTGACGTATTGTGTTAGCATGTTGCAATAAAGATGTTTGGAGGCACTACTATGGCCACAGCAGTAAGAATATCCGAAGAATTTGCGGACGAGGCCAAACGATTTGGACGGATTGACCACAGATCTTTGGCTGGTCAAATCGAGCATTGGGCACGCATGGGAAAATGTGTCGAAGAGAATCCCGATCTGCCATA
>JBARHR010000233.1:0-10827 GCA_049799335.1 Gallionella sp. | reverse complement strand
AAGCTAAAAAAAACGGCAGGTCTACCTGCCGTTTCAAATGCTATTTGATATCATTTCATTCAACGTTTGGCACAGTGCTCCTGCATTTGTTCACTGATGCTCAGCAAGAATTTGAGCGAGTTCGCGGTTTTTTCATCCGTCATGATATGCCACAGGCTGCCTATCCCGCCGGGCACCGGTTCACCGCGACTCCTGCTGGCCGCATTTTCCAGACAACTGAGCATACCGGTAACCATATCCAGCTTGTCCAGCAATTGCGGCAAGCCGTTTGCAATGCGTTGCAGCGCACCGGTTGACTCCAGTTCTTCCAGCACTTCGACGAGGCGCCACATTCCGCTGCGATTGAGGCGGTCAAGCAGCGATATCCCTTCACCTATCGTTTCCGAAAGACGTCCGACCATTTCATCGGTCAGCGCATCCTGTGCGGCATGATAAACGCGTGCCAGCTGCGAAATCCGTTCTAGATCGCCATTGTTGACCATTTCCGCAAGCGCTGGAATCGCCTTGCTCAATCCCGATCGTCCGGCTTTATCAACAAGATCCATCGCCTCCGCAGCAGTACCTGCAAGGCGACCTATCATTTCATCGGTCATCGAATCCCGCGCTGCGGCAATGACGCGATGGAGCTCAAATTCTGTTACAGCGTGTTCATCTTTGGTTTCAGTATTCATATCGCCCCCCGATTACAGAAGTCCGCGTGCGGAAATCCAGTAGAGTTTGTTGTAGGCCATCTTGAACCAATGAACCGCCTTGGTAGGTGCCTTGGGATCAGGTGGATTTTGATAGTTAAACATCGCATAGGTCGCTTTATCCTTGCCAGCTTCGATAAAGCAGAATACCTTGCCGTCATACTCACGAACCGGAATGCCGATCTTGATGATCGCCGCGATATTTTCCCCCAGGGTATCAGCTTCGAAGTGCGCGGTTGAGCCGGCTTTGCTGATCGGAATATTCGTCGTGTCTCCCAGGATGAAGACGTTGTCGCGTCCTTCCATGTTCAACTTGGTGCGATTGGTCGGGATCCAGCCGTTCTGACCAAGACCGTTCTTTTCGATCACTTCCATGCCCTTGTGTGCCGGGATGGTAATCAGCAGATCGTACTTGATGTCGACGCCCTCTTCGCTCTTCAGAACCTTGTTGGCCGCGTCCACTTCCTTGATATTGAAAAAAGTATCGTACTTGATGCCGAGCTTATCCATTTCCGGAGCTGCCCACTTGGCGACGTTTTCCAGGCTATGCACGCGCCCAATCGGGTAGGTGTAATGCAGCTGAACCTTGTCTGAAATTCCGCGATCTTTGAAATAGTCATGCAACATGAAGGTGATTTCCAGCGGTGCCATCGGACATTTGTGCGGCACGCCAACTGTAATAACCACTTTCCCGCCCTCGAAGGATTGCAGCTTCTTGAACATCTTCAAGGCCGTATCTTCGGTATAGAACGTTTCCGCACCTTCTACCATACCCGGAATTCCCTCCGGGAACATCCGGGAACCGGTGGCAATCGCCAGGATGTCGTAATCAAATGTCTTGCCGCTCTTGGTCTTGACCTGGTTGTTATCAAGCTTGAATTCCTCGACCGGATCGACGTGAAGCTCAATACCCGGCTCAAGCAAACTGGCCTGATCCCGGTAGAGTTCGTCTGGCGTAATGCGTCCGACGGCGAGATAAAGAAGTCCGGGCTGGTACATGTGTTTGTCGGAAGCGGTGAGCATGGTAATGCGCGTCTTACCGCTCTTCAATTCGGTGGTGAGTCGGCGCGCCAGATTATTCGCGAGTATTGTTCCGCCCATGCCACCGCCGACTATTAGTATCTTTTTCATATCTTCCCCCTGTCAGTTATTGCAAGAAAAAAAGCTGGTTACTTTGCCTTACGCATGGTGATATGCCATACGCCTTCCGACTCGGTGGTCGCGATGTATTCGTGACCGACCTTGTTGATCCACTCCGGTATGTCCGCAACCGAACCCTTGTCGGTGGAGAGCACCTCCAGCTCGTCACCGACTTGTGACGATTTTAGCGCCACAATCAACTCCATTAGCGGTCCTGGGCAAAAACTCCCGCGACCATCAACAATTTTTTTCTCTGCCATCGCGAATTCTCCGTTTATCAAAAAGTCCAAACCTGGCCATCCTGGGCATCGTGCAAAAACTTGGTCAACCCGGTCGCCTTTTCCAGATAGTTTTCCAAACCATCCTGCTCGACTCCAAGCACATCCATTGCCATGGAGCAGGGATAGATCTTGGCATCGCCGAGTTCGACCGCCTGCTCAAAAAGCGTCCTGAACTCGGGCACTTTCTTGCCCGACATCAAGTTTCCCATTGCCCCTTCATGGGGTGCCTTGACCTTGCTGGCTTTGACAAAATAGGTAAGCGCATTCATCGACAGAAACACCAAAACCTCCTGACCGCTTACCGCTCCAACCGATGCAACCATGGCGGCCATCTGTATACGCTCCAGCGAACCTGATACAACAACGACGCAAATCTTGTTAGCTGACATCACTCACTCCGAAATAAATAAATTTTGTTGTGACTGCATTTCCGAGTCGATACTTGGCGTAACCCGGAATTATTGGTGCGAGAAAAAACTGCCGCCGAACTTCCTGAGACCGCTTATAGAATGATTTTGATACTACGCCGATTGTTTCAATTATTGTCAGCGTGAAGCTCGTTGCCGAATTATGACCCCAAATTTGGGCCAAGACAACGATGCAACAATGGCTATTTACCGGCGTATCGACACAATATCGAGTAAAACGCACAAACTAAATGTCGGAAATAACCCTTAAGGTGTATTCCCTATGACCCGATCGAGGGGTAAGCCCGGCCCGCACTCGTGTATGCGACTTAAACGACATGGGACGTTGGACGCCATTCCGGGCACTTCGTCACGCCACCGACCGCGGCGGTGTTGCATTTGTCACTTAAACGGCGTTCCCAACCTGCCTCGAACAAAGTCGATGTGGCTGCGCAATTCGTAGAGGTGACTCGTATAGGCTACCGGGAGCCGCAGGTTATTCACCTTGTTTTCGATGGCATCCAGTTCCCGGCGAAGTTGCGCCGAGTCCCGCGGTTGTTGTGATCTGCGCACCTGCAACTCAAGAAAGCGAAGTTCGCCATACAACTTATAAATGCGCGACTTGATCAACCAGGTATAAATTGCCGGTGCCACTCGGCTCAGCGGAATCGCAAGTGCCAGCAGAGGCAGCAAGATGATAAGCACGCGATTGACGAAAGTCGCGGCCCAAAACGGCAGGTACCGATCAAGAAACGGCGGACCGGATTGATAGAAATGCGCGGCCTGGCTGCTCATTTCGAGTTCCGTACCGTTCTCCGACGGAAATTCGTGGGCTTGCTGCAGCATGCCCGCCTCTCCATGCACCCGGGCTATAACCTTGAGCACCAGATACACCAGCGCCTGATTCATGGACTCACGTGCAACCAGTGATACGGTTGGCGCCAACATGGCAATCGGCTTCGGTGGAATGTTATCCTCCAGACTCAACGCGCTTTCGGGCAACACCAGATGGTGCAAGAAAGCAAATTGCCTCGCATAGGCTTCAGATTCTTCAAGTCCTGCCAGTACCACACCCGGAATTTTCGCCACCTGCTCGATCAACGGCGCGGTCGGCACGCCGGAAAGGATGACAGCATCCACCAACCCGTCGCGCAACGAAGCGACGGCGTCCTCATCGCCAATACCAAGCAGGCGGCTATTCTTGTCCGTCACCCCCGCGACACCAAGCAACTTCCGCGAAAGAATATAGGTACCGCTACCAGGCTTGCCGAGCGCGATTCGCATGCCTTTCAGTGAGGACATGCGCCGCACCTCATGTCGTCCTTTGTAGAATATCCATATCGGCTCGTAATACAGACTGCCTAGCGAAACCAGACCGCTCGTCGATTCCAGGGTTGCAATGCCGCCAGGCAAGAATGCCATATCCACGCCGGCATCTGCCTTGCGCAATTCGCCGAGACTTTGCAACGTGCCGTCGGATTCGCGTATTTCAAGTTCTATACCTTCCTGCTGGAGCAACACACCATATAAACTTGCAAACGCCCGATAATTGCCATCCTGCTTACTTATCGAAACAATTATTTTTTTGGGGGGCGCCGGATCAATCAGCCAATACGCGACGACTGCGGCGATCAATACCGCTACCAGGTATGGGAAAATCGACTTCAGGAGCTCAAGGGGCAAGGAAACTCTGGTGTTTTCAATCCTGATTTCAGAATCGTGTTGCTTCGATTGTTGCTGCACCGATCTGCCTTTCAATGTCTATGTCGGCAAATGCAGTGTGTATTGTCCGGTCTTTTCGTCGCGCACCACTACCAATAGTTTCCTGCTGTGCGCATCCTCGACCAATTCCTTGAAAGAACGATAGCCGTAGTAAGATTCGGTAAATCCGGGCTTGCGTCTTTGCATGGTGGTCTTGACCATCGACCCCCATATCTTTTCATCGGAGCCTCGCTCTGAAATCAGCGCTTCCACGGTTTCCACGATAAATTCCAGTGCCTCCAGATGTTTCCCTTCATCCACTTTGGCGGATACCGGTTTGACCTTGCCTGAAGCGGCTTTCGCCGATACTTTTTTCTCGGCACGCTCGAGTTTCGCTTCCTGCGCCCGAACCAAATCATCATAGAAAATGAACTCGTCGCAGTTGGCCCTCAATAGATCCGACGTTGAATCCTTGACGCCGATGCCGATCACGTATTTGTTGTTTTCACGAAGTTTCGAAACCAGCGGAGAGAAATCCGAGTCACCGCTGATAATGACAAATGTGTCCATGTGCGCCTTGGTATAGCACAGGTCCAGCGCATCCACGACCATGCGTATATCTGCTGAATTCTTCCCCGATTGGCGCACATGCGGAATCTCTATGAGTTCGAACGCGGCTTCGTGCATCGGCGCCTTGAAATCCTTGTAACGCGCCCAGTCGCAGTAGGCTTTCTTTACGACGATGCTGCCCTTGAGGAGCAGGCGCTCCAGCACTTTCTTGATGTCGAACTGCGCGTACTGCGCATCGCGAACCCCGAGCGCAATATTCTCGAAATCGCAAAAGAGCGCCATGTTAGTAATTTCAGGTTGGATCGCCATCGCTATTGTCTTTCAGTTGTACCACGTTAATTGCGCCGACGAGACTCCGCCGGCAGGGACTAGAGCACCTTGCCCGGATTCATCAGCCCCTTGGGATCCAGGGTCCGCTTGATGCCCAGCATCATTTCCAACTCAAGCGGATCTTTGTAGTCGCGTATGACTTCGCGTTTAAGTTGGCCCAAGCCGTGCTCCGCACTGATGCTGCCGTTGAGGTCGCGCGTGACCGCATACACCAACTCGTTGACAGCTTTTTCATGTTCCGCAATAAACATCTTGTTCTCTATCGTATCCGGCATGGATGCGTTGTAGTGCACATTGCCATCGCCCATATGCCCAAAGGACACGATGCGTATTCCGGGGAACACGCGTTGCAATGAAGTATCCGCGCGCTCAATAAATTCGGCTACCCGACTGACAGGAACGGAAATATCGTGCTTGACACTAATACCCTCGCATTTCTGCGCTTCACTGATATTCTTGCGCAGCCTCCACCATTGTTCTGCGATCTCCGCATCTGCGGTAACCGAATATTCCGCCACCTCCGAGCCGAAACTACGCAACGCGGCATCCAGCGCTTTGTCGAGAGGAACCGGCATCACGTCACTTAACTGGATCAGCAGGTAGTATTGATACGTCCGGGAAAACGGCTCTGTTGTCGCACCGATATGGCGGAAGACCAAATCCAGGCAGGAGCGCGACATGATTTCAAAACTGCTCAATGTGTCGCCAACTTGGGCACGGATATGAGCCAACAGTCGGACCGCGGTATGAACGTTGGCCACCGCGACACACGCCGTGGCAGTCGATTTGGGCAGAGGATACAATTTGAGTACCGCGGCAGTGATTATGCCCAGCGTCCCCTCCGCACCGATGAAGAGCTGTTTCAGGTCGTAGCCGGAATTGTCTTTTCTAAGGCTGCGCAATCCGTTCCAGACCCGACCGTCAGGCAAGACCACCTCCAACCCGAGGACCAGGTCGCGGGCGTTGCCGTAGCGCAGCACATTGATCCCGCCGGCATTGGTGGATAGATTCCCGCCAATTTCGCAGACTTTTTGCGTGGCCGTCAGACCGAGCGGGAAGAAGCGATCACAGCTTTCTGCAGCCGCACGCACATCGGCCAGCTTGCATCCTGCCTCAACGGTCATGGTGTAGTTGATCGTGTCCGTCGATCGTATCTTGTTCATGCGAGAAAGATTGACCAGCACCTGGTCGCCCGTTGTCAGAGGCACGCTGCCCCCGCACAGACTGGTATTGCCGCCCTGAGGTACGATGGCGACGTTGTTTACGGCGCATAATGCAACCACTTCGGAGACTTGACGGGTATCGGATGGAAGCACGACTGCAAGTGACAGTCCAGAGTACCGTCCGCGCCAATCCTTGCAATAGGGCTCAGCCATATCTCCCGACAATATGGCTTCAACTCCAACAACTTCAGCCAGGGATTTCAGTAGATCAGCAGGGTTCACTTAAATTTTCCCTATAGCCGTAGCGGCACCTTGCGAGCACTTTTTCAATAACCTGTTTCGCCGTGTACCTCGGGGAGACCATCGCCCTTGGAAATCAATGTCCAAATCATTTTGGCAATATTTTCCGTCGCGACGATGGTATGGAAATTCTTTGTTACGCGCAGGTTCTCGCGCAATTCCTTCCTGATCGCGGGATCGCCGGTAAGGTCGAATAGAATATCAAGCCGCTCGCCGATCACCAGCAAATCAGCCATGCTGATTATATTGATCCCGCTTGCTCGCGCCATCGCCTTTCCCAAAGTCTCGGTTTGCTCAACGACCGCAACGATCTCAACACCGCTGTTCGGATGTTCAAGCAATTCCGCGAGAAAGGCGCTACCAACCCGACCCAATCCTACGATTGCAATAGTCTGCTTTTCCATCATTTCAAATTCCGATCAATATAAATTGCCGGGTTAGCACATTCAGTCAAATTGCGAAATGTTTGCGCCGTTATCTCTTGAAAAGCGTAAATGCAGCTCAAAGCACCATTGCCGGGAATGGATCAGGTTTTCAGCCTTGACCATACCCGGAGCTTCACGTTAAACAATAGCACCGTCAGCAATATCAGGTACCCAATCACATAATAGCCCAACGATTCCCTTTCCCCTTCATGCGGATCAGATGCCCACGTCAGGAACGAAACGATGTCATGCGCTCTTTCCAGCACTTCAGATCGCTTTACCGGGTCGGTTATTGAACTGATGTCCAGCGCATCCGGCATCTTGGTCAATGGAAATTGATGGTTGCTGACATTTCCCTGCGAATCCAGAAAATAGCCCGTCAAATAGGAATATACGTAGCTGTTACCGCCTTCACGCGCCCTGACGATCATGCTCAGGTCTGGCGGTAACTTCCCGAAGGATTGAAGCGCAGCCTGATCTGACAGAACACTCATCATCGCCGCATCAGTCGGTGAATCGCCCCGCCACGCAGTGATCCTGCTCTTGTCTATGCCATAGCTGACCAGATCGCGGTAGTGGACATACTTGAGGCTATGGCATCCGTGACAGACGTTCATAAAGGTGTCTACGCCGCGTTCTACCGCCGGAACGCTGGTATCAGGCTGGAATTTTTCCAGATGCGCTTCGGCTGCAACCGCGGGCAGCGCCACCCAACACACCAACAGCGACGCAATCCATTTATTCATCGCTTGCTCCTTTTGTCTTTTTCTTTTTCTTCGCTGGAAATCAGTGCGAGTACCTTGGTCGGCAAGCCGCGTTTGAACAGCCATTTGTCTTCCGCTTTCGATATCAACGGCAGCACCATGAAGGAGCCAAAATAGTAGACGGTAGCTAGCTGTCCTATCACTATGGTATCCGCATTTGGCGGGACATAGCCAACGTAGCCCAGCACCAGAATATCGATCATGAACAAGATGAACTGCACGCGATATATCGGCCTATATCGCCCCCCTCCTGGAACCCGCGACCTATCCAGAAAAGGCATGAAGGCAAAAATCATGACCGAAAGACCCATGGCCACAACACCGCCGACCATGTTCGGTACCGATCGCAGAATCGCATAGAACGGCAAGAAGTACCATTCCGGCACGATATGATCTGGCGTAACCAGAGGATTTGCCGGCACATTATTGGCGGGTTCCAGCATGCTGTGCGGAAAGAAGAACACGATGGTGAAAAACACAATCGAAAAAACTCCGAGCCCGAAGAAATCCTTGGCGGTGTAGTACGGATGAAATGGGATGTTGTCCTTGTCCGCAAGGTCAATTCCGCTGGGATTGCTGCTGCGTACTGTATGCAGTGCCACCAGATGAATTATCACTGCCCCGATAATCAGGAACGGAAACAAATAGTGCAACGCAAAGAAGCGTGTCAGCGTGTCGTCCCCGACAGCATAGTCGCCGCGCAGCCAAACAACCACCTGGTCACCGATAAATGGCGTGGCGCGGAACAGATTGGTTATGACGGTCGCGCCCCAAAATGACATCTGGCCCCAAGGTAACAGGTAACCCATAAAGGCCGTTGCCATCAGTAGCAGCAACAAGCCCTGCCCGGTCCACCACATCAATTCGCGCGGCGCACGGTATGAACCGTAATACAGAGTCCGAGCCATATGTATGTAAATTACGAGAAAGAATGAAGATGCGCCCGTAGAATGCATGAAACGGATCAGCCATCCGTAATTTACCTCACGCATAAGATGCTGAATCGAGTCGAACGCAATCGTCGCGTCCGGCTTGTAGTGCATTGCCAGGAACAAGCCTGTAACTACCTGCAGCATCAACACGAAACCAGCGAGGAAACCGAAATTCCACCAGTAACTCAAATTACGCGGTGTCGGATATCCGGTCAATTCATGTTTGATGAAGCTCGTCAGCGGAAAGCGATGATCTATCCAGTCGATAAGTTTATTAGCCATAATGCGCTCCTATGCCTGTCCGATGATGATTTTGTTCTCAGAAACAAACTTGTACGGCGGGACTTCCAGATTTTTTGGCGCCGGTCCACGAACGACCCGACCGCTATCGTCATACTGGCTGCCGTGACAATGGCATGTCCATCCCGGACCCTCCTTGTTGGGCACGCAACCCATATGTGTGCACACCCCGATCACCACCAACCATTCCGGCCTTTTCGCGCGATCACGATCCTGCTCCGGATCAAATCCTCCGCTGGTAGCAGCCATCGCTTTAATTTCCTCTTCGCTGCGATGCAGGATAAAAACCGGTTTCCCTTGCCACGAGATTGTGTGCATGCCGCCTACCGGAATGTCAGTCAAATCCACCTCGGTATTTGCCTTCGCTAGCAGTTCCGCGCTAGGGTTCATACTGGCTACAAACGGAATACTTGCTGCCGCAGCTCCCGCCCCCCCGACAACTGTCGTCAATTTAAGCAAGAAATTGCGCCGATCAGCGTCGTCCAACTCGTCAAAATCCGTCATTGCTTTCTCCAAGATGTGGCCCTCAGAATAGTATCGTTTACTAGCAAGGTGGCGCATTCTACACGCTATCAATTATTCGATCAGAAACATGCAGCCGCTGCTCACCCAAGAAATTCAAGTGCGATGTTTTACAGAAATTGCCACACAAGTTTGATTTAGATCAATATGCCCCCGCCGAATAAGAGTAGCTTGCCGATTCATAAATTCTTTCACTCACCAAAGGAGAGCACCATGAAGCGTAGTTATCTTGTTGCAATTGTGGCATCTATCTGCATATCGAGCGTGTCATACGCAGCAGATGACGGCGAATCCCTGTTCAAGAGTAGTGGTTGCAGTACCTGCCATGCTGCCGACAAGACAACCATAGGCCCGTCGTTGAAGGATATCGCCGCCAAGTACGCGGCCGACAGCAACGCTGAAGGCACGCTGGAAAAGAAAGTGCGTGACGGTGGCTCGGGTTCTTTCGCCAACATGATGATGCCTATGCCTCCTACCCCCGCATCGATTAGTGATGCAAGTATCAAGACTATGGTGGCATGGGTATTGGGACATAAGTAATTCAATTCCCTCTAGTTAACAAAGGCCGGCTAACGCCGGCCTTTGAATTTGATGCGTCACAATCTTGCTTTGACTATGTCCAGTGTTCATTCAACATATTCAACAATGACTTGCGCGGATTCGCGTGCCTGCAAGAAATTCGATAAATCGCTAGCTATTACCTAGTTGTTTTTTGCTCCCTGCTGAACCCACCGGCTCAGCATTTCGATTTTGTCCTTTGCCAACCCGCCACTCATCCCGTACGGCATCCTGATAGAAGGATGTACCCGTCCCTCAACGACCTGGATAAAGATACTGGTATAACTGTCGCCCGGTTTGATTACTGACCCAAACTTGGTACCCTTCATCAGACTCTTGTATGTTCGCAAATCAAGGCCGCTTTTTTCATAGCCTTTGCCACCGGGCTTGTGGCAACTCAAGCAGTAATCGTCCAGAATCGGACGTATCGCCTTCTTGAAGCTGATGTCCGACTGCGCGAGAGCGGGCAAAGCACTCCCGATACAGATAATTGCAAATAAAACAGCCTTCATTTTCATAATACACCTCGCTTTGATGACACTGACTGAACAATACCATTTCTGACGATGCAGGTACACATGCTAACGCCATTCGCGGAAATTTTCGGGCGCATCCTTTGCCACGGGCGAGTGAACTATTGAAAGTAATGGCACAGCAGATGTAAACTCTGACCGCGACGATAGTTGGCCGCTAACGAGTACCAGACTTTTGTGCTGGACCGGCGTTTTCCTTCTTCGGCTTTGAG
>JBARHR010000232.1:0-3008 GCA_049799335.1 Gallionella sp. | reverse complement strand
CACTACCTTCCTGCGTCACAACAACGGAAACAACGGTAGCGCAACTTGCTTGACCTGCCACGTTAAGTAATCTGTATGTAATTTAGCCGAAAGGCAAAGGCCAGACGGTAACGTCTGGCCTTTTTTTCTGGATTTTATCGAGCAGTCACGGGATAATACAATAGTGGGTCTGAAACCCAACATGAAAAAACAGCTAACTTCAGACAAAAGTTACCCACCTCCTTATAAGCTTAATATGAAAGGTATCCAACAGTGAATCTGAAATTATCCAGCAGTAGCAATCGTTTTGCTTTGACCACGGCATTGATCGGCATCACATGTGCCAGCATCGCTCTTGCAGCAGCAGAAGCCCCTGCAAAAGTTGCGGATCTCAAAACAATATTCGCGCAAGTCGGCAACGCTGAAATTACAAAGAATCAATTTGATGGTGCATTCGCATCGACAAGCAGAAGTCGCTTTTACCACGGCAAACCGCCCGAAGCTGAAGTAGCGGCCTTACAACGGGAAGTCGGCGACAAACTGATCACCGACCTATTGCTGGTCGCTGAGGCAAATAGGCAAAAAATGACGCCTGACGCGGATTATGTTAAACAGAATCTCGAAAAATACGATCAGCAAAATGCCAAGAATGAACAATGGAAAAAAATACGCGATCGCGCATTGCCAATCCTGACAACACGCTATGAAAATGAGAGTCTCCTAAGCAAGCTCGAGCTGAGTACTCGCAAGGTGCCCGCCGCAACCGACCAGCAACTTCAAACGTACTACAAAGCGCATCCCGACAAGTTCACCGAACCTGAACAATTGCGTGTATCCGTAATATTACTCAAAGTTGATCCCGGTGCCCCGTCATCCTGGGACGAGGTCCGCAAAACAGGTAAAGATATCGTCAAACAACTGCGCGATGGCGCTGATTTTGCCGAAATGGCGAAGAAGTATTCTGGTGATGAGGAAACAGTTAACCAAGGGGGCGACATGGGCTACCAACACGGAGGCATGATGTCGGAAATGTCCGAACAAGTTCTGTCCAAGCTCAAACCGGGAGAAATATCTGATACCGTCGGATTAATGGAAGGTATAGCCATATTCAAGCTGACAGACCGCAAAGAAGCGAAATTGAATAGTTTCGAAGCAGTCAAGCAACGTGCTAGCGAACTTTATACAAACGAGGAAGGCGATCGCGCATGGCAATCGCTTATCGCCAAGCTCAAGAAAGACACACCGATAAAGATCAATGAGTCGCTTTATCTGCCACTTACAAAACCTGCCCCCACTACCAAATGATTTCAAATGGAGCGAGAGTTTTGGAGACTTTACGCGGGTAGCCAACTTTATTCTATAAAATCACGATCGACCTCCTAGATTTTGGACGGCGCAATGCGGAAATCCAAGTGCTGCGCAACGTGAGCCAACGACTCATTAATGCATGTATGTCGAAGGGATGGGCTCAAGTTATTGTGCTTGTGCCAATTTGAACTAAATTATCGTTAAGTTTTCGGACAAAATTTTCATAATAGTGCAAATATTTTTCTATCACATCCGTAAGGGCACCTCCACGCGACCCGTCGCAATGACACCAAACAAGACGAGTGGGGGTAGCTTCGTCAGCTTGACCCTCCTCACATTGTTATGGGCGCCGCTCGCCTATTCTGCAGACCCAAGTAATCAAGGTTTGGATACAAGCACCCCAACAACGTCGCCAGACAGTGGCGTAAAGCGGTCCTCGGGATTGAGGCTCGCTCCTATCGCCACTCAATTTGGCGGCGACATAGGCTACGACATTCAACAGCGGAATTCGAGCGACACGAGCCCGCTGTTGCGTCAACGGTTGATTCTCAATCTGAAGGGTAGAGCTCGAAGTTATATTGTAAAGCCTTGGATTGCGACTGTATCAGGTTATGTCAATCTGACCTCTTCCAAATCGAAAACCGGTGATTCAACGACGGCGTCGAACGGGATTACGGGGAGTACATCGCTATATTTGGTACCGTACAGCACATATCCTTTTGACGCCAGTTACACCAAAAGTAACTCCTATAGCGGCGCGGGATTTGCGTCGCTCGGATCAACAACCACACGTTTTGAAATGAACGAGCGTATTACGCCCAGAAAGAGTTTCGAGCGCTACCAGCTGGGCTACTACCTCAGCAAAACTGAGGCATCCGGATTCGGTCACGCGATTTACCGGCAAAACGGCTTGTCATTGAATTTCATGACCAGCCGCCTAATGAACCAAGTCATGACCGTTGGCGCCACAAGAACGCGGAACCGTGACGTCAATAACGACAGGAAAGGAATGGTGGACATTATAAACTTGTCGCACCGATACCAACCCAGTTCCGAGTTTTCCATCAGTAACGAGGCTTTTTATAACGGGGAATATTACGACGCCCCGGGAGATTCAACCGGATCCCGCAGCAGGGAAGCGAATAGCACTGCGTCGTTTCAACCAAACGAAAAGCCGTACTCGTTGATCGGAACTGCACGTACTAATTTTTCGAACTCGGGAAACAGTGTCAGGGCATCATATAGCAAAACGGCAAATGCCAACATAAGTGGAAATTATCGCTGGAATACATACGTGACTTTTTCCGCCAATGGCAACCTCAACGTCTTGGATAGAGATTCGGCGCGCACCCAATCCATCTCTACCATTCAGAGCGCGACACTCAATTACCCTTTGGCGACCTTCGATGTCGACAATTACCACTACAGCAGTCAAATTTCCGGGAACATTTATAATCGCACAAGCAGTACGGAACGGCAGGGTTATGCTGGCAGCCGGACTTCGGGAAGCGCGCAAAGCGCGGCGATATCACCCTCGCACAGCCTGACTCACAGCAGCCAGTTAGGAACTGGAAGGCTCACTATCGGGGTCAACCAGTCCTTGAGCGCGTCCGAAAGCACCACATCCCAAGCCCGGGCAAGCCTAACGCATTCGGCGAACGCCAGTTGGAGTCATAGCCAAAGCCACGCGAATAGTTCGATACGCTTTTCCGGCAGTGACC
>JBARHR010000231.1:0-6306 GCA_049799335.1 Gallionella sp. | reverse complement strand
GGGTAGGACATATAACCCTCTACCTGTTGGATACAGATTTGCTAAGCAACAGCCCTCACGACCGAGATATTACTCATCGATTGTACGGTGGCGATAAAGCAATGCGGATCGAGCAGGAAATCGTGCTGGGAATCGGAGGCGTCGGAGCATTGTTTGCGCTCGGGCTGAATCCCACGGTATGGCATATCAATGAGGGACATGCTGCATTTCTGCTTATCGAACGGATGCGCCATAAAATCATCAACGATGATTTGACATTTGCTGCGGCGTTAGAGGCTGTTGCGGCTAATACCGTGTTCACTACGCATACGCCGGTTCCGGCAGGTCACGATCACTTTAGCGGCGTGATGATGGAAGATTACTTCCAGTCGTATTTTGCCGACCTGAAGCTCTCGTGGGACGAATTCCTTGCTCTGGGACGGTCCGGAGCCAACCCGGAATTCAACATGACCACACTGGCGATCCGCTGCACTCGGTTCAATAATGGCGTATCGCGCATACACGGGGATGTCTCTTCGGCGATTTGTGGCGACCTGTGGCCGGAAATCGAACATCGGGAAAATCCGATGACATATATCACCAATGGAGTTCATGTGCCTTCGTTCATGGCGACCGAGTGGCTCGAAGTTCTCGAGCGTCATCTAGGCGTTGAGTGGAGCGCACGCATGAACGATGTGGATTTCTGGAAAGGAGTCGACAAGATACCCGACCACTTGTTCTGGAGCATTCGTCAAACACTGAAGTCGCAGATGCTGAGCATGGTACGTGAGCGCATCACAGTTCAGCATTTCCGCAATCACGGATCGGCAGCACATCTTGACCGATTGCTCAAGTATGCCAATCCTGAAAACCCGAATATCCTGACTATAGGATTTGCACGCCGCTTCGCTACCTACAAGCGTGCCACCATGTTGTTCGGCGATCTTGATTGGTTGCGCGAGATTTTGCACAACGAGAATCGTCCAACAGTTTTCATTTTCGCCGGAAAGGCCCATCCCGCTGATATACCCGGTCAGGACTTGATTCGTCATATTACGCAGATATCGAAAATGCCTGAGTTCATCGGCAAGATACTGATGGTTGAAGGCTACGATCTGGGCTTGTCGCGCTTGATGGTCGCTGGCGTGGACGTCTGGTTGAATAACCCACTGTATCCTCTGGAGGCGAGCGGCACTTCTGGAATGAAGGCTGGAATTAACGGCACCATCAATTTGTCAATACTTGACGGTTGGTGGGGGGAGAGCTACGACGGGGAAAATGGCTGGGCAATCAAGCCGGTATCCGAGACATTGCGAGAAGATATGCGAACGCGGGAGGAAACCCGTACGCTTTATGAGCTGCTGCAGGATCAGGTCGTGCCTTTGTACTATGAGCGCGGCAATATGGGATATTCTCCAAACTGGGTAAGAATGGCAAAGCGCTCCATGGCAACCATCATGCCCCGATTCAATTCGAAACGGATGGTAGGCGAATATCTGGTCAAGTGCTATATGCCCGCCAGCAAGCAACACCGTTTGTACAAGCAATCCAGATATGAAAATTCACAGGCAATCGCCGCGTGGAAAAAACGCATTCGCGACGCGTGGTCCGGAGTGACCTTGCGGCGCCTGGACACTGTCCTGCAGGAAATCGATTTCGGGCAGAATCTGCGCTTCGAAGTTGGCGTAGCACTTAACGGTCTAAAGGCGAACGACGTCAAGGTGGAAATGCTGATGGGTTTTGCAAGTCGGGAAAATGATTTCCGTAATGCGCATCGCTACAGGCTTGTACCTAGCGGCACAACTACGGATAGCGGCGAGAGTATCTTTGTTGCAGATGTCAGACCGGAACATTGCGGCAAACTTGAATACCACATACGCACCTTCCCATACCATGAAATGCTTACGCATCCGTTTGAACTGGGGATGATGCGCTGGCTGTAAGCGCTGGCGGAACTACTTTCAATAATCAATAACTACTTTAATATGGCCAATCTAAAAATACTCTTTGCAACTTCCGAAGCTACGCCGCTAATCAAGACCGGGGGTCTGGCGGATGTGAGCGGGGCGCTACCCGCGGCGCTGCGAAAGATTGGCGTGGACGTTCAAATTTTGATTCCCGGCTACAACCAGGTTGTTAATCAGCTGGGTCCATACCAGGTTGCGGCTACGTTCGCCGAACTTCCCGGTTACCCCGCGTCCAGACTTTTGACGAGTGAAATGCCCAATGGTACACCATTGCTGATAGTCGACTGTCCGACCCTATATCAGCGAGAAGGCGGCCCGTATCAAAATGCGGCTGGTACGGACTGGGTAGACAATCCGCTCCGCTTCGGGATGCTCTCCAAGATAGCCGCAGTGCTTGGTAGCAGTGCATCTCCGCTGAATTGGCGTCCTGACCTCGTGCATTGCAACGACTGGCAAACAGGACTGGCGCCAGCCTATCTGCGTTATTCGCCTGGCGCAGTTCCAAGCATCATGGCAATCCACAACATGGCTTTTCAAGGAAATTTTGCGGCAATCATGGCGCAGCAATTGCGTTTGCCAAGCTCAAGTTACGGCGTTGATGGCGTGGAATTCCATGGTCAGCTTTCGTTTCTGAAGGCAGGTTTGTTCTATGCCAACCACATCACCACAGTGAGTCCCAATTACGCCATCGAAATACAAACCGAAGAACTCGGTTTCGGCATGCAGGGACTGCTGGCATCTCGCAAGGACAAGCTTACGGGTATTCTCAACGGGATAGACATCGATGAATGGGATCCTGCCAGCGATTGCTTTATCGAGGCTCCGTACAGCACCGGCAAAATGGCTGGCAAAGCAGCCAATAAACGCGATTTGCAAACAAGATTCGGCTTGAATATCTCGCCGGACATACCCTTGCTAGGCGTAGTAAGTCGATTTACAGCCCAGAAGGGCTTGGATATTTTGTTGGAAATCGCGCCGTTGCTGACGGAGATTCCGGTTCAGTTGGTGATGCTCGGCAGCGGTGACGCGCAGATGCAGAAGGCCGCACGTGAATTGGCGGGGAACTTTCCCGGTCACGTGGGCGTATATATCGGCTTCAGCGAGGAACTTTCTCACCAGATCGAGGCGGGTGCAGACATGTTTGTAATGCCTTCGCGATTTGAACCTTGCGGGTTGAACCAGTTCTATAGTCAGCGCTACGGCACCCCACCCATTGTTCACGCGACGGGTGGTCTGGTTGACTCGGTAGAGAACTGCACCGCGTCGACGCTTTCCAACGGCACGGCAAGCGGTTTTGTTTTTGGCGAAATGAGCACGGTCAGCCTGTATGCCACCATACGGCGGGCGGTCGACCTGTATTACGACCAAAAGAACTGGCAGAAGCTATGCGCAAACTGCATGGGCAAGAATTTTAGCTGGGAACCTAGTGCCAAAGCCTATGAAGGGGTCTACAAGCGAGTTTTGGGACTATAGCCGTCATACCTACGATTTCGATTTTCCCTAAAATATATTGAACAACTATTTACGATAACTTGAAATACTCATGGCACATAAACAGGTAGTGACAAGCAATCCCAAAGAAACACTCACTGAATTGCCCTCGCTGGGCATGGATTCGAGCAGTATTGCGGCCGACTTCAAGCGCTACTTCAGCCACACGTTGGGGCGCGAAAAAACCTGCAAATCAGTACACTATCTATATTCAGCTTTGGCGTATGCCCAGCGGGACCGTTTGATGGAAAGGTGGAAGAATACCAAGTACGCGTACGATGAAAGTGATTGCAAACGCGCGTATTACCTGTCCCTGGAATTTCTGATGGGCAGGGCGCTTGGCAATGCGATGCTCAACCTTGGCATCAAGGATGAAACTGAGCGTGCCATGTACGAGCATGGAATCGTGCTGGAAGAAATCGCTGAGCGAGAAAATGACGCAGGACTCGGAAACGGCGGTCTGGGGAGACTTGCCGCATGCTTCCTCGATAGCTGTGCAACGTTGCAATTGCCGGTGACTGGCTACGGAATCCGCTATGAATATGGCATGTTCCGTCAACGCATTGAGGGCGGAAAGCAGATCGAGGAACCAGACCACTGGCTACGTGACGGTAATCCCTGGGAGATAGAGCGTCCGGAATTTACCCAGCGGGTAAAATATGGCGGATATACCGAGTACTATCACGACTACGATGGCAAACTTCGCGTGCGCTGGACTGGTGCGCATGCAGTTTTGGCGGTGCCATACGATGTTCCGGTTCCAGGTTATCGTAACGGGACGGTAAACACCTTGAGACTGTGGCACTCAGCAGCCACCGACGAATTCGACTTGGGTGAATTCAATGCCGGAAGTTACCCGGAATCAGTTGCCGCCAAAAACGATGCAGAGCACATTACCATGGTGCTTTATCCCAATGACGCAAGTGAGAACGGCAAGGAATTGCGGTTGCGTCAGCAATATTTTCTTGCCTCAGCCAGCCTACAGGATATTGTACGCAGTTGGATAAGTCGCCACGGAAATGATTTTAGCGAATTTGCCGCTAAGAGTCATTTCCAGCTTAACGACACCCACCCGACATGTGTCGTCCCCGAACTGATGCGTCTGTTGATGGATGAGCATGGCATGTCCTGGGAACACGCCTGGGACATTACAAGTAACACCGTGGCCTATACAAATCACACACTGTTGCCGGAAGCGCTGGAAAAATGGCCTGTCTGGATGTTTGGCCGATTGTTGCCGCGTCTGCTGGAAATCGTATACGAAATCAATGCGCGGTTCCTGACTCAGGTGTCCAGACAATGGCCTGGCGATTCAGATCGTTTGGCTCGCATGTCTATCATTGAGGAAGGTGCTGAACCGCAAATTCGTATGGCGTACTTGGCAATTGTCGCAAGTTTTTCTGTCAACGGCGTTGCGGCGCTCCATTCACTGTTGCTGGAGCAGACGCTTTTTCACGATTTTTACCAGTTGTGGCCGAAAAAATTCAATAACAAAACGAATGGTGTAACGCAACGGCGCTGGCTGGCTTGGGCCAATCCGTCACTTTCTAGATTGATTTCGGAAACGTTGGGTGCGGGCTGGACTACCAATCTGGATGAGTTGAAAATGCTCGCACCATTTGCAGAGGACAAAAACTTTCGTGGTAAATGGCGCGAATCAATGCAAATCAACAAAACGCGGCTCGCTGCCTTGGTAGAAAAGGATTGCGGTGTCACATTCAACACCAACTCGCTTTTCGACGTGCAAGTGAAGCGCATCCACGAATACAAACGTCAATTACTGAATATCCTGCACGTCATACACCTCTACGACCGAATTAAACGTGGCGATACTGCCAATTGGACGTCGCGCAGCGTGTTAATTGGCGGCAAAGCTGCACCAGGCTACTTAATGGCCAAGAACATCATCAAACTGATCTGTAATGTGGCTAACGTCGTAAACAATGATCCCGACGTCGGCGATTTACTAAAAGTTGCGTTTATCCCAAATTACCGGGTCACCGCAATGGAGATTATTTGCGCCGGTACGGACCTTTCTGAACAGCTTTCCACTGCCGGAAAAGAAGCTTCCGGGACCGGTAACATGAAATTCATGATGAACGGCGCATTGACGATAGGAACTCTGGATGGTGCAAATATCGAAATGCGCGAGGAGGTGGGTGCAGAAAATTTCTTCCTGTTTGGTCTTACCGCCGAGGAGGTTGAATGCGGAAGAGCACATCACGATCCAAATGCGATCATAGCTGCTGATGAGGACTTGACGCGTGTAATGCGACTTCTGGCGTCAGGACACTTTAACCAGTTCGAGCCATTCATTTTTAACCCCATCATTGAGTCGCTGACGAAACACGGTGACTATTGGATGACGACCGCCGACTTTCGCAGCTTTGTCGATGCCCAGCAACGCGCCGCGGTAGCGTTCAAGAATATTGACGAATGGACAAGAATGAGCATTCTGAATACGGCAGCGAGCGGCAAATTTTCAAGTGACCGAACCATACTGGAATACAACAAGGACATCTGGAAACTCGCGCAAGTTAAGGCTTGGGCGACCTGAAAGTCTGAAAGGTAAGAAAGCTGGGATTAGCAAAGTTAGCAGTTCGAGCATGGAGCTCCCTAAACTATAACTTTAACACTCATCTATAATAGATTGGTTATTAATGATTATTTTATTTGTTCTGCATAGGTTGATGCGGTTGCACTGGATCAGCGTCAACAGGAATGGCTCATGAATCGTCGGTTATCCCATCGTCAAACCAAGGAACTCTAGTTGACTCCTTCATCGACAAACTTGGTCGAAATTACCGATCTGCATTTTTCCTATGGCAAACGGGAAGTGCTTAAAGGCATTAATCTGACCATACCGAAG
>JBARHR010000230.1:0-6183 GCA_049799335.1 Gallionella sp. | reverse complement strand
CACTACCTTCCTGCGTCACAACAACGGAAACAACGGTAGCGCAACTTGCTTGACCTGCCACGTTAAGTAATCTGTATGTAATTTAGCCGAAAGGCAAAGGCCAGACGGTAACGTCTGGCCTTTTTTTTCGGCCTTCAGACTCACTCGGAAATATCTAGCAGGTTCGAATAGGCAAAACTATTGCGCTGCGTGTTTGGAATGCAATATGTCGCGGCGTCGGAATATAAATGGGGATTGACCTGTAGATCCGGCCACCAAGACAATGGCTAGCCGGGGCGTAATCCTTTGCCCCTGTCTGTTGATAACGCATTCATGAAGCGTGATTGCGAAGAGAATTTCAGGAGTAGTTTAAGACGAGGCTCGAGGACAACGAACTTAGTCGCGAGTTTTTCTCTTGCACGAAGCGAGGGCTGCCTGTTGATTGTTAGTCATTATTGAAACCCGCTCACAGGCAACGTAACTGTAAGGAAAAGGCAAAGTACATGTGTTGCCTTTTCCTGATTCAGATTAGGCTCAATTCTTGATTGCTTCTATCTCAAAAGCCAGCTTTACGTCATCACCAACCGCAGGAAGCCCATATTTCACCCCGAAGTCTGAACGTTTGATTTGGGCGCTTGCTCCTGCACCGCATTCGTCTTTTTTGTTCATCGGGTTGGTACCACAATTGAAGTCGTCAATGGTAAGCGTCACGGGCCTGCTTACCCCCATTATGGTCAGGTTGCCATCCACGCTGGACGGTTCGTCCCCTTTGTAATGGACCGCGGTTGATTTGTAGGTAATTGTGGGGAATTCGGCGGAATTGAAAAAATCAGGACCGCGCAAATGTTCGTCGCGTTTGGCGAACCCCGTACTTACAGAGGTGGCGTCGATATTGATATCTACCGAGCCGGTTTTGGCAGCGCGATCCAGTACTATGTTTCCGCTCGTACGGTCGAAGCGGCCGTGCATGGTGGAAAATCCCAGATGGTTAATGGTGAAGTGCGGGAACGTGTGAGCAGGATCTACCGTGTAACTATCTGATGCAAATGAGGATAAAGGCAGGGATATAGCGATTGCAACGGTGCCCAATAGTGAATATTTCATAGTTTCTCCTTTTTTGGATTGAGTAATCAAACGATTGTTTGAAATTGTATCGTAGCAATTCACTATACATAAGTAAACTGGTAAAGCTTTGAACTGAACGTATGAAAAGCGAGGTGTGCTGTTGGCCAACGTAGTGGAACGCGCGCAGCGCTGAAATTGGTCTCCGCTTAGAGCGGGATATCACCGGCCGAGCGCCAGGTCAGATAGACGGCAACTGCCGAAACGGCCAGAGTCATCAACAACAACACGACGCCTTGCGTCCTGACAGAGCGGCCCGGAACGAGCGCAAAAGAAGCGACCAGTGGAACTCCAGACAATGCGATCAGGGCGTACCAGGGAAGCCTGGCACTCAATACAGCGATGCAGGCAGTTAAACCGGCAATCAGCGAAAGCGGGAATGTAAGGACACGGCCCGTCGGGATGTTTTTGTTGGTCAATATCTGCAGGAGCAAATGTGCGAATGCGGCAGATCCAAGCGCCAATCCGAACTGCCCTAGCAGGGCCGACGCGCCGACCAAGGCGGCGACTCCGGTCCCAAAACCTAGTGCTGTAGCCGCACTACCCGTGCGTTGCGAGCCTTGGCCCAGCGTCCTATCCATTCCCCAGACGAGAATGGCAACGTAAGTCATGCAGCCGGACCCCCAAAGCAACATATGAACCGTGTCCTGGTTTTGCAGTATGCGTTGCGCGGTCCATAGTGCGGCAATACCGCCGAGGACAGGTAGAACAGACTTCGCAACGTTTAACCGGAACACGTCGACAAGCAGGCCAAGGAACGCTGCCGAAACGCCCAATAGGACAATTTTGCGCGCAGATGTAAGTGGCGCCATGTTGAAATCGCTTGCCAAATATACGGTCACTGCGAAACCGGCAACAACGGCGAGCCCGCTAAGTCTGATTCTATGGAACAATTCTGTTACCACAATTGCGGCAAAAAATGGTGCGATGCCGGATTGCACTGCCGGATTATTTAACAATTCCTGCAACTTGGGCTCCAGACGGTTATCGAATTACGTTGAGTCTAACACTTTGATGAGGTCACTTGAAAATGTTGGAAGACTGCCCCATTTGATACGCCGATTAGGTAAGGTGCGTGCAATACTGAAATAGTTGTTTAGATAACGGAGATAGATGAATGAAAAGAATTGTTCTGTTTGTGATGACGAACCTGGCGGTGATATTTGTGATCAATATTACGTTGCGTCTGCTTGGTGTGGATCGTTGGGTAAGCGAGGTTGGAGGCATCAACTTCGGTGCTTTGCTAGTTTTGTCGGCCGTGATCGGATTTGCGGGTTCGATAGTTTCTCTCGCAATCTCAAAATGGTCAGCGAAACGCATGGTTGGGGCACAAGTAATTGAGAATCCAATCGATCCCACCGAGCGTTGGTTGCTGGATACGGTTAGAAAGCAGGCCCAAACAGCAGGAATTGGCGTACCGGAGGTCGCGATTTACGACGCGCCGGACGTAAATGCGTTCGCGACAGGTTGGAATCGTAACGATGCGCTGGTTGCTGTAAGTACCGGGTTGCTGCATAGCATGAGTCGCGACGAAGCTGAGGCGGTGCTTGCGCATGAAGTTAGTCACATTTCAAATGGCGACATGGTAACGCTGGCTTTGATTCAAGGCGTGGTAAACACCTTCGTGATATTTTTCGCAAAATTGTTTGGCTTCTTCGTGGATCGCGTGTTGCTAAAGAACGACGGACGAAATGGGCGAGGCATCGGGGCGTTTGTAGCAGAAATTGCGGCACAGCTGATTTTGGGGGTGCTTGCCAGCATCATAGTAATGTGGTTTTCACGCCAAAGAGAGTTCCGCGCTGATGCTGGCGGCGCTCGACTGGCGGGGCGTGGGAAAATGATTGCTGCGCTGGAACGGTTGAAGGCCAATCACGAAGAGACGGTCCTGCCTGAAAAGATCGCGGCTTTCGGGATATCGGGTGGCAAAGGATTCTCGCGAATGTTTATGACGCATCCGCCGCTGGAAGAGCGCATTTCGGCGCTGCGCACGGCCCCATAGCGAGGGATTGCGGTAATAGCGAAGGCCTGCGAATGCGGGCCTTTGTTGTTTGCATGCGGTAAGTAGAAGAGCTAAGAATCGAAGCCTCTTACCGCAACAAATTGGGAGTTCAAAAGTCGTCGTAACGCGCGCGCGGCAGGTTTCCGTCATACACCAGACTCTTTCTGCGTAAAAGATAAGTGTCGCGTATGAATTCGTAGGGGTCGATTACCGCCTCCTTCAAGACTCTTTCCTGATCCAGCAAGGAGGCGCGATATTGAACACCGTCAACAAAATAGTACATGTTGCGGTCTGATATGTCGTTCATGTTGTACGGAATGCTGACAAAGCCGTCGATATACCACCCCGTGGCATCTCGCACCGAGCTTGGTCCGAGAAACGGCAACACAACGTACGGGCCTGGTTCTACGCCCCAATATCCAAGCGTCTGGCCAAAATCCTCATTGTGTTTTTCCAGTCTGCTTGCGACGCTGAACAGGCCAAACACACCGAAAGTCGAGTTGATCAAGAAACGCGAACCATCAGATGCTGCTTGGGAAAATTTCAGTTGCAGCAAATCGTTGGTGGTTACCAGGACATCATCAAGATTTGAAACAAAATTACTTACCATTATCCTGCCTGACAACGGTACGACTGCTTTGTATCCCTTTGCGACGGGCTTTATCACGGCCCTGTCCAAGCCATCGTTGAACTTGTAGACGCCGCGATTCAGCGGTTCGAGCGGATCGGCCGGGTTGCGAGTGCCCGAACAACCGCCAATCAAGAACGTGGTCACCAGCAGCGCTGCAAATGGAAAAAAACAACGAGCTACATTCATAAGATATAAGAAATCAAAGGTGCGAGCCAAGATTATAGGCAGTATGTTGAATCTCGCAAGGTTTGCAACGGCTGCGAAAAGTGTTCATTCGCTACGTGGTAGAGGATGCAGCACTCCCGTATGGAAATGAAAGTTGCCGGTGATACGATCAGCAAAATAGTGCTCCAGAGTCAGTTTCACTGGCCGAAACGCAAGTTCATGCCAGGGAATTTCGTGTTCAGTGAATAGTTGTACCTCCAAGCTTTCGGTTCCTGGAGAAAAGTCCGGATTGGATAAGGTAGCGCGGTACAGCATATGTACCTGATTGATGTGTGGTACGTTGTAAAGTGAATAGAGTTCGCCAATTTCTACGCTGGCATTTGCTTCCTCAAGGGTTTCACGCGCGGCAGCCTCGGCTGTTGTTTCTCCGTTCTCCATAAAGCCGGCCGGAAGCGTCCACAATCCGTATTTCGGCTCGATCGCGCGGCGACACAGCAAAATCCCACCATGATATTCAGGAATCGCGCCGACTATCATTTTCGGATTCTGGTAATGTATTTCGCCGCAGGAGGCGCAAATATAGCGCTCACGGTTGTCATCAGCTGGAATGCGCAATTCCAAAGTGCCGCCGCATAGACTGCAAAACTTCATCGTCAAACAGATACGACGCAACGGAATGAAGAAACGCTACGGAGCTTGCTCATAATTCGTTCCAAGGCTTACGGCAGCTACCGCTGGCGTATTCAAGTCGAGCACGCGCTGTGCGTCGTTACTCAGAGTGGTCATGTCCATAGCGGAGTAGCTTGTTACCAGTACCTTAAGCGCATCACGCGTTGACAATGAAGTGGGGTACAGGGTTAATACTTCCTTGGCGCGGTTTACTGCAGCAATGTGGGCGCCGCGACGCTGGTAATAGTCGGCAACGTGGATAGCGTATTTGGCTAGCGCATTGATCAAATATTGCATGCGTACTCTGGAGTCGGCCGCGTACTTGCTATCTGGGAAGCGTACCACCAGATCCTTGAAGGCGGCGAATGAATCTTGTGCCGCTTTCGGGTCGCGCTCGGTTGGGTCGCCTTGCAGGCCAAATAGCCCTGTCTCTCCGTGAAACATGGCAAGGCCTTTGAGGTAGTAGGCATATTCAACCGTGGGGCTGTTCGGATACTGCTTGATAAATCGGTCCGCTGCGGCAATGGCGGATTCGACTTCGTTTTGCTTGTAATAAGCGTAGGCGATTTCAAGCTGGCCTTGTTGTGCAAAGCGCCCGTAGGGGAAACGGGATTGCAACGACTCGAATTTCTTGATTGCGGATTCGTAATTTTCATCCAGAAGCGCCGATTTGGCATCGTTATACATTTCCTCGGCCGATTTCTTCGACAACTCGTCATTTGTCGGCGTGGAACTGCAAGCGGTTAACGTAAGCAGCAGGATTACAGCTAAACTATGGCGCATGGCTAATCCAGAAAAGAATTTGCGCGATTATAGCAAACGCAGACTTGGCAAACCCGTCGCATCAAAAGAAGCGGACTATCCGCTATTGAATGGGTCGGAAACCTTGCTCATCGAAGATCAAGATGATCTAGGTGTCGAAAGTGCATTCGTCGAATCCTCTGCTGAGCAGCTGCAGTTCGTGGTGCCAGAAGAATGTGCGGGAAACAGGCTGGATCAGGCGATAGCACAGCTTTTACCGGAGTATTCTCGCAGCCGATTGCAAGACTGGATCAACGACAAGCAGGTGAAACTCGACGGTGAATTTGCGACATGCAAACAGAAAGTTTGGGGAGGGGAGCGACTTGAGGTTTACCCGCAAAGTCTTCCGGCAGAGCAACCCTACCTTGCGGAGAACATCGCGCTAGATATTGTTTTTGAGGACGATGCGCTACTCGTGATAAATAAGCCGGTTGGCCTGGTAGTGCATCCCGGCAGCGGTAATTGGCAAGGTACGTTGCTAAACGCTTTGCTGCATCACGATCCCAAACTTGAAGAAGTACCTCGCGCGGGTATCGTGCACCGACTGGACAAGGATACCTCCGGCCTGCTGGTTGTTGCCAAGAAGCTGACCACGCAAACCGCTTTGGTTCGGCAACTCGCGGCACATAGCGTGCGGCGCGAGTACTTGGCACTGGTGTATGGGGAGCTGGCTTATGGAGGCACCGTCGATGCTCCAATAGGCAGGCATCCGTCCCAACGGGTAAAAATGGCAGTATTGCAGAGCGGCAAGCCCGCAGTTACGCATTTTCAGATTGAAGAAAAGTTCGTTGCGGACCAAAGTAAGTCGGGTTACGGA
>JBARHR010000229.1:0-10900 GCA_049799335.1 Gallionella sp. | reverse complement strand
GTCCTACTCCGGCCTCGGCGCGGCGGGCGTTGATGGCGTCTGGTTTACGGCCGACGATGTTCCGTCGTCTTATAAGTTGTATCTCTACGACACGAACGGCAATCAGTCGCAAGTCGCAACATACTCGGGTGCTGGCATCGACGGCATCTGGTTCACTGCAGACGATGTGAAATCAACTGAAACGCTGTATACGATGTCGTTCTGATTGACAGGCTTTCGTTCGGGCTCAAAGGGGCTAGGGGATACAGCGGACTGCAGCCGCTTGGCTAACTTGGCCGGATGCGATAGGCTGCGCTGACGGGTGAAGCGCACACTCATCGTTTCGAATTGTTTGCGCAAAATTCTTATGCGCGAGCATCGGTAAACCATAAATAGAAAGCTTCAAATGCTAGGACGATTACGCAAAGTCTTTTCCAATAACAGCCAACAGGCATCAAACGAGGAATCGGCTGCGCCAACGGAAATTTCCGTCGGCGACGCCCCTGCGCTGCCGTTGCCGCAGTTTTTTGTTCAGCACGAATACATGCCCATACTCGATGGCCACCAGTTGGCGAACTGGTTGAATCACAACGTGGCAATCGAGTCACACACATCACTGCTGGACGAAGTGAAACACGCCTGGTTGTTGCATGTGCGTGATGCTTTGGGTGAGAACTATCAGCTTGAGGAATCTTCAACTGCGATGGTACTGTCTTCACTTGAGCCCACGCGCGCGCGCACCTCTGCAAGTTTCCTGAGCAAAGCGCGTGAACAGGTGTTGGGCGTTTTGGCTGGCATCGCCCAGGCGCCGCAGTGGGGTAAAGATGTCCTGATCGTGTTTGACGATGCCGAGAGCTATTACTGTTACCTGTCATTTTACTATCCCGACGCGGCGGCACGCGGCCTGAGTCGAGCCATGTATATACGCGCCAGGGTCGGACATTTTGTGGCGGTGAAAGCGGATTTGTATGCGAGCCAGTCCATGATGGTTCAGGAAATGACCCGCAATTGTCTGGCGCATTTGCCCTTGCCGCTATGGCTAAACGTGGGTACGGCCGTAAATACCGAGCGCCAGCTGGTCAACAAGAAATCCTGCGGTGGCTGCGGTACGCAGCAGTTGCACGACAGATTGTTGGCCTACTGGAATGAATCCGCAATACAGGAATTCTGGTCTGGTGCGTCATTTCAACGCGTGGATGAGGGCCTTGAACTTTCCTATGAGCTTGCTCGCATCATGGTGGAATTGCTCGCCAAGGATTGGCAGTCCTTTCGGGACTTTGCAACAAACGTACATACTGACGATGCCGGGGCTGCGGCAGCGCGGGCGCATCTCGATATTGATTTGGGAGAGTTGGTTTGTGCGTTGCTGGAGCGGGCCTACCAGGCTGAGTGGTCGCCTGCGTCTCAGTTAGGTCTTGCTTTAGCGAAATGATTTTGAGGTGGTGTCACCGCTTTGTAACGTGGATGACGCTCGATTCCCTGTGTCGTTCCGGTGTTGCACTAATCCATATCGGTATCGCGGTTGTATCAACGCAGCAGTTCGTTCATATTCCGGACCTGCCATTCTCGACGCCCGGAATGGATAGCACCGTTTACTTGCAATGTTAGGTACGATGATCAATCGAACACATTTTTTTTCCTCTATAAAGCCTGACTGGCTGGTGCTGCTGGTCTGCCTGTTGTCTATTTTGCTGGTCACTTATCCGGTCTTTGATTTTGACCTCTACTGGCACCTTGCCAATGGTCGCGAAATGATAACGTCCGGACACGTCGTCGATGAGGATCGCTTTTCCTACACGCATCCGGGTGCGGCCTTTGCAAACCACGAGTGGCTCGGGCAAATAATGCTGTATCTGGTGTGGACTGTATTTGGCGTCTACGGTCTGCTTGCCATGAAACTGCTGCTGGTCGCGCTGACAATGTGGTCGCTGTTCCGTACGTTGTGCAGGGAACAGACGGCGCCCGCGGTGGCCGCATTGTTGTGCGTGCTGGCCGTGCTGGCAGGTGTTAACCGTTACCACGAGCGGCCGGAATTGTTCACGCTATTTGGCATGGCCGCGCTGGGCATGATTCTCTACGGTTTCCGTGCCGGGTTGCTGAAGCAGCGCTGGCTGTGGCTGGTGCCGCTGATGTTGGTGATGTGGGACTGGCTGCATACTGCGCTGTATGGAGTAATTTTCCTGACATTGTTTGTGATCGGCGAGAATGCCAAGCATCGCATCGCGCGACTGTATCACCCGACTGCGCTCTCGGCCGATCGGCTTGCAGTGCTGAACCGTTTTTTCGCGCTGGCCCTGCTGGCGATGCTACTCAATCCTTACGGACTGCGTTCCTACGGCATCTTCGTCGGCTATGCGGTCGGCCAGGGAAATTTCAATCAGGTCATCACTGAATATCAGCCGGTGAACTGGGAAGAGTTCAAGGTGTTCATCCTGATGCTGGGCTGGACGGCGCTGCTGGCGTTGCGGCACTGGCGGCGGACAGATGCGACGCATTTGCTGTTGCTGCTGTTTTTTGGCGCGGCGGCATTGCGCTTTAATCGCGTCACCAGCATTTCCGCGATCGTGCTGGCACCGATCCTTGCCGAATTGCTGCGCGCAGGAATGCACCAGACGCGCGGCAACATGGAACGCCGGTTGCATGTTGCAGCACTGACCGTAGCTGCAGCGTTAATGCTGGCTCAGGGGTATTTGGTGAAGTTTGGCGAGGCGGAGGTGCCACCAGACAGCGACCAGTTCCATTATCTGAAGGTCTACGACACGTCGTTCGGCTACAAGCTGGACGAAAGCTTTTATCCGGTCGGAGCGGTCAATTTCATCAAGCAAGAGCGGCTCGAGGGCCATCTGTACAACTCGGGCAACCTCGGTGCATACCTCTCTTACCGCATCACACCGGAGCGCAAGATTTTCCAGTACAACATCTCGGTATTCGGCGACCCGTTCTACTATGTACGTCATCCCGATGAATTGGCGAAATGGAACATCGATTACGCCATCGTCGATACCGAGGCCGAGGTCGATGCGCTGTTCCCGCCAAGAGACTGGTCGGCGGTTTATCATGACGAGTCGGCGGTATTGATGGTGCGGCGCACGCCGCAGAATGCCGTGCTTATCCGTGAGCACGAGGCGCACTTTTTCAACCCTGCTTATTCGCGCTCCAATTTGATGACGCGTGCCAACGACCCGGATATTCTGCCCGCGCTTGCCACGGAGATGGGGGACTATCTCGCGTATCGCGAAGATGAGCGCATTGCGTCTGTTTGGGCGAATATCCTGGATCAACATGGAGAATTGACACGCTTGCCGGGCATCAGCCAGTCGTTGCGTTTATCGTTGCGCTACAACCACGCTGCCAAGTTATTGGAACTTGCGGGACATGCCCGTCCCATGTCGGGTAGTCCCGCGATACAACCCCCGGATTCCGGTATAGGGTTCATCCACAGCTGATCGGTTGTGAAGACTACGGCGTTAGTTTTCTTCGCACGCGTTGGCTCATAGGCGTGATCGCGCAAACATGAGTCAGTGGGCAGGGATGTCCCGCCCACCCTGCGTTTGTTGCGCCGGTTCAAAGTACCGGCTAGTCCTGGTCGGGCAACTTGCCGCGCAATTCATCGCGATCAAACCACCATTTGTTACCGACTATTGCATCTACAACCAGCGCCATACGCGGTAGAAAAATCTGCGGATCACGCAACTGCAGTTCGTCCAGCCACAGGTTCATCGTAAATTGGTCCTGCACATGCCCATGGCGCGCGGCCACCATCGCAACGAGATTGTCGACAAGGAAGCGCTGGCTTTCATGTTTGTCGTCATCGGCGCGCAGGTCAACCACGTAGCGCCCTGTGATCGCCGCCACCGCGGCACCATCGGAATCATGCGGCATTTCGTCGATTGCATGGATCAGCATCGCCACCGTCAGCTCCGGATCAACCGGGAAGGTGATCGCGAGCCAGATGCCCATGCCGAGCGCCGCCATGGAATCCTCCCGACTGGCCTGATAAAGAACGTTGCACGCTTCGATCGCGTCCTGCCAGGATTCTTGTCGCATCGATATTGCAAATGCTGCGCGTGCGATTTCCCACGCTTCCTGCTTGCGTTCGAGTGCATTCAGGATTTCTGCGATGTCCAGTTGCAGTCGGGCGCGCGGCATATGGTTGGCGTCCGGCAAAGCGTTGAGCTGCTGAATTTTTTCTGCGAGCTGTTGCTTCAGCGCGAATTGCTCTTCCGCTGTCAGGCCATCAGCAGCATCTTTGATCAGCGAGCCTACGCTGATTATTCGTTCAGTCATACAGTCACTTGAGTTGAGTTGGTAGATTGGGTCAATGCGTTTGCATAATCAGGTTTTGGCGCGATCATAACAAGCAAATGCGGCGCCAAGATTTCCATCGTCATTCCCGCAGGCGCGGATTTTTGATTATTGATCTGGCACGGTGAAAACTTGACCCGGTCAGGCTAGACCAATGTCGAGGGCCTCAAGTAGGGTGCGCCTGCGCACCATTGTGCTCTGGTGCTACGACTGCCGAATTCAAACTTCTATTCGCCGAATCAATAGTCGGGAAAGTCTCCGTCCACGTAGAACCAAAGGCCTTCTTCACGTACGAAGCGACTGCATTCGTGCAGCCGGTGGGCACGCCCGCCGACTTTATAGCGTGCAACAAATTCCACGGTCGCACTATCTTCCGATATTACAGCGTAATTCATCACTTCCAGGCCCAGCCATTTCGCATTGTCTGTTCCGAGGTCCAGTGCCACCGGGCGGCGGCTCGGGTGCCAGGTAACCAGCAGGTAATCTTCCAGTCCGAGTACATAGGCGCTATAGCGGGCACGCATCAGGCGCTCTGCATCCGGTGCGGGTGGACCGCTGTGGTAACGTCCGCAGCAGGCGGCATAGTCGGACCCGCCACACGGGCAGAGCGTTGCTTTTTCAGCCATCTGTCAAAGGCTCCGCCGCGACAGCGCGAGTGTTGATTCAGACATGGTGTATCGCCAATCCGTGGGAGTTGTTCTAGGTAGTGCCGCGAAGTTTAGCACTACCATTGCACGGCCGAACCACAAGTGGTGGCGATGAGAAATGCCAATTTTGGTGGATATGAATATCTGGATGAGGTTGGACTGATTGGCCGGAACGGCGCAGATACACCGTCTCCGTCAATATGCAGTATTCCGATAGTCAGGTTCAGCAATTGGTTTTGGAATCGTACGCGCTGTACCTGGCATTGAACCCGTCACAGGTGGAAAAATGATTTCGATAAAGCATGTAATGCCCTGTGCCGCACTGGCAGTATTATTGGTAGCAATCTCGGCACTCGCAAACGAGATTTACACCTGCAATCGTGGTGACATGAAAAGAGCGATTGCGGTGGTTCACACCAAAGCAGATTCAACTGTGCCTTGCGAATTGACCTATACCAAGGAAGACGGCTCTAGCCAGAGTTTGTGGCCGGCACAAAGCGCAGCGGGCTATTACGAAGAAAAGGCCGCGGCATTCGCCGAGAAACTTCGCGGCTTGAGCTGGGAGTGTGCCAAGCAGTAATTTAGTACGCTTTTATTGCCGGCAGCGCGGGCGACTATGGATCACATTAGCTGATCGCGCGCAGCTGTCGGCGTCTGGTCGCAATTGAGTCAGAGAGCTAATTCAGCAATTGCGCAGTTCGCGACATAAGTCGACATTTTGTGATTGTACCTCCATCCCCACCATGCTCCCTTTGCTGCAGTCCCGTTCGAATTCAACCCGGATACCTTTCGCTCCGCTAGAAAGTCCAGCTCACGCCCAACTCGCTGTAGGTATCGTTGCTGGCGGGGATTACGGTTGTCCCAATCGGGATCGTCAAGGCCGGTATCGCCGCAAAATATGTTTGTCGGGTTACTACGGCAGTCGATGTCACACGCGACACGGCGGCGGAGAAATTAAAGTGATCAGTAAGCTGATAGTCGAGTCCCAGGCGTTTGGTATGTTGTTCCTGTTCCAGCTGCGTCTGTGTCTTGCTGGAAGAAACATCCACCGTGAGTTCATCCTGTGGATGCCAGGCAATGCCGAAAAGATTTGTGCTATCCGGGACCGCCAACAGTGCCGATGAGGTGCTGAAGAACCGGCGCGGCGCCGTCCGCATCAGCAGGATGGCAGCGCGCGTCGGATCCTTGTCGTAGCTGTATTGATCGTGTGCCGCATAAATGGTGAGCGACGCAGCGATATTCTGACTCAGTCCGAGACTGTTTGCGGTCTGGTTGATTGTATCGTTCTGTACCGCGGCAGGAAGACTGTTGAACCGATATGCCGAGGCGTCCCGCTTCATGTCCAGCCGGGTTCCCAGGGTGCCGCTCCACAGGGTATCCAGGTTGAGCGCGAGACGCACTGCATTGCCGGAGATGTCGACCAGTCCGTTGTCCTGATTGTTGTGATCCAAGCCCACTATCGCAAGTTTGGTTACTTTCCAGTTCAGCGCCTGCCCGGACTGCGAGATCGAGTCCGACGACGAACTGGATTGGAAGCGGAATACACTTGCGCTAATCGGCGAGTCAAATAAATCGGCGTTCGCGCGCACCTGGGTGGATCGGTAGCCGTCGGGGCCTGCGCCTCCCGTTGCCGAGATATAGACCGCTGCGCGTGCAGGAGACGGCAGGAAGAACAGCGCTACGGCAAGCGACGCTGCACCAAGCAAACTAGCCGCTTGCGCGGCTCGGATCTTGGGCAACAGGCAGGGTGATATGCGTGCGGACATGCTCATAAAGTAGATCCTTTGCTCATCGGCTTTGACGCAGTCGTTGCTGGCGGTCCACACGCCGCTGGATGATGCGTTCGCGCTGTTCGGGCGACAGCTTGCGCCAGCGTTCCTTGAGCCTGGTTTTTTCCTCTGGTGTCAGGCTTTGCCACTTTTCTCGCAACGCCTTGCGCTGTTCCGGCGGGAGTTCGCGAAACTCACGGATACGTTTTTTTACCAGTTCGCGTTCTTCCGGGGTCATGTTCTTGAAACGCATCAGGCGTTCCTTTGCCTGATCACGTTGCTCCGGAGTCATCGTCGACCAGCGCGTGGCACCTTTACCCAGGCGCTCCTGGCGCTGCGGTGGCAGGCTGGCCCAACGTTCTCTCATCGGCGCCAACACCTGCTGCTGTTGCGCATTCAGTTCGTCCCATGCGATGCCTTCGGCGCGCGCGCCACCTGCGAACAGCATTATTACAATCAATAGCCAGGCCCACGTCCAGCGCCCCGGTGCACCATCAATTTTATTCAGCATTGTTTACCTCCTTCGCGATGACCTTCTCGTTCAAATTCACGTCGGACATCGCGATGTCCAAAATTGTTATTTCATCGTCCATTTCACCCAGCATTTCGATTACCTCCATTGCCGTTGTATCTCCGCCGGCTGCGTTCTGCGCCGCTTCTTCCGCGTATGTCATCTGCGCATATCCCAGCACCAGCAACGCGTACCACCAGTGACTAACCCGCATGCTGCTCCTCCTCGTAAATCATTGCGTCCATCGCGGCATAGAAATCCGGATCGTCTTCAGTGTCGGCGATGCCATCGCTGAACAACAGCTCCAGGGCAAACTCCGAATCTGACTGCGCTATCTGCAGTGGTGCATCTGGTTGACGATCGGCAATGAACAGCGCCACCGCCAGCACAGCGCAGCCGGCAAGCGCAGTTGCCGGTATCCAGTTTCCGACTGACAACCAGCGCGTGAGAAACGGTTTCTGCTCCAGCGCGCGGGCGCGCCCTGCAGCCAACCTGCGACGGGTGTCGGCATCCGGCGCCGACATGCCGGATTCGAGCGCTGTTCTGACGCGTTGTTCGAATTCCTCATCGTGTCGATTCATCGGTGTTCCTCCAGTTTTCCACGTAGCTTTTCAAGGGCGCGTGCGTGATGAGTTTTTACGGCGCTTTCCGAGCATCCCATCGCGGCCGCCGTTTCCGCTACATCCAGTCCTTCCCATACCCGCAGCAAGAATACCTGCTGCTGACGATAGGGCAGGGCATCCAGTTCGACCTGAAGTCGTTCGACAAATTGCTCGTTACCGAGCTGCATAGCCGGATCGCTGATCGCGGCGGCCGGAGACTGTTCCAGTTGGTCCCCGGCATCGTCGTCATCCTGCGCAAACCAATGGCGGAAGCGGTTGCGCACCGACTGTCTGCGTCGCCAGTCGCGTATGCGCGATTGCAGGATGCTATAGAACAATGCATTCCATTCTTGCGACGCGCGATTCGCATATTTCTGCACCAGCTTCATCATGGCTTCCTGCACCAGTTCCAACGCATCGTCACGGTTGCGCGTGGCGAACTGTGCGATGCGAAAGGCGCGACCTTCAACTGTGGCAAGAAATTGTTGCATGCAGCGATTATAGTTCTGGGCGCACCTGGAGTGTATCGAGGTCCGCTTTAGCTCCGCGCCTGCCGGGCGCGACGATCGTGGCGGTGTTCAATACGATCGCCTTTTTTGTCCAGATGGCGGTCGATCCGTTCGCCCTTTCTATCCAGGCGGGCGTTCACCCCATCACCCTTCCTTTCAAGTTTGTCGGCCAAGGCGGCATTTCCGGCCGCGCGGGCCTTGTCGGCTTTGGCATCCATCCTGTTTTCCATGCGATCGCCTTTCGCGTCAAGACGATCTTCGACGCGGTCGCCGCGACTGTCCAGCCGCTGTTCGATGCGCTCGCCGCGGCGCTCGATCTGCGCGGGTGTGCGGCTGCTGGCCGCTGTGCCGTTCTCGGATGTCGTGCCGTGTTCGTCGGCATAGGCCGCAGCTGTCATCATGGCGAGGCAGGCACCGGCCAGTATCAATTTGCTCTTCATTTTGTGGCTCCTTGGTTATGGTGTAATTGGGCACCTTGTTCTTCCGGGTGCTTACTGACTAAAACGCAGTGTATTGACCGACGACTACACGCAAACAAAAAAATTGTTCAGCCTGCTGCGTAACGATATTGCTCGGCGTGTGCAGACGAACGGGTGCAGTGTGCTGATATGTGGTCGGAAAAGAGGGAATTCCATAGTGGATAATGCACCGCCATAAAGATTCCCTGTTCAGTTTTTATTTCCGTGCTGTCGGTCCCGTTCATGTTGGTTGGCAACTGCACAACGACGTAGTAAAAAGGAGCAACCAGTATG
Source organism: Gallionella sp. (assembly GCA_049799335.1). Lineage (GTDB taxonomy): Bacteria > Pseudomonadota > Gammaproteobacteria > Burkholderiales > Gallionellaceae > Gallionella. Next base: position 1,826 of record JBARHR010000229.1, on the reverse strand, counting down.
AAATCATTCCTCCGCGAAAATCCGACTATCGCTTTCGGCCTGGGTTTACCGCTGTTGCTGGTTGTCGTATTCATGCTGGTTTCCGGGATTCCGGCAATGCTTGTGGATCCTCCGCGATACGATGCGATCTATGCGACCGAATACAACAATTACCCGAATGGCGTGCAGATCGCGGTTGTGGAGCGTAAGGTCGAGATCGTTTACCAGGGTAGTTCGGTGGGCTACCAGAAGCCGCGTTTGTGGCGTTACAGTCCGAAAAACGGCGGGGTAAAGGAAATCGCATTCATGTTGCCACCCGGCCTCGCGCCGCTTGGACGAAAGCCCGCAACGGCCGATGACGCCGCAAAAATTACGCCGATCTCTGTTTCCGACCTGGACGGGCTGAATGTCGATAACTCCAGTGTTGCGCCGGACGGGTACGAATTCAGCGCCGGAATGAACGGCTATTCCGGCGATGTTTTCAGCGCCATGTTTTTTTCATCGCGTTATCGCGATGAAGCAGTGCTGACCAAACAAGGGCGCAGCGTCCGCCTGCCGAACGCAGGCAACGTGTATTTCGGCAATAACACGCGATTCATCGGCTGGGTCGTATCGCCATGATCTGGATGTTGATCATCGTCGTTGTGCTGGTCGGCGCAGGCTGGTGGGGCTGGCCGCTGTTGGCCAGTCTGCTCGGTGCGGCCACCGTAACGGATAAGCAAAGCGCGCTGGCGAGCATCGCGCAGCTGATGCGCGGCTATGACATCACTCCAGCAGAAATCGAAGCAGCGTTTCACGCACCTGTCACTTCCCAGGCAACGCCAACCCGGCGCAGCCGCGGCGATATCGCCAAAACACTTTTTGTTTATCTCGGCGCGATCTTTATTCTCGCCGGAATCGGTACGTACATAGGCACCTTCTGGCAGAGCATGGGCGGCACGATGCGCGTCTTCATGACGCTGGGTGTGGGTTACATTTTGCTGATCGTGATGGTCTCTGCCATGCATGAAGAAAAATATCCGAAACTCATCCTGCCGCTCTCCGTCGCGTCGGTGCTGATGATGACCGGTGGCTGGTTTGTGTTGGTCCACGAGGTCTTTCCACGCGGCGACAACTGGCGCGTTGCTGTGCTCACGGTGTTTGCGGTGATGGCGCTGCATCAAGTGGTATTGCTGTTCAAATACCGGCTCACCGTGCTGGCATTGACAACCGTGTTTTTCGTGTATGGTGCGATGCATGTTGGCTTCGATCTGCTAGGTGTGCCGTTCTCCTTCATCGCTATCGTGCTGGGTGCATCGTTGTTTCTGGTGGCAACCGCGCTGGAAAATACATCACATTGTGTACTCGTGGAACCCGCTTTGCTGATCGGCACCATCTGGTTCAACAGCGGGTTGTTTGACCGTATCGTGCTTGCGTCGTCAACCAGTTGGGCGAGCTTGCTCACGGGATTGTGCGCGATGTCGGCTGCCTATGGTGTGTACAAGGCGGGGCGTCATCTGCGCTTGACCGGTATTGGCTATTTCGTTGGCGCTATCATGGCCTATAGCGGCTTGTTCGATCTGATGCATAACACGCCGTACGAACTCAGCTATCTCGCGGTGACCGCTTCCATGCTCTATGCCAGTGTGGCGCTGCAAAGTCGGGCGCTGTTGTTCACCACCGTGATCGCGATGCTTGGCTTTATCGGTTTCTATACCGCAAAGCATTTTGCGAATTCACTGGGTTGGCCGATTACGCTAATCTTGATGGGCACCGCTTTTCTTGGCGTTGCTACTATCGCCATCAAGTTGAAGCGGCAGATTTAGCGTGATCGTAATATCGGTGTGAGCGTATTGACAGGATTTGAC
>JBARHR010000228.1:0-9297 GCA_049799335.1 Gallionella sp. | reverse complement strand
CGGAGCGTTCAGGCTGAACCGTTCCCCGAGCATAACCTTTAACCGTTCCCGGCCGTTGGATTGTTCAAGCAACCGCGAAGACATTGCCAGCGTTAACTGGTTGGCGTCGCCGATGCGGTCACTTCCTGCGAAACGATTTTCGGAAAACATCTGGGTAAAGTTGAAATCGGACAACGCTGAATCATAGTTCGGCAAAGCGTCCTGATTCTTATAGGGTATATATACATAAAACGCCCGTGGCTCGAGCGACTGCACGTAGTCGTTGCCAAAGAAGTTCCATTCGCGTTCGAATTTGACACCGCTATCCACGCTCAGGATCGGCAATGTTCGCGAGGTATTCCGAAATGATGCGGAATTGTTTGCGCCCATAACGTACTGGGTACTATGCAGGGACAGCATGGGTGTAACGTAAAAACCCGGGTCGTTCAACAACGCATAACTGACACCAGGTTTAACTACCAGACGTCTGCCGTTCGGCAGGGTTGGGTGGGCAAAATCAACAAACTCCCCAGCGAATGAAAACTTTGCGCGACGATAGCTTTTCTGTGTGCTAACTGTCAGCTGCGGCAGCCTCTTGTAGGGGGAAATAATAGGTGACACGGGGTCCTGCAAAGTCTGGAAGCGCTGCACCCGTGCAGTTGCGTGACCCCAGTCAGCGTCATAGGTGAGCTGGCCCTCCCGCAGGAAGTTTACCTGCGACGTTGCGTTAACTGCGTTCGCCAAGTCCCGAAAATAAGCATCATCAGAAACCCGGTTATAGGTAACATCTCCGTACAGGCGCGGATTCAACGTCATGTTGTGTTTCAATGAAACGAAGCTTCGACGGCTGTCTGCCAGCCTGTCATGAGGCAGCGCATCCAACTCTAGCTCGCCCTGGTAATTCTGCTCCAAATAACGTATCTCGTTGGAAACCATCAAACCGCGCTTCGCCATGAATCTCGGCGAAATAGTCGCATCCAGATTTGCGGCGATATTCCAGTAGTACGGCAGGGTCAATTCGCTACCACCGTTGGCAGTACCCCCGAATATCGGCGCAAGGAAGCCTGATTTGCGCTGTTCGTTCAACGGAAAATCCATCCAGGGCGAATAAAGAATCGGCACGTTCATGAACTCAACCCAGGCGTGATGTGCGATACCGATTTGCCGACTCTTGTCGATTTCCAACCCACCCATCCGCAACGACCAGTCCTGTCTGTCCGCAGGACACGTCGTATAGCTCGCCTGGTCGAAAGTGAAGTGATGTTTGTCCTGGATTTGCATCGCATCGGCAGCACCGCGCGCATTATTTTCGCCGAGAACAAATGCCGGCTTCTCCATGACCCCCGCACTCGTATCCATGTTGAGGCGCAGGTGCGGACCGCTCATCGAGCTGTCCTTTTGCCGCAACAGGACCGAGCCTTGCGCATCTACATCGCCGTTATCCCGGAAATACCACAAGCGATCCGCGCGGATAGACTGGTCTCCCTTGATCAACATCACCGAACCTTGCGCGTGTATGTCCTGACTGTCCTGAAAATACAGCAAACGGTCTGCATGTATGGTTTGATCGCCTTTGCGCAATACCGCGTTGCCGGTCGCCTCAATCTGCTTCCCCTTCTTGCCTTCCAACTGATCCGCCTCTACAACGGCAGGGATGTCTTGCGTTTGTTCGTTTGCTAGAGGCGGCGACTTGACATTTTCAGCAGCAGGCGGTGCGTCGTCCGCAATTGCGGGCCGCAAACAGCTGCAAAACAAAATGATGAAAACGAACTGGGGGGAAAACCGCATAACACACAGCAAATTGTATGATGTAAACTTTCGCGAGTTTACCATCAACAACAGCACAAATAAGCGCCGCAGCCCGCACTAATCAATAATATTTGGGGAGCAAGTACCGGGAAACCGGCAACAAAATGATGAATCAATCAAACCGTCAACGTCGCGAACGCTGCTGTTCGCCTTGTGTGTGCAACGATAGCCCGGACAGCAAACGCACCGGTGCCGTTTCCTGAAACACCGCTGCGGCGGACCACCGCATTCATCTACGAATAAAGGACATACATGCTGCGCCAGCAACAAATATCCGAGTGGCTGAACCGCCTATACCCGGGGGAGCCGTTTACCTTGTCTCCGGCATCCGCCGATGCCAGCTTTCGCCGTTATTTTCGGGCCGCGTTCGCCGACCGCACCTTAATTGTCATGGACGCGCCGCCGCATCAGGAAGACTGCAAACCGTTCCTGCACGTAGCGAAACTATTCGAACGGGCGGGAACCCATGTGCCGCACCTGTTTGCTCAGGACCTGGCACACGGTTTCCTGTTGTTGTCCGACCTGGGAAACACCACCTATTTGCAAGCCCTGAAGCGGGAAAACGCGGCCAAACTATACGGCGAAGCAACCGACGCGCTGATCGCGATCCAACTCGCTTCCCGTGCAAGTGAATTGCCAAACTACGACGAGGCGTTGTTGCGTCGCGAGCTGAATCTTTTTCCGGACTGGTATATCGCCAAGCATCTTGCCACCAGCCTGACAACCCAGCAGCAATCCAAACTTGACGAAGTGTTTTCGCGCATCGTCGCCAACAACCTGGCACAACCCAGCGTCTATGTGCACCGTGACTATCATTCGCGCAACCTGATGTGGCTGGAAGATCGCAATCCGGGGATCCTCGATTTTCAGGACGCGGTGTTTGGTCCGATCACCTATGACCTCGCCTCGCTATTCAAGGATGCCTACATCAAGTGGGAAGAACCGGAGATCATGGACTGGTTGATCCGCTACTGGGAAAAGGCACGCAAAGCGGGCCTGCCGGTGCGACCGGACTTCGGCGATTTCTATCGTGACTACGAGTGGATGGGCGTGCAGCGCCAGATAAAGGTACTGGGCATCTTTGCCCGACTGAGCCATCGCGACGGCAAGGACGGATACCTCAAGGACATGCCGCTGGTCATGGATTACCTGCGCCGCGCCTGCGAACGCTATATCGATCTCAAACCGATGCTCAACTTGCTGGATCAATTGGAACCGCGAGCAATGCAACAGGGCTATACCTTTTGAGCCATGTGAGCATTATTAGCGTGAAATACCCCGCAAACAAACGAGATGCCACTTCATGAAGGCGATGATACTGGCGGCCGGTCGCGGTGAACGCATGCGACCGCTTACAGACCACACCCCCAAACCACTGCTGCAGGCGGGAGGGAAACCGTTGATCGTCTGGCACATAGAAAGACTGGTGCAAGCCGGCATCGTGGAACTAGTAATCAACCACGCGCATCTGGGTACGCAAATAGAACAGGTGCTGGGCGACGGCGGCAACTTGGGGGCGAGGATCATCTATTCGGATGAAGGCACTGCGCTGGAAACCGCAGGCGGCATTGCCTTTGCCCTGGCGCATCTCGGTGAACAACCGTTTGCAGTTATCAACGGTGACATCTATTGCGAGTACGACTTTGCGCGCCTGCCCGATCTCGCGGAGCAAATGTCACGCCGAGCGGACCATGCTCACCTGGTCATGATAGACAACCCAACACACCATCCGAATGGTGACTTTTGCCTGAACCTGGATCGCGTAATTGCCGCAGCATCTTGCCCCGATCCGCATCGACAACTACTGACGTTCAGCGGCATTGGCCTCTACCAACCCTCAATATTTTCCACGATTCAGCGCGGCAGTCGGGAACCGCTTGCACCATTGCTGCGCGACCAAATCGCGCTCGATAAAGTCAGCGGCGAGCACTACAGAGGTCTATGGGTTGATGTTGGCACGCCGCAACGTCTGACTGACCTCGACAGTCTGCTGCGTTCAAAGCACAATGCGATATGAACGCGCATTCAGATATCTATCTCCAGCGACGCAACCGGCTGCAGCAGCAGATGCAGCAAGGCATCGCCATTATCCCCACGGCACCCGAAGTGGCGCGAAACGCGGATACCCACTACTCCTACCGCCATGACAGCAGCTTCTATTACCTGACCGGATTTAAAGAGCCGGAAGCAGTACTGGTCCTGGTCGCCGGCGAGAGTCCCAGATCGATACTGTTCTGCCGCGAGAAGAATCTGGAACGCGAAATCTGGGATGGTTTCAGATACGGCCCTGATGCTGCACGCGAGGCCTTTGGATTCGACGAGAGCTACGCGATCGAAAAGCTGGATAACAAGCTGCCAGAACTGATGGGAAATCAACCGGCGCTCTACTACCCATTGGGCTGCGACTCCGTATGGGACGAACGTGTAATCGGGATGCGCAAGGCAGTACAAGCCAGGGTGCGCAACGGCATCCGCGCACCCGATGAGATTCACGATGTGCGAAAACTGCTCGATGAAATGCGCTTGTTCAAGGATGAGCACGAGTTGTCCATCATGCGTCGTGCGGCCGCAATCTCTACTGCAGCACACCGTCGTGCGATGCGCTACACCCGTCCCGGACGATTCGAATATCAGGTTGAGGCCGAGCTATTGCACGAGTTTTGCAGCCACGGCGCACGCCATCCGGCTTACACCTCCATCGTCGCGGGCGGCGCCAATGCCTGCGTACTGCACTACGTAGGCAACGACGCAATGCTCAACAGCGGCGACCTGTTGCTGATCGATGCCGGGTGCGAACTGGACGGCTACGCCTCCGACATCACCCGCACCTTTCCGGTTAACGGCGTGTTCACGGCGGCGCAACGCGACGTTTACCAGATCGTGCTGGCCGCACAATCTGCGGCGATACATGCGGCGCGGGCAGGCAACCAATGGGATGCGCCGCATCAGGCGGCGCTGGGCGTCCTGGCACAGGGCTTTATCGACCTCAAGTTGTGCCACGGTTCGGTGGATGAAGTGCTGGAAACGGAAAGTTACAAGCAGTTTTACATGCATCGTACCGGCCACTGGCTGGGCATGGACGTGCACGATGTCGGCGACTACAAGACTGGAAATGACTGGCGCGACCTGCAACCGGGCATGGTGCTCACCGTCGAACCGGGCTGTTACATCCGCCCGGCCGCCAATGTACCGGAAGCACTGGCCAACATCGGTATCCGCATCGAGGACGATGTGGTCGTCACGACGGATGGCAACGAGATTCTTACCGAAGCAGCGCCCAAAACTGTAACCGACATTGAAGCACTGATGAGGAAATCTTGAATCGCCAATTTGACATCGCGGTCATCGGCGGCGGCCCGGTTGGCGCGGCACTGGCCTTGGCGTTACACGGCAGCAGGCTGCGCATCTGTGTGCTGGAAGCGCGCCCCGCAGATGTGCCCAGCAGGGACGCACGTGCGCTGGCGCTTTCGTACGGCAGCCGACTGCTGTTGTCGCGCCTCGGCATCTGGGACGCATTGCAAGAGATATCTTCAATACGCACCATCCACATCTCGCAACAACGCAGTTTTGGCCAAACCCTGTTGCACGCCGAAGAACTGGACGTGACAGCGCTGGGCTACGTGCTGCCTTACCCGGTGCTGCAGCATGCAATGACGCAAGCGCTGCACGGCAGCGATATCGAAATTTTCAACAGCGCGATAGTTACCCAACTCGACCACACCGCAGATCATGTGCAAATCGATTACCAGCAGGATGGCACCGTTCATGCCCTGCAGGCACGACTTGCGGTGGTTGCCGACGGCGGCAAATTGCTGGAGCAGAAATATCCGCCAGCCATGCACGATTATGGTCAATCGGCATTGATCACCCATGTCACTTGTGCGGCACCGCGGGCAGAGACCGCGTTCGAGCGCTTCACTCCGCAGGGTCCGTTGGCCCTGTTGCCCTACAAGGACGGCTATGAACTGGTTTGGACCGCCCCGCACCAGCGCGCGCAGGAAATGCTGCAGTGGGACGACGCCGAATTCCTGCTGCAGCTGCATGCACAGTTCGGCGATCGTGTTGGAGAATTCAAGTCCGCGGGCACGCGCGCCTGTTTCCCGCTGAGTCTCAAGCGCGCGTTGCAACAATCGCCGATGCCCCGCACGGTGCTGCTCGGCAACGCCGCGCAGACCATGCATCCGGTAGCCGGCCAGGGATTCAATCTGGGGTTACGCGACGCCTGGGAGCTCGCTCAGGTGGTACATGACAGCAACGTTGATGCACTGGGCAGCGAAGCGATGCTCGCCGCCTATCGCAATAGCCGGCGTAGCGATCGGGAAGCAGCCATAAGATTTACCGACGGATTGGTGCGCTTGTTTTCGAATGACTGGCCACTGCTCGATACCGCACGCGCGGCTGCACTCACCGCGCTGGACTGCCTGCCGTTCGCGAAGAAGTTCGTTGCCAGACGGATGATGTTTGGGGCCAACGGCTAGTAGTTCACAACCGGCGCGCCCCTCAGGCACCCGGGCAATGTTAGCGGTTTCCGCCGACTTCGACCACGCTGATATTTTCCAGCGGCCCGACACCTTTGGCTAAGCGCACCAAATTGGGCAGAACGCCGGTTTTGTGCACCACCCACAAGCCCCGGTAACGCAAATTGTAGTCAACCAACCTGTCGCTCAATAACGCAAGCTGCGCGTCCCGAATTACCAACAGATAGTGCGAACCCGCCGGCGGCAGTTGCAATTCATCGGTCAAGTCGATACACGGCGCCGCGTTGTACAGCCCAAGTTCCCGCGCCACCATCGGCATCTGATACACCTGAATCGGCATACCGGCATCCCCGGCGAGCAATTTGTTGACGCTATAGGGAATGCTATAAGTGGTATACGCATATGCGGACATCATGACGAGATACGCATACAGAATATTGATCGCAAGCACCGGAAGAAACAGCACCACACTGACCTTGGGTTGGCTCCTGAAAACATATCCATATGCCAGTAGCGCAACACACAGGGCCAGCACGGCCGCGATCAGCATCGCATTGGCCACGTAGACACTCAATCCGGCTGTCAGCGTCAGCAGCAGTATCGTCAACGCCAACTGTGCAATCAAAAGCTTTTTGCCCTTCGATGCAGTTGCCAGCCGATCGGCAAGATAACTGGCGCACAGGATGGCCGCAAAAGGATAGAGAATCACGGTGTAATAGTCGATCTGAAAGCTGGTGGCGCTGAACATCGCGAAGGTGACAAAGAACGCCCCGCACAGATAGACAATGCGCGCCCGTTCGGTCACGCTCACACGCCAAAAATTCCGCACAGCTGTATACAGTGCGGCCAGGAATACCGCCACCCAGGGTAGAAAGGCCCAGAGAAACGCGAGCACAAAATAGTACGGATTGCCCGAGTGATTCTGTATCGGTCCGGTATTGAAGAATCGGCCGAACTGGCTGTCCCACAAAAAGAACTTGATGCCCGACACATGCGTCTGCCCGAACAGCACTTTTTCCGGATGGGCATCAAATTGCAGATACAACGCGATCAGTTCGGGTGCTGTAAACAGCAACGACAGCAACAGCGCACCGAGCCACTTCGCACTCAACAACTTGCGCCACTGTTTCTGATACAGCCACATGCACACCAGACCGCTGGTAATGGTAATCAGCGTGAACACGCCCTTGGTCATGACAGCCATCGCGGTAAACAACGCACCGAGCAGCAGATACTTCAGCTTCGCCACGGCATCGAAGCGCAGCCAGTAATAGCTGGCCGCGACGATGCAGCCGGTCAGATAGGTTTCGGCTTTCACCTCGCCCGATGTGTACATCAGGTGATACGCGGACGCATACACCAGCAACGCGATCCACGCCGTCACGCGGTTATGGAACAGTCTTGCGATACGATATGTGTAATATCCTCCAATCAGATGAAACAGGAAGCCCGGCAAGATGTAGGTAAATGCGCTGATGCCGCCTATTTTGAAAAACAGCGCCGTGATCCAGAAGGGAAAATGCGGTTTATCCAGCCAATCTTCGCCGTCCAGCACCAGATTGATCCAGTCGTTGTGCAGCACCATGTGCTGCGACAGTGCCGCATAAGTCACCGAATCACCCGCATTGATGACCGGCGTCAACATCGCCGCCGCATTGATCAGCAGCGTGATGAATACCAGCCATTTGGCGTGGAGCAGAATGCGCATCGGGGTGTACGAACTTGACGTTATCTGCGCGGATTATAACCGCAGGCGTAGCGCAACCATGCTCGCCTACAACTCGCACCAAGGTATATCGCAATGCGGATACGCCGACGCCCGACAAACGGAGATATTATTCAAGCCTCACGCGCGAGGAGCAACTCGCAGCCATCTGAACCCGAACCAGATTCCGACTAGCCGAAAAAACAGAATGTTCAAAGTCATCCGTGTTGTCCTGTTGCTGCTTTTCCTGGCCTCGGTCGCACTGGGTGCGTGGCGCACCCAGACACGATCGGTGGAATGGAAATACGCCCTGCCGATCAATCTCTATCTGATCAATGGGGACGGCAGCAGCGCAACTGCCGACTACCTGCAGACGCTGACCGCTGAAGATTTTCGTCCCATCGAAAAATTCATGCGTGACGAAGCCGAGCGATACGGCCACGACGATGCCGCAACAGTCGAACTGCGCATGGGCGGCACCATTGTCTCGACACCACCCGCACCACCTGTAAACGGCAACGCACTGCAAACCATAATCTGGAGCCTGAACTTGCGCGGGTGGGCATTTCGACATGCCGAAACCACCGGCCCGGGACCGCAGGCCAGAATGTTCCTGCTTTACTATGACCCGGCGACAAACGCTCGCTTGGATCACTCGGTCGGCATGCAGAAAGGATTGATCGGGCGCGTAAAACTGTTCGTGTCACAGCGCATGGACAAACAGAATTGCGTGATCATCGCGCACGAATTTTTGCATACACTATTGATCCGGCCAAGTGAAGTTTGAAGTTTTCATGCGGCATATTTCACACGTGAATCCTGGAAGAATTTTTTAACTCGCTCAGGCGATTTCTCCAACGCCTGCATGTGCTCGGTTGTTGCGGCTCTCAGCTTGGCCTTGGTGCGTACCGGAACCTTGGTGTAAATGGCATGCTTCAAATCGGCATTAAGCCGCTCCTCAGGATTTAGCTCCGGGCTATAGCTGGGCAGGTAAAACAATTCGATCTCGTCTTTATGTTCTCCCGCCCATTTTTTAACCGGTTTGCTGTGATGCACTCGGAGGTTATCGAGAATCAGAAACACTTTCTTCTCCGCATCTTTGATCAACGCTTCCAAGAATTCGATCAACTTGTCCGAGTTGAATGCCTCATCAATGATCATCCAGCTCAGATCAATGGAGATCAATGGGTCAGAGATCAATGGCAGGATCAATGGGGTCAGACTCGATGACAGGATCAATGGGATCAATGGCATGGGATCAATGGGGTCAGACTCGATTGATGACCCGATAATTCCGTTGTATAGTACCGCCTCCCCCAAGCAGGA
>JBARHR010000227.1:0-2448 GCA_049799335.1 Gallionella sp. | reverse complement strand
TCTGGCGCGATGTGCTGATAGCCTCGCTGATTATTCAGGTGCTCGCGCTGGGCGGACCGTTATTCACCCAGGTCATCATCGACAAGGTCATCGTTCACCACACCCAGAGCACCCTGATCGTCATCGGTATCGGTCTTGGAGTATTCATGATCTTCTCCGCGCTGCTCTCCTGGGTGCGCCAATACCTGATCCTGCATACCGGCAACCGCGTGGACGCGGTGCTCGGTGCGGCAGTATTCGATCCTCTATTCAAATTGCCGCCGCGCTATTTCGAACACCGACCTACAGGCGTGATAACCGCCCGGCTGCATGGTGTCGAGACAATCCGCGAATTCATCGCCAGTGCCGCCGTGACCTTGATACTCGACTTTCCGTTCCTGCTGATCTTCCTCGGCATCATGTTCTATTACAGCGTGTTTCTGACCTGCATTGTGTTGGCGGTGCTGAGTGTCATCGTCCTCCTCAGCCTGATCGTTGCGCCGATCTTTCGCGACCGACTCAACGAACAATTCCTGCTGGGTGCGCGCAACCAGGCGTTTACCACCGAATATGTTGCCGGACTGGAAACCGTCAAGAGCCTGCAGTTGGAACCGCAACTCAAGAGCCGCTACAGCGACTATCTGGCGGAATATCTGCGCTCGGGGTTTTCGGTGCGGCAAATCGGCAATACCTACAACACCCTGTCCAACGGGCTGGAGCAGATGATGACGCTGCTGGTCCTCATCGTTGGCGCCTACACCGTCATGAATCCTTCGGCAGGCTCAGGACAGGTCGGGTCTGGAGAGGTGTTCACCATCGGCATGTTGGTCGCTTTCCAGATGTTTGCCAGCCGACTGTCACAGCCGATGATGCGGCTGGTGGGACTGTGGCAACAATTCCAGCAGGCCAATTTGTCGGTGCAACGCATGGGCGACATCATGAATGCTCCGCCCGAACCCTATTCCATCCTCCCGACGCGATTGCGCGAGGGAAAAGGGCAGATCGAAATCGAGGGTCTGAGCTTTCGCTACGCAGACAACTTGCCGTTTCTCTATGAAGGCTTCAACCTCAAGGTTGCCTCCGGCAAAGTCACTGCCGTGATGGGGCCATCAGGTTCCGGCAAAAGCACGCTGACCAAACTGCTGCAGGGCTTCTATCAACCTTCCGGCGGCACCATCAAGGTCGACAGCAACGACATCCGTTATCTCGCAGCCAACGAGCTGCGCCATTACTTCGGCGCGGTGCCGCAGGAAACCATCCTGTTCTCCGGCACCATCTACGACAACCTGCTGATGGCCAATCCCCACGCCACCTTCGAACAATTGGTGCAGGTTTGCAAAATGGCCGAAATCCACAGCAGCATCGAAGCCCTGCCGCAAGGCTACCAGACAGAAATCGGTGAACGCGGCGTCGGGCTATCCGGCGGGCAAAAGCAGCGCATAGCCATCGCACGCGCGTTGCTCAAGCAACCCAAAATATTGATCTTCGACGAAGCCACCAGCAGTCTGGATGCCAGCACCGCAGAACATTTTGCCCACACCATCAACCAGCTCAAGGGCAAGGTCACGATGCTGTTCATCAGCCATGCCATGCCAAAAAATCTGCTGGTGGATGAAGTTGTAAGGATCGGGCAGGGGACGTTAAGTGCGGTGGGTGAAACGCAAGGAACAGCAAAACAGGAAGCCGGTGGGGGCACGCATGGTTGACACCCGTAAATCCATTCGCGCTGAGCGTAGCGGAGTTTCTTCCGCGAAGTCGAAGCAGATTTCCGTAGGACGGGTTGAGCCCTTCGACGTCGCTCAGGATAGACATCGCCATACCCATCAATGCGAAAATTCATCCACTCAATCAGGAAGAATGCATTTCCTCGCGGATGGTTTCGCGCACCACGTCGGCCAGAGACAAACCCAGCGCATACTGTTTCAGTGCCTCGTTCATCATGGTCTGATAGCTGCCCCCGCTGGACTCGGCGCGCGCCTTGAACGCTGCCAGTACCGAATTATCCACGCGCATCGTGATGCGCGTCTTGCCGGCCATTTCGGCTTGCAGCTTGGCCAGGTGAGCCACATCCTTGGCGCGCTTGGCGCCCGTAAAATCATATTCCTTGCGCATAATATTTCACCTCTTTTTTCGTTGCCTTGCGCGCCGAAATCAAACGAATCATTTCCTCATTGCGCAAGGTATAACACACCGTCAACAGTCGCCCCGTATGGCTCATCCCGAGCAACACCAACCGCACCTCGCCACCTGCATCGGGATCGTCTCGCACCAGCGCCAACGGATCGAGCAAACAACTCGCCGCTTCATCGAATGACACGCCGTGTTTTTTCAAATTACCGGCAGCCTTGTTCGGATCGAACTCGATTTTCATATACCCATGGTATGCACAAAAGTGTGCACCGTCAATCGATGAAATGAACGGAGCACAATTGATATCGCCCAACCACATCAATCGAACAGGCACCGAAC
>JBARHR010000226.1:0-14037 GCA_049799335.1 Gallionella sp. | reverse complement strand
GCAAACTGCTGCCCTGAGTGGAAATTGCGGCCGGGGCACAACTTACCGTGCCCCGTTTGCAGTTGAACTAAATGATCCCAATATTCGCACCCGAATTAATTCTAAAACGTAACGTAATTGCTTTAGTTGTTTAGTGACTAGCGATGCAAACAGGAACTTTATGAAACCGCTCTTCTTACGTGTTGCGATAACCAGTGCCATGATGCTTCTCAGTACTGGCCTGGTCGCAGCGACGGAATCTAAGTCCGATTCTCCGCAACGTGTCACGATCACGACAGATGGCAGTGCGACGGTAACTCCAGTTGGAGTAGATGGTAAGCACAAGCATCATGCAAAAAGCAAGCTGGTCGATATCAATAATGCCAACAAACAGGAATTGATGAAATTGCCCGGCATCAGCGATAGCCTAGCCGACAAGATCATCGCCGGTCGCCCTTACGGCAGCAAGGCATGGCTTGTTTCCAGCAAGATTATTCCGATGGAAACCTATCAGACCGTCAACGAATTGATCATCTGTAAGGTGTCAAAGAAGGATTACGACAGGATCATGGCGCAAGCCAAATCTAAAAAGAATTAGTAGTGCCTACTCAAACTTCAAGAAAGGTGCGGCAATTGTTGTTGGGATGACAGAATAATGCGGCACAAAGCCGAATTACAAATAAGGCTAATATAGATCAAGGATATAGAATTACTGAACCCTCCCGAGCACGGCTCATCGTGCTCTTGTCGCGATAGTTAGCGACGCGTAACCCGGATACCGCAACGTATCCGGGTTTTTTCTGGCCAAAAACTGGATGGGCTGGTGGTGCACTCTGCTGCAGAGCCAAGCGCCGCAGACCGCCGGGAGCCGCAAACATCTTGCCGTCGGCAAAACTCCGCCCATTGGCATATTTTTGCTCAAACCCCTTGAATTCCGTCCAGATGCCACCATATGGCGACTCTGAGATAACCTTAAATTCTTGTGACAGGCACGATTGAAACTTTAATCATGATTCGATAGTCTTAACTGCGTATAATTATCGCAATACCCATTTTTAGGAGGCTGAATATGCAATACCCAACCACATCCCCGGTCACTACGATCGCAACCGAACAGAACAAGGTATTACGCAATACCTACATGATGCTGGCGCTGACGATGATCCCCACGGTACTGGGCGCATTTGTCGGCATGTCAATCAACTTTTCCTTCATGGCGCAAAGCCCGATCATGAGTGCTTTGCTGATGTTTGGCGCAATGATGGGTTTGATGTTTGCGGTTACCGCGCTGCGCAACAGCATCTGGGGTGTGGTCGCCCTGCTCGGCTTTACCTTTGTGGCCGGCGTATTCCTTGGCCCTATCCTTCAAGTAGCGTTGCACCTGAAGAACGGCGCACAGCTGGTCGGCATGGCCGCCGGTGGAACCGGCATCATCTTCTTCAGTCTGGCAACCATCGCCACGGTGACCAAGCGAGACTTCAGCTTCATGGGCAAATTCCTGTTCATCGGACTGATTCTGATTGTCGTCGCTTCACTGGCAAATATGTTCTTCCAGATTCCCGCCCTGTCGTTGACGATTTCGGCGATTGCCGTGCTGATTTTTTCTGCCTACATCCTGTTTGACGTCAGCCGTATCGTCAACGGTGGCGAAACCAACTATGTGATGGCCACGCTGGGACTGTTCCTGAACATCTACAACCTGTTCATCAACCTGCTCAGCCTGTTGATGGCATTCAGCGGCGAGCGCGATTAACGCCACCACCCAAGCAATAAAGGCGACCCACAGTGGTCGCCTTTTTTGTCGCCACCGGTTTCAGAAATTAGCGCACTGAAGGATTGCGTTGTGCCGGTGAGACGCCAGGTTCCAGCAATACATCGCCGGCGTCTGCATCCAATGAATTGCCAGAGTCATCCTCCAGCGGCAATTCCGCGTCGTTCCAGCCGCGTATGCCCAACTTGAGCGAAGCAACCTGGGTAAAGCCCATTTGCTGCAACACGTCCGCCGCCAGAACCGAACGCTTGCCGGAGCGGCAAATCAGCACAATGTCTCGTTCGCGGTGCGCAGCTAACTCTGGCACGGTCTCGTCGTAGTCCCATTCGCAGGACTGTTCAAGTACGCCGCGGGGTACGTTGATCGAACCCGGGATACGCAATTTGGCATATTCGCCCGGTTCGCGTATATCGAGCAGCAACGGCTTGCGTCCTGCCGCAAGCTGCTTGCCCAGATCCCAAGGCAAGACTTCGCGGACGCGACCAAGTACTTCGTTAACCAGATCGTCATAGCTTTTCATGTCTATCTCCGTCGTATAGGGCTAGCGTTATGCGGATCATAAGCTGTCGAATACCGCGATCGATTCGACATGTGAAGTATGCGGAAACATGTTCATTACACCCGCCGCCGTGAAGTTATAGCCGTGTTCATGCACGAGTATTTGTGCATCGCGTGCCAAGGTCGCCGGATTGCAGGACACATAAACAATACGGCCGGGCGCATGCTCCCCACCCAGTGACCTGACCAATTCCATTGCACCATCACGCGGCGGGTCAATCAGCAATTTGTCAAAACGCCCCAGCGCGACGTAAGCCTCGGCGGTCATCTCGAACAAGTTCATCGCCTTGAATTCCGCATTGCCGGAAAGATTATTGGATTGCGCATTTTGTCGGGCGCGTTCCACCAGTGCCGCACTGCCCTCCACCCCCAATACGCGGGCGCCACTGCGCGCAATCGGCAGCGTGAAATTTCCGAGTCCGCAGAAAAAATCCGCGATGCGCTCTCCGGGTTGCGGCGCGAGCAAACGCATGGCGCGGCTGATCATCACCCGGTTCAAGGCACTATTGACCTGGGTAAACTCGCTGGGTGCGAATGGCATGGTGATGGCAAATTCCGGCAGACTGTATGACAGCGCGGGCGCATCCAGTGGATGAAACGGAACGATAGTTTCCGGGCCCTTGGATTGCAACCAGAATTGAATCTCGTGCTCGTCGGCAAAATCACGCAACGCGATCTGATCTTCAGGCGACGGTGGCTCCTTCACGCGCAACACCAACGCGTCGATATGCTCCCCGACAGCAACCTCGATTTGCGGCAAGCGATCGCGAATCGACAGGCCACCAACCAATTCTGCAAGCAGTGGCAGCAATCCCGCGATCTTGGGTGCGAGTATTTCGCAGTGCTGCATATCGGCGACAAAACTGCTGCGCTTCTCGTGGAAACCGACCAGCGTTTTGCCTTTCTTGATGACATGTTTGACCGACAGTCTCGCACGCTCCCGATATCCCCAGGTCTGACCGTAGATCGGCGGCAGGATATTCTCCGCCTTCACTTTGCCGATATGTGCCAGTGTGTCTTCGAGGATGCGCTGTTTCACCGAAACCTGTGCGTTGGCATCCAGATGCTGCATCGAGCAGCCACCACAAACGCCAAAATGCCGGCACTTCGGCTGGACGCGCATCGCGGAAGGCTTGATGATCCGCGCAACCTGCGCCATTTCGAACGACGGCTTCTTGCGATACGAAGAATAGCTTACAGTCTCTCCGGTAAGCGCGCCTTCGATAAAGATCACTTTGCCTTCGGCATGCGCGATTCCACGCCCCTCCTGATCCAGCGATTCGACCACTACGGTGTTCTCAATGCCCATAACTTTTTTTCATCACAGTCTCGATCAATCCAAACACGCGACCCAACGGGGTGAGCGCCAACATATAACCCAACAAGACGCCGACACTATTGGCCGCCATGTCCAGAACATCAAAGGTTCGGTACCCGGTCCAGCCCTGGACGAATTCCAGCGCGACACCAAGGAAAATCAACGCGGCGAGGATTAGCACTCGCATGTTCTTGGCAAGAAATATCTGACAAAAACACAACGCCAGCGTAGCGTATGCCAATCCATGTTCGAGCTTGTCCGCATGCTCAAAAGTCAGGGGCGTCGGCGGATGCGGAACGAGGGAAAGATAGACGACCAAGGCAACCAGACACAAGGATACACCGAGCCATAGACGGCGATATACCAGCACCATCAGCTTTTCGGTTCAGGCCACGCGGCCAGAAATTCCCGCCAATGCGCTTGATCGAGTTTCCCCAATTCGGTGCGCACCAGTTCACATTCCTTCACAAAGCTGGCACGACTCAACACGCCACGCATCATTTGAAACCGCATAAACACCAGGTAGGTATTCACCACGTCGGTTTCGCAATAGTTGCGAATTTCATCAAGCCTTCCTTGTTGATGCGCCTCCCAAACCTTACTGCCGTCCATCCCCAGCTTGCCGGGAAAGCCGATCAGCTTGGCAAGTTCGTCGAGCGGTGCGTTGGCGCGCCCGGTGTACATCGCCAGCAAGTCCATCAGGTCGAGATGACGCGCATGGTAGCGGCTGATGTAATTGTTCCATTTGAAATCACGGTCTTCCTCCCCTTGATCCCAGTAGCGCGGGCACTGCACCCCGTGGATCAAACCACGATAGTGCAGCACCGGCAGATCAAAGCCGCCGCCGTTCCACGACACCAATTGCGGCGTGTATTTGTCTATGCCGTCAAAAAAACGCTGGATGATACTGCCCTCATCTTCGTCCAACTCGCCCAAAGACCAGACACGAAAATTGTCGCCTTCGCGCAGCACGCAGGAAATCGCAACAACTCGTTGCAAATGGTGCTGCAGAAAATCGCTGCCGGTTTTCTGGCGACGCAACTGGAACGCCATTTCTGCCACTTCCGCATCGCAGACGCGCTGGTCCAGTTCATGCAGCGTGCGCAGTCCCGCAATATCTGGCACGGTTTCAATATCAAAGACGAGTGTGGGGTTCATGTTGTGTCAATTTGGCGATGCATGTAAATGCGGATTGTTGCACATCGGAACGTTACGTCGAACTATTCAATTACAATTATTGCAACACTGAACGCCATTAGCGCAGGCTGATGATGGGCCAATGGTGTTGTTCGGCGTGCGTGCGCAGGGTGCTGTCCGGATTGGCAGCGACCGGATGTTTGACCGCACACATGAGCGGCAGGTCATTCAGCGAGTCGCTGTAGAAGGTACTGTCGGCAAAACTGTCCAGTGTCCAGCCGCGAGCCTCCAGCCAATTGTTCAAGCGGGTAATCTTGCCCTCGCGGAAACACGGCACATCGGCGACATTTCCAGTGAATTCTCCGTTGCTGTGCTCGGGCTCTGTTGCAATCAGATTCTCGATACCGAACTCATGCGCAATCGGTGCTGTAACGAAGCTGTTGGTCGCGGTAATGATGACGCATACATCGCCCTGCTTGAGGTGGCGGTTAACGAGATCACGAGCTGGCTGCGTGATCATGCCCAGCACCCGCTCGCGCATGAACTGACTATGCCATTCGTCCAGTGTCTTGCGAGAATGGCGCGACAGCGGCTTCAACTGAAAGTCGAGAAACTCGTGAATATCCAGCGTCCCCGCCTTGTAATGTTCATAGAATTCCAGATTCCGGGCTTCAAACAATTCCCGGTCTAGCACACCGATACGGATCAGGAATTGCGACCATTCGAAATCGCTGTCACCGTTAAGCAGAGTATTGTCCAGATCAAACAAGGCAAGATTCACTTCAACTCCAATTCTTGTTGCAAAATTTCTTTGAGTAGCGGTACCGACGGTGCACGGTGCAGGCGCAGCGAATGTTCATCGAGCGCATCCAGCACCACCATCAGACTGGGAAGATCGCGACGCCCGTGTCGCAGCAAATACTGAATTACGTCTGATGACAGCACCAGGCCTCGCTCATGCGCATGCTGCATCAACGCCCTCGCCTTTTCCTCGTCACTGAGGCTATGCAATTGATACACCAACCCCCAACCCAGCCGGGTGCGCAAATCATCGCGCAACTTGAGATGCAACGGCGACTGCGCGCCGCTGACCACCAACAGACCGCCGCTGTCACGCATCCGGTTATACAAATTGAACAGTTCGATTTGCCCGGCGGCGTCGAGCGTTTCTACGTCATCGAGCGCAACCATGGCCATGCTTTCCGGCACGCTTCCACGGACATAGCCTGTGCCGCCGGATGCTGCGAACGCACAGGCCCGTAACAGGTGAGTCTTGCCGCTGCCCGATTCACCCCAGATATAAAAACAGCGTTCGTCGCAGCTGCTCTCCAGCGCATGGCTCAATGCGGTGAGCAGTTCGGCATTGTGACCCACCACGAAGTTTTCCAGGGTGGGATTGTGACCAGGTGAGATATCAAGCAACAACTGACTCAAGATGTCCCCGCGAATTCCAGTTTTCTCATGGACGGCTATACATGTCGCTGCCGAGATACCACGCCACACCATGGCGCAGTGCAACCAGCAGAATGGCTGACATCGGCAACGCCAGCAATATCCCGAAGAAACCAAACAATTGGCCGAAAGCCAGCAACGCGAAGATCACAACGAGAGGATGCAGACCGACCCGTTCACCGACCAACCAGGGAGTAACCACCATACCTTCGATTAATTGCCCTGCAGCAAATGCTCCCCACACCCACACCACGTCAGTCCACATGGGAAACTGCATGACCGCCGCCAGTGTTGCCAGCGTCAATCCGACTGCCATACCCAGGTAAGGCACGAACACCAGCATACCCGCCACGATGCCTATCGGCAGCGCGAATTCCAGACCCCCCAGCCAAAGTGCGACAACGTAATAAGCACTCATCAGCAGCATCACGGAAATTTGCCCGCGCAGGAATTCAGCGAGGATTTGATCGATTTCATTCAATACGTCGCTGATCTTGTTATGCCAGTGCCGCGGGAGCAATTCGTCCACTCGTGCAAGCAACTGGTTCCAGTCTCTCAGCAAATAGAACATCGCGACCGGAATCAGCAGCAGGTTGACGAACAGCGCAATGATCACACCGCCGCTATTGCCTAGCCATGGCAACAATTCGGCGGCCGCGCCACCGGCACTGTTCCAGTGACTGAGCAGCATCCCCCTGATCGCCTGACTGTCCCATTGCAGCCCGGGAGCGACCCATTTTTGCAACAACGGCAACAGATGCGCACGCGCAGACTCGACCCAATCGGGCAGGCGTGCGACGAAATGGCTGATCTCTTTCTGCAGCAATGGCAGCATGATCAGCAGCAACGCTGCGAACACGAGCAACAAACCCACCATCGTCAATACCACCGCCAAAGTGCGTGGAATCTTCCAGTTGCACAGCCGTTGCACCAGTGGATTGCAGATATAGGCAAGTATTCCCGCTGCCACGAACGGCGTAAGTATCGGGCTGAGCAGATACACCAGCAGAACGGCCACGGCCAGTAAGGCGAGCCACTGCAAGGCAGCGAAGCGGGACTGAGGCATTTAAGGTAAAATTCCTGAAAATTCGTGCCGCACTTTATCCTGTAGAAAGCGAAAACTCAACTTGAACACCCCTGTACACAACACGACCCGGGCCGACGCCAGTCTCACCTACCGCGATGCGGGCGTGGACATCGATGCCGGAGACCGCTTAGTCGAAAACATCAAACCATACGCCAAACGCACCATGCGCCCGGAAGTACTCGGCGGTATAGGCGGCTTCGGTGCGTTGGTTGAAATCTCAAAAAAATATCGCGAGCCGGTTCTGGTTTCCGGAACCGACGGCGTCGGCACCAAGTTGAAGCTCGCTTTCGAACTCAACCGGCATGACACGGTAGGCATAGACCTGGTTGGCATGAGCGTCAATGACGTGTTGGTGCAGGGAGCCGAACCGTTGTTCTTCCTCGATTACTTCGCCTGCGGCAAGCTGGATGTCGACGCGGCGACCGAAGTAATCAAGGGGATTGCTTACGGTTGCGAGCAGGCGGGCTGCGCGCTGATCGGCGGAGAAACTGCCGAGATGCCCGGCATGTATCCCATCGGGGAATACGATCTCGCGGGATTTGCGGTGGGTGTAGTCGAAAAGGCCGAGATCATTACCGGAACGAACATCAAGCCGGGCGATGTGGTGCTTGGCCTGGCCTCGAACGGCGCGCATTCCAACGGCTATTCACTGGTGCGCAAAATCATCAGTACACACCGGGTCGACCTCGGACAGAAGCTTGAAGGCACGCCGCTGGCCGATTTGATCATGGCACCTACACGCATCTATGTGAAGCCGCTGCTGACGTTAATGAAAGTGTTAACGGTGAAAGGCATGGCGCACATTACCGGTGGTGGTCTGCTTGAAAACATACCGCGTGTATTGCCTGACAATGTCGTGGCGCAACTTGATGGTACATCGTGGAACACACCGGTGCTGTTTGACTGGTTGCGCGAAATGGGCAATGTCGCGCCGCAGGAAATGTATCGCACTTTCAATTGCGGCATCGGCATGGTAGTCATCGTCGGCAGTCATGACGCAGATGCGGCAATGGCTCACCTGCGGGCATCCGGTGAAAATGTATCGCGCATAGGCAGCATCCGCGCCCGCGACGGCGACGAACACCAAACCCAGGTACGCTGATCCCACGCCGTGAAAAATGTCGTCATCCTGATTTCCGGGCGGGGCAGCAACTTGCAGGCGCTGCTGGAAGCCAGGCCCTCCTGTCGCATCGCCGCTGTGATCTGCAACAAGGCGAATGCGGAAGGACTGGGCATTGCCAGCGCACACGGCGTTCCCACGGCAGTTATCGAGCATCGCGATTTTCCCGACCGTGACAGTTTCGACGCGGCGCTGGCGCGCAAAATCGACAGCTACGATCCGGACTTCGTGTTGCTTGCGGGTTTCATGCGGATACTCACCGCGAAGTTTGTGTCGCGGTACCACGGCAGGTTGATAAATATTCATCCGTCGTTGCTTCCCGCTTACAGCGGACTTGATACGCACGCACGCGCGTTACACGACGGCGCAAAGATACACGGATGTACCGTGCACTTTGTCACCCCGGATCTCGATCACGGCCCGATCATCGCCCAGGCCGCGGTACCCGTGCTGCAGGAGGATGACGCGCTGACGCTGGCCCATCGGGTATTGCACGAAGAGCATCGAGTTTACCCGCAGGTATTGCGCTGGCTGTGCACCGATCAAATCGAGTTGACTGCACAAGGCCGGGTGAAATTCAAGCGGCGCAAACAAGTAGGGCACACTCTGATCTCGCCCGGGCTGGAGTAGCATGAAGCCGGGGTTGCTTGCGTTCCTATGGCTGATGCTGTGTCAAACGGGAATCGCGTCGGCGGATACACCAACAACTGTCTTTGCCACCTACGATGTCTACAAGGGCCGGCTGCAAATCGGCAAGATTGAAGAACAGTTCAGCAGGGAAAATGGCCATTACACCGTGACCAGCAGCACGCGTGCAACAGGCTGGCTGGCCCTGTTCAATCCCGGCAGTATCGTCATCAGCAGCACTGGCGCGATTGCCAAGACGGGGCTGCGGCCGTCGCTATTTGTCGATGAGCGTGAACGTAACGGGGACAAAAACCGCCGTGCAGAAATGGATTGGAACACCCATCAACTGACGCTGATAGAGCACTCAAAACGCAGCACGGTGGCGCTGCCGGATCGAACCCAGGACAGACTCAGTGCAATGTATCAATTCATGTTCCTTGCGCTACAGCCCGGTAACGAACTTGATTTCCCGATGACCAACGGCAGCAAGCTGGACAACTACCATTACAGCGTAGTGAAGAGCGAACTGCTCAGCACCCCTGCAGGCGAGCTCGACACCCTGTATCTCGACAATCAGGCGAAGTCAGGCGAAAACCGCACACAGATCTGGCTGTCAACGCTGAACCACAATTTGCCATGCAAATTGATCGTCACTGAATCTGACGGTGATGAGCTCACGCAGATATTGAGCAAACTCGAAGTCAAGCCGTGAATGGATTTAACCTGACTACTGGCAGTAGGCTGGTTCTGGCTTTCCTGGTCTCGATATTTATTCACCTGGTCGTATTGTTTACACCTGTTGACGAGCGACTCCCTGTAGAGCTCCCCCTCCCGCCGCTCACCGCCAGGCTCCAGCCTTTGCCGCAACCCGCAGACATCACGCAGGCTGAAACCAGTACTGCAGATCCGGTCACCACTTCAAAGCAGAGCGCACCTGCCGCGGTGAAAGAAAGTACGCTGACGCCGCTGGCAAAATCGGATGTTGCGACAGACCCCAGTCCGCTCCCCAAACACATACAGCTTGTCTATGCCGTGTACAGCGGATCGGATTTCCTCAAATCCGGTGAGATTCGAAACTATCTGGACATAGATCAGGATCGTTACGCGGCAAGATCCGTCAGAAATAACACCGGTGTAGCCGGACTGCTCAAGCGCAATCGGACGATACTCACCAGTCGCGGACAAATTGTCAAATCCGGCCTGCAACCGAATAGCTTTGAATCCGACGATTCCGTGGCGGGCAAGAAACGCAATCGGCTTGCGCTGTTTGATCAGGCGGCGCGAACGCTACGCCTGTTCGACGGAAGCGAAACACCATTCCCGGCAGAAGCCCAGGACATTCTGAGCTTCCTGTATCAACTGTCTCAGATCTCGATGCATGGCGAACTGTTTTCGCTGCCGATCAGCAATGGCGAACAGCTGGAAACGTACAGAATCGAGATCGGCCGCGGTGAAGAATTGGATACCCCCATGGGATCACTTCGCGGCCTGCAATTGCGTCAGATTCACGCGCATAACGAGGCGCATTTTGAAATTTGGCTGGGTCAGGAGTATCGACTACTGCCAGTGAAGTTTGTCCGATTCGACGATTTGGGGAACGCAACCGAAAGCTGGGTAATTACTGATATTCGTGCCTCTGACGATTGAATGGGTACCGCATACCATTCCGACCACTCATCCCGTCAGCTTGACGCTGCCCAACCCTGTTAAACTGCGGCACTCGTTTTGCACTATTGAATTTCACATGCTGATAACCGAATACCGTATGGAACTTGCCACGCAGGCATTGCGCGCCATATTGCCGCTGGCACACCCCGCCGATACCACACTGCGTTATTTTTTCAAGAACGAGCGCATCGGCTCGAACGAACGGGAGTTGGTCGCCGAAACGGTATTTGGTGTGTTGCGTCACCGCTTGCTGCTGGAACACGCATGCGCCAGCAATTCGACGCCTCGACGCATGGCGCTCGCCCACCTAATCCGCTTCGCAGGCTACAACCTGCGCGAACTGGAGCCGGTGCTAAAGCAGGATGAAAAGGACTGGCTCGCCACGGTAAAGGGCGTAAACATTGATACGCTGCCGCTGTCCGTGCAGGCCGAACTGCCCGAGTGGTTAATTGAAAAAATGCGCCTGTCGTATAGCGATGCCGACATTCTTACCATCGGCAAATCGATGCAGCAGGGCGCACCGCTGGACATCCGGGTCAACACGCTGTTTTGCAAGCGCGAAGATGTACTGCAGCAGTTGCATGACAAGAACATTGCCGCAACCGCAACGCCGTACTCCCCCATCGGGATCAGGCTTCGGGAAAAAATACCGTTAAACAAGGATGCGCTGTTCACTGAAGGCAAAGTCGAAGTGCAGGACGAGGGCAGTCAGTTGCTCGGCTACTTGCTTGCGCCGAAGCGCAACGACATGGTTGTGGATTTTTGCGCCGGCGCAGGTGGAAAAACGTTGATGCTGTCTGCGATGATGAACTCCCAGGGCCGGTTGTACGCGATGGACGTATCCGAAAAGCGACTAGGCAATCTCAAGCCGCGGCTGAAGCGTTCCGGTGCCAGCAATATCCAGCCGATGCTGATCTCGCATGAAAATGACCTCAAGGTGAAACGGCTTGCCGGCAAGATAGACCGGGTCCTTGTGGATGCGCCGTGCAGCGGATTGGGCACACTGCGCCGCAACCCCGACCTGAAATTCCGCCAGTCACCTGGCAGTCTCGCGGAACTCACTGCAAAACAGACAGCAATCCTCGCGTCGGCGAGTCGACTGGTGAAAAAAGGCGGCCGCCTGGTGTACGCAACATGCAGCATCTTGCCGGAAGAAAACCAGAACATCGTGCAGTCGTTCCTTGCGACACATTCCGACTTTACCTTGCTACCCGCCAGTGCTGTGTTACAGCAGCAAAAAATTCCACTGGAATGCGGCGATTATCTTGAACTGCGCCCCCATATACACAACACCGACGGGTTCTTCGCGGCTGTCTTGGAACGCGTCTAACCGCACAGGCGTGTACAATGAACTCATCCACCCATCACGCTCAAAATCCGATTTGAGACTTTAAAGGAACTGTCCATGTTTTCAGATTTTCTCAACCTTATGTCGTCCGGTTTGTTAGATTTGCCATGGTGGGGTCTAATTGCTGCTACCCTCGCGCTGACCCATATCACCATCGCATCGGTTACCATATTCCTGCACCGGCATCAATCCCATAACGCGCTGGAACTGCACCCTGTCGCCAGCCATTTTTTCCGTTTCTGGCTGTGGCTGACTACCGGCATCGTGACCAGGGAATGGGCCGCGATCCATCGCAAACATCACGCCAAATGCGAAACCACCAGTGATCCACATAGCCCGCAAATACTGGGCATCAAGAAAGTCTTGTTGCAGGGCTACGAACTGTATCGCAACGAAGCCGCCAATGTTGAAACGCTGGAAAAATACGGCCGCGGCACACCGGACGACCGGCTGGAACACAGGCTGTATTCGAAACACAGTTCGCTTGGCATCATGCTGATGCTGACCATCGATATCATGCTGTTCGGTGCAATCGGCATCACCGTCTGGGCAGTGCAAATGGCCTGGATCCCCGTCACCGCCGCTGGCATCATCAATGGTGCCGGACACTATTGGGGCTATCGAAACTTCCAGCCTGCCGATGCGTCAACCAACATTGTGCCGTGGGGAATACTGATCGGCGGCGAAGAACTGCACAACAATCACCACACATACATCGGGTCGGCAAAGCTTTCCAACAAATGGTACGAGTTTGATATCGGCTGGCTCTACATTCGAAGTCTGGCGTCAGTCGGTCTGGCCAAGGTCAGAAAAGTTGCCCCGAAAGTACGCCTGAATACCGCCAAGACCGTATGCGATGTCGATACTCTGCGTGCGGTATTGGCAAACCGCTATGAAGTCATGGCCAAGTATGCCAAATTGCTGCAGCGCACCTATCGTGAAGAAGTTGTCCAGCTCAAGCAACGCATGCCAGACCTTGGGAAGGTCGATCTGAAGCGTATCAAGCACTGGCTGCATATCAACGAGTCGGATTTGAACGAACAGGAAAAACTGAAGTTGGGATTGGTGATACGCACCAGTCAGAAACTTCACGTTGCCTACAACCTCCGCAATGAACTGACTGCCATCTGGTTTCGCTCGACTGCCACCAAGGAACAGATGGTCAAAGACCTTGAAGACTGGTGCCACCGCGCCGAAGCGAGCGGCATAGAAGCGCTGCAGCAGTTTTCTCGACGATTACGCTGTTACGCTTGAGGGCAGTCAAATAGCAAGGGGCCTGTTGTTTGTGCAACAGGCCCCTTACACAGGACAGCGCAAATCACCGTGATACCGCGCAAATTTCGCGCCGATCAGTAACGGTTGTTCTGAAAAAAATTCAGGATAGCCTGATGTTCTTGCTGGGTGGGCAATCTGCGCTTGCCCGCCTGAATATAATTTTCCATGCGTTCAATCACACCGGGCCACGCTGCCGGAATATGCTGATCCGAGAACGGCATCTGATGGCATTGTGAACAGATAATTTTTGCTTCGCGATAGCCGGGAACCTGCATCATTTTCCGCTCGGCTTCCCGTTGCGCCTCTTTGTTGTTGCAACCACCAAGCGCGATGGCGACCAACGTGAGCATGAGTACTGACTTCATTTAACTGAGTCCCGAATATTGATATGGAGGCGGTTCGATTGTAATAACGCTGAATGGTTCCTGAACCATCATCAACTATTTGCATTCGGCTTGGCGGCGACTTCGGCTTGCTGGCTGGCTACTTCTGCCAACACTTGCGCATACACTTCGACACTCTGTGCGCCACGCAGCATTTCCCGCTGGTTGAAGATCACCGTCGGCACGGCATTGATACCAAAGTCAAGGTAGTGACGTTCCTGTTGACGCACCTCCAGCCCGTATTCGTCGGAAGCCAGAATTTCCAGTACCCGCGTATTGTCCAACCCCACCTGCTCGGCAACGCTGACCAGGAC
>JBARHR010000225.1:0-4548 GCA_049799335.1 Gallionella sp. | reverse complement strand
ACATTGAACGAAACAAATGCTGGCAAAGCTAAGTACGTAGATTTCTTGGAGGGTGACACGAACGCCGAGAGCATACTGTCAAAACATATGGTCAGACTGGTGAGAGGAGAGGATGCAAAAGTTGTGGAGGAACGGCAAGAGCTCCTTCTGGAGCTTATGACTCAAAGTACAACAGACGAACTGATTGACCAAGAGAAAGCAGCCGAGCAAAAGGCTATTGTAAACTGCCGAAACAGAGCACATTGCAACCGACTATTTTCTTTGACGCTAAGCTACATTGCTTCGGAAACCGGCAAAAAAATAGAGGTGGTATCAGATACAATCATCCAGTCTCCTGAGCCTACTGATATTGGCGACATCGGGATGGTTGCAAAATTGACACCGGGATCCGGAAATACAGCGAATATTCGCCTGTCCGTTACGTGTAAGCCCTTCGGCTCAGATACGATCGTCAATAATCTGAAATCAGAAACTGAAGCGTGGGAGAAGCTAAAGAGGAAAATGAAGAAATCCAAGGCCGCCTGTTTAGCGAAGAAGCTTTCCGTCTACACTGACTTTCGTTCATTTGTCGATGAAAATTAAATTCGGTCTTTCAACCGTGGCTAAGAATTTGGTCTATTCATGAACTACGATTTACTGATGAAAAAAATGTGGGCGACCTGGCAGTCGCCCACTGTACGAGACTTACGATGCATTCATTCTCACTACGAATATCCGCCTGACCCGAACCTAGAAATTCACGCCAATTTTTCCCTGAATCAAAGTGTTATCCACTCCGTTAACACCTGTCGCTATGGACTTGTTGCGCGTATTCTGCCAGCGCGCCCCAAGTCCCAGATTCAGCGCGCCAATCCGGTAATCCAGATCCGCGCCAATTTGAAGTGCAGCCATACTGGTAGACTGACCCAGCGTATTGGCCCTGACATACCCGACTCCTGGTCCGACTCCTATCGTCAAACCAGGGGACAAATTGGTGGTCCATCGCGGATTGATCTCGACGCTCGTAAGCCTCATGCCATTGTGGTCGTAACTTCCCAAAGATATCTTGGTGCGTATGACGCCTGAAGGCGGCTGTAGCGCCAAGCAGTTCAAAGCTAATTCAATCCCCGCATAGCTTCCACTACCTATATGAGATGGATTCATATTTCCGCTCACCAGGGATAGCGACATGTCAGGTTTGAAATTGGCGTCTCGAACCGGAAAAAACTTCCAATCACCGCCGAAAGCAGATACGGAAAAAGTCACGATGCTCAGGCCGAGCAAAGCATTGGCTATAGTACGTTGCATAGTTCTATTCCAGAGTGGTTTAAAGAAATTGCACTATACGAAGACTTGACTTTGACGTCAGTGACGAACGTCACAGACGTGGAACAAACGGCTGGCCAACCGATCGCGTGATTAATATTTCAACTCCGGGAAAATAAGTCAACGCCACTTTGCGAAAACGATACCCGAGTCGGCAATCTAGTAATACTGCACAAAGTTGCCAAATTCCGGCGACCTGATAATTTTTCCTATGAGATTTTGCACAGCGGGTATCAACTGTTGCGCGCTCTCGCTACATATTGCCCCCTCCGCGTTCGGGTTGCCCCTGAACGTATAATTCTCGGCAACTTCTACGGACTTGCCATTGGAAAAATTAACGCGAACAGATAGCTTCCAAAAGCCTTCACTAGAAGAAAACTCAATGTCCTCAACATTTCCATTGATCGACAAGCCACTGGAGCTCGAATACATGTTCGAAGCCATGAGCTCGTCGATAATTGCTTTGCGTATAAAGTCGGAAAAATGATCTCCGTCCGGCGTCTTGATCGGGAACAAATAATTGCAGCTCACTTGGGAAATAACTGAGGATGTCGACGAAAACTTTCCAACGCTCAGCGTCTTTCCAGTAAAGGAATGCAGCTTCCCCACATTATCTGCAGATGGTTCGTACCGTCCCGTAGAATAAGCCTGACAACCGGATAGCAGCACAAGCATCGTTAGGGAAAGAAGTAGAGATTTCATAATAGTGACGCTTCCAATATATGTTATTTCGTGCAGCTGCGATCACGGTACAAAAAGCTGAGTCCAATTCATCTGATTTGTCGAGAACCTGGCTTTGAGATATACCCTGCCCTGTCGAAATCAGCTTGAACCATCGCATGCATCAATTTTGATGTGGGTTTCTCGTCAGTCTATAACTTTTCAAAAAAGTCAGCTTAAATCCACCATTCTCAAACAACGCAATCAACTAATTTGAAAGCTTAAGAATAAATGCAACCAGTTCGCCAACTTCCGGATCACTTAGTGTCGGGTAACCTGGCATGGGAACTGGTCCCCATGCGCCGCTACCGCCCGTGATAATTTTCTTGCTAAGTTTGGCGATGGCAGTCTCATTACCTTTGTACTTTTTGGAAACCTCCACAAAAGTCGGCCCGACAAATTTCTTATCAATCTTGTGACAATTATTGCAACCTTGCTTGATCGCCAATTCCGGCATATCGATTGCATGTGCACATGTTACAAACCACACACCCGCCAAGGCAAATGCAAACTTCGCGAATATCGACTTCATGTTTTTCCGATCATCAGTGGCTAATTGCCTGATTGAATGATTTGCACATACAAAATTACACAGTGCGTTGAAATAGCGTAATAATCCATCAAGCTACATACTGCAACATGCTGATCAGATTCGATCAGATTGTCAATAATGATCGGCGTCAACGCGCCAGTGCATTATCTCGAAACCAATACGACGTGCCTGTCATTTTCCCTTCTCCGTATTGTGTTTGGAAGTATACAATGTTGAAACACACATTTGATCGTCTTGCAATGCCCGTATATAGTTGCTGCATGCACAAGGCTGCTGCTGATCGCGTGTCTTTGTTGGAATAGATGAACGACCGAAAAATCCGCTAATCATCAATCCGAATACCCGCACTTCAACTATGATTAAACTAGTTGCACTTTGTTTGCTCACGATTTCCGCCGTATCTTTCAGCACCGTATCCTATGGCGGAGACGAAACAATAAAACTTCAAATGGCAATAAAATTCCCCTATTCGAAAATTATCAGCGTTACCAGGACGCCTTATCTTGGTCTATACGAAGTGGCATTTGATGATCGGTTGGTCTATACGGATGAAGAGATGAAGTACCTCTTCTCCGGAAATATTCTCGACCTGCGCACCCTGCACAACTTGACTGAGGACAGAGAAAAGCAGCTATATGCAATAGATTTCGACAAGTTGCCATTTGAATTTGCTATCAAGAATGTGATCGGCAACGGGTCGCGTAAGTTGGCAATATTCAGTGATCCCAACTGTAAGTACTGCAAGAAGCTGGAAAAGGAGCTATCCCGTCTAACGGATGCAACGGTCTACATTTTCATGTTTCCTATACTCCCGGGATCCGAAGATAAGGCCAAGAATATATGGTGTGCATCTGACAGACTAAAGTCGTGGGAGGACCAAATGTTGCGCGACATTGATCCCTCAACAACGAAACAATGCGACACGAGCGCACTGAGCAAGATTGCTTCCCGCGCGAACGAATTGAGGATAAGCATGACGCCCACAGTGATTTTCGAAGATGGCGTCATCAGGCCGGGCATCCTGACGCTTGATCTGCTTGAAGAGCGGTTCAAGGAAGCACACGGGAACAATTAGTGACTTGTTGCAGCTTCGCGCTAATCAATCGTCTGTTATCTTTAACGAAAGTTCTTGGCGCTAACGCTCCGGTACAAAGTAATCAAAAGCGCGTCTAATGTAATGCGTCCCTAACGATTCCGGAAAGCAACGCGTCAACCTCCAACAGCGCCTTTTGGGAAGTTGAGGAACCCACAATCTGAGGCTTGCGGTACGCCACCCGTACTTCCTCGGGTTTTTCCGGTACCACATATATTGAAATCGTATATGGACAAAACACGATATTGTCCGGGTCTGGTTCCATCATGCTGCGCGACACAACCGAACTGCAAAACTCCAAGACTTCGGCTTGCAGAAAAATTCTTTTGTTGGCCCCTAGTGTCTTTCCCGTTCTTTCCAGCATATCGCCAACGTGGGACACATTGTTCACTACCATTCCACGGTCGGTAATCGCCATTTCAACCCATTCCTTGACGTCGTCGAAACTGCCTGTCTTTACGGAGACAGCCATGTAATCGCCGGCCGCCATGGCCCCGCCGCCCGTTCCGGACAGCAAACAAACTGCGGCAACCAAACGATATATCATGGTATCTACCTCCAATTTTGGAATTCTCGCACCTACCGTCTCATAACCCGAAAGAGTTATCGTGGCGAGTCGCCAAAAGTCTTAGTATCGTGGCAATATTACAACAGATTACACCAAGTAATCGCGCAGCGTCTTGAAGCGATTTGTGTGTTTCAACGCATGCCAAATGGATTTGCATCAACTTCCACATCGAATCAGTATTCGTCATAAACAAAGGGGGACAGTTTCCTTCGGTCAATTTTCAAAATGGTTCAAATGTCTTAACAAAAGGAGGAGATTTTAATGCGTATTAGAAAATCGATTATTTACTCCCTTATTGCCTCCCTGGGC
>JBARHR010000224.1:0-10285 GCA_049799335.1 Gallionella sp. | reverse complement strand
TGAGGGCAGGGAGTTGCGCGACATCATGAACGACCAGCGTTTGCTGCCGGTCGATCAGGTGTTGGACATTGCGGCACAGGTTGCGCAGGGTTTGGCATATGCGCACGAACATGACATTGTTCATCGTGATGTAAAGCCATCGAACGTTATGGTGGTGCGTGACGGCCATGTGAAGATCACAGATTTTGGAATCGCGCGCATGGCCTCATCTGCTGTGCAAACCCAGACTGGGATGGTGCTGGGTTCTCCAAAATATATGTCGCCTGAGCAAGTCATGGGGAAGGCGATAGACCATTGTTCCGATATTTTTTCATTGGGCGTGATGCTCTATGAAATGCTTACCGGGCAATCGCCGTTTAACGGCGACAACGTCAATGCGATTATGTACCAGACCTTGAACGCGGTGCCCGCTCCACCGAATACGCTCAATCCGGAAGTCCCGGAAATGATGAACTTCATCGTGGCCAAATCTTTGGCAAAAAAGCTGGAAGACCGTTACCAGAGTGCCCAGGATTTTGCTGTGGATTTGCGAGCCTGTCGTGAGGTGTTTTCCCATGTCGAGAAGAAAGACAAATCAAGGGTCTCCGGTAGGGAGGAAATTAAGTTCTCACATGCCGTCGACATGGCCAGAGCCGCGGGTTCCAGCGAAGAGGAAGCGTTGTCCTCATCGTTAACCGGCCTGTCGCAAGCGTTTGATTCTTCTGCAGCGACACTACGTCTGGCGTCGTTGACGGCAACCAGCGATGTCGTCGATGAATTGTCAAAAACCCTAAGAATTTCACGACCAAGCATGGAAGAGATTTTCAATTCCGCACCAAAGCATCCTATTGACAGTACTTCGCCATCGCATGTACGAGTTGAGATGCCCGCCCCATCCGGTGGGGGTAAATTTTTCCTGTTGTTTGTGCTAGTGATGTTGCTGTTGGTTATGGCTTTGATTTTTGCCTCGGCAAATTTCTTCTAGTACCTGCCTTGATCGGGCAAAATGGCGATCAGACCGTCGCTGCGGCTGTTTACTTTTCTGGTGAGTGCACACTTGATAGCGGTTGTCGTTGTATGCTTGACCGAATTGCCACTCGCGATCAGGAGTGTATTGATTCTGTCGACAATCTTGAATCTTGGCTATTTTCTGTTCCGTGATGTTTTAATGTTATTGCCAAATTCATGGAGAATCGTTGCAGTGGCGCCAAACGGATTGTCGGTTGTCACAAGGAATGGTTCAAAATTTGCTTGCTCGTCGGTGGGGAAAACCTTCGTCAGCCCATACTTTGTCCTGATAAGGGTAGACATGTCAGGGCGTATTCTCAAGAGTTCAAGGGTGATCTTTCCGGATGCGTTGGCGCCCGGTCGCTATCGAGAATTTTGTGTAGCTTTGAAATATGCCTAGCAGGCATTGTTGGAAAGTATAGTGGGAATGGGTCTGTCCAACAAACCCGGATAGTCTTTGCTGAAATGTAGTCCTCGGCTTTCATGACGTTGTAGCGCGCTCTGGACGATCAACTCCGCGTTGAGTACCAGATTGCGCAATTCCAGCAAATCCGACGTTATATGAAAATTCGCATAGTATTCATCTATTTCATCTTGTAGCAATTGAATTCGGCGTTGCGCGCGCTGAAGTCGTTTGTTGGTGCGCACGATACCTACATAGTCCCACATGAAATGTCGCAATTCAGCCCAATTGTGGGCAATGACGACTTCCTCGTCCGCATCTGTGACTTGGCTTTCGTCCCATGCAGGAAGGCTTGTCGGATCCACAAATGGTTTGCCGAGTATATGTTGCGCGGCCGCGTCGGCAAACACCATGCATTCCAGCAGCGAATTGCTCGCAAGTCGATTCGCACCGTGCAAGCCGGTATAAGCGTTTTCCCCGATCGCGTAAAGATTCTCCACATCGGTTAGAGCATTCAAGTCGGTGACTATGCCTCCGCAGGTATAGTGCGCAGCGGGAACAACTGGAATAGCTTCCTTGGCGATGTTGATTCCCAGTTTTAGGCAGCGCGAGTAGATGTTCGGAAAGTGTTCCTGAAGAAACTCGACCGATTGATGGGAAATGTCCAGATAAACACAGTCCAAACCGCCTTTTTTCATTTCGTAGTCTATCGCTCGCGCAACGATATCTCGCGGCGCGAGTTCTGCACGATCATCGTGCCACGGCATAAATCGAGTTCCATCCGGTAACTTTAGGATACCGCCCTCACCACGCACCGCCTCACTGATCAAGAACGACTTAGCGTGCGGATGGTATAAACAGGTTGGATGAAACTGAATGAATTCCATATTCGCTATACGGCAGCCCGCGCGCCAAGCCATCGCAATACCATCGCCTGTTGCCGTGTCCGGGTTGGTGGTGTAGAGGTAAACCTTACCGGCACCACCCGTCGCCAATATCGTAGTTCTCGATGAGATCGTAATGACTTCTCCGGTCAGGCTGTTCAGTGCGTATACGCCGCAGCAGGCATTGTCATTTCGCCCGATCTTGCTGCCAGTGATCAGGTCTACCGACATATGGTTTTCCAATATGGTGACATTGGGATGCTGCGAAATTCGCGAAGCCAGCGTTTCCTGTACGGCTAGGCCGGTCGCGTCCGCAGCATGGATGATGCGTCTTTGACTATGCCCGCCTTCGCGTGTGAGGTGATAGCCGATGTCGCTCGTATTATCTCGAGTAAACGGTACGCCCTGATTGATCAGCCAGTCAATAGCCGCTTTGCCATTCTCAACCACAAGACGCGTGGCCGCTTCATCACAGAGTCCGGCCCCCGCTGTCAGGGTGTCCTCGATATGTGAGCCGATACTGTCCACGGGCGACATGACAGCCGCTATTCCGCCCTGCGCATAGCCGCTCGCTCCGTCCAGCAGGGATTTCTTGGTGATCAAACCTACCTTCATGCGATCCGCCAATTTGATTGCCAAGGACAATCCGGCGAGACCGCTCCCTATTATCAGTGCGTCAAATTGCAGCAAATCAGTTCTCGATGGTTAGTGGATAGGTGACTATAACAAAACTTCTACACTTGATCGGGCGCATTGACACTCTCGTGCCAGTTTTTTGCCGATCCGGTTCGATATGCGCGTCGGCATCGCTTACGAAGGTTAGGCAGAGCGGTTATACTTGCGGCCGAAAAATGAAGTTGTATAGCCGGATACCGCATTGGAATAGTCGGGGATGACAGACAAAGAAGTAGATCAGCAGTTGGTTGAGCGCGTACAACGTGGGGACAAGCACGCCTTCGATTTGCTGGTAACCAAGTACCAGCGCAAGCTTGGTCGCCTAATTTCGCGATTTGTCAAAGATCCGGGTGAGGCGGAGGACGTTACGCAGGACGCATTCATCAAGGCTTACCGGGCTTTGGCGAGCTTTCGCGGCGAAAGTGCCTTTTATACCTGGCTGTACCGTATCGGAATAAACACCGCAAAGAACCATTTGCTTGCGAACAAGCGCCGACCTCCGACCAGTACGCCATTTGATTCGGAAGACTCGGAATCGTTTGAAGAAGCCAGCCTGTTGAGGGAGGTAACAACGCCGGAAAATGAACTCATGAGCAAACAGGTTGTCGATGTGGTGCAATCTTCATTGCAGCAACTCCCTGAGGATTTGCGCAGTGCCCTGACACTGCGGGAAATTGAAGGATTGAGCTATGAGGAAATCGCAATAGTCATGAATTGCCCGATCGGAACGGTACGGTCTAGAATATTCCGGGCACGTGAGGCGGTAGCGGAAAATCTGAGGCCCTTGTTGGAAACTAGTAAAGGTAATAGGTGGTAAATTATGAAGCATGAAATTTCTGCATTGATGGACAGCGAGCTGTTTGAAGATGAGGCCGATAGCCTGTTAAGCCGTATGAATAAAGGCGCCGGCGCGCGCAAGGACTGGGAAATCTACCACTTGATCGGGGACGTATTGCGTCAACCTGAACACATTCATTGTGATATGAGTGCCAATGTCCGCAAACGTCTGCTGGATGAACCTACTATATTGGCACCGCGAGGACAAATGGCGAAACGCAGTATTCGTACTATTGCGATTTCGGCGGCAGCTTCCGTAGTTGCTTTCAGCGTTGTCATCTGGATGTCCCAGCAGATCGGTCGGGAATCGGTTACGCAAATGGCCATGCAACAAAATGCAATTCGCCCAGTGAGTGTCCAGATAAAACCGATTTCCAATGAGTACTTGATGGCCCATCAGGAATTTTCACCAAGTACAGACATGAATGGCGGTGCATCGTATATCCGTATGGTGTCGTTTAATCCCGAAAACAAATGACATCAGGTAAGTCAGCGATGAATTGCGGGAGACTATTGGGCGGACTGCTGCTCACGTTCACTTGTAACGTTATGGCTGGAGACGGATACAGCAGTCTGGATTGGCTCAAGACAGTTGCGTTTGCGGGCCATCAGACGGATTACAGCGGTGTCTTCGTCTACCAGTATGACAATAGGGTAGAAACTTCGCGAATTACTCACCTTGCTGAGTCGGATAGCGAGTACGAAAGAATCGAGAGCCTGGATGGGCCCAAGCGGGAAATTGTCCGTCATCATGGTCAAGTATGGAGCTACCTGAATCACAAGATGATTCCGGTAGACAGCCATGAGGGACGAGGCCGATTCCCCTCATTGTTGTCTGGACAGTTGACCGCGCTGAGTACCAATTATCAGGCACGGGACACCGGTAAGGAGCAGGTCGCAGGCTACGAAGCGCAGGCAATATTGTTTGTGCCCAAAGATAACCTGCGCTATATGCACAAAATATGGGTTCATACTGACTCAGGATTGCTGCTTAAGGCTGCGGTTTTGAACGACAAGAACCAGGTTGTCGAGCAATATTCATTTACCCAGCTGCAAATAGGTGGAAAGTTTGATCGTGACTGGATACACCAGTCACCTGGTTCAGGTCTGTCACACGAAGAAATTGCCAAATTCAAGGACTCCTATCATCACGAACCTATCGATACGTCGAAAGAGATCGTTCCTACGATCAGCGGTTGGGTGGCAGATTCGATGCCACTTGGATTCAAAAAAACCATGGAAATTGAACGGCCAATGCATGGCAAGCATGCGCCCGTAACGCAAATGGTTTATTCCGACGGTTTCAGCGCCATTTCGATTTTCGTCGAGCCCAATGATCGCGACGACGACGATGTGGACGGTTTGTCCAGCCGCGGAGCAATAAACTTGTACCGCAAGGTGGTCGAAAATCACCTGATTACCGTTGTCGGTGAAGTTCCGCCCAAAACCGTGATCAAGGTTTTTGATTCGGTCCGATATAGCGGCAGATAACATGCTCGAAACGCGCGCTGTCGTTGTTCAGGTGGATGGGCAAAATGCAATGGTTCGTGCTAGCACGGGCAATGGCTGTGGTCACTGCGACGGCAGGGGGTGCGGGGCGAGCAAGCTGTCCAGTCTGTTTTGCAGCCAACCGCGCCAATTCAAAGTGACCAACCGGATAAGCGCAGTCGTCGGGGACGAAGTGATCGTCACGGTAGCTGATGGTGCGGTTATCAGGGGAATTGGCCAGGTATACCTAATACCTTTGATTTTGTTGGTCGTGGGTGCAATGTTAGGCAGCAATTGGAGTCAATCTCCTGTTTCAAGCGATGCGTACTCGGCCCTAGGGGCGTTATTTGGCTTGGCTGCTGGCTTTGTCATCGCGAAATGGTTTGCCAGCAGTTCGACTGGTAATCGTTATCGGCCCAGTATTTCCAGGCTGTCCCAGGAACAACTCTAAGCTGACTGGTTTCGCGCAAATTCCGCAAGAAATTTTAATGATTGGAGTAGGCATGCTGAAAAAGTACTTAGTTCAGATGTTATTTGTCTTGGGAATGGCTTTTGGAGTTTCCAGTTACGCGAAGGATTTGCCGGATTTCACCGATCTGGTAGAGAAGCAGGGGCCCGCAGTTGTCAACGTCAGCACCAAACAGGTAATTCAAAACGCACCCGACTTGCCGAACGTTCCGGAAAGCGACCCCTTCTATGACTTCTTCAAGCGATTTGCGCCGCAAATGCCTCACGAACAAGAATCGCAGTCTCTCGGCTCCGGATTCTTGATCAGTAGCGACGGATACATACTGACCAACGCTCACGTTGTGGATCATGCCGAGAAGATTACCGTAAGACTTACCGATAAGCGCGAATTTACCGCCAAGGTCATTGGTGCTGACAAGCGGACTGATGTGGCTCTACTGAAAATTGAGGCAAGCGGTTTGCCGGTGATTACCAAAGGAGATTCGAATCGACTCAAGGTCGGAGAATGGGTGGTTGCCATAGGTTCTCCCTTCGGTTTTGACAACAGCGTAACGGCAGGAATAGTCAGTGCCAAGGGCCGGTCGCTGCCGAGCGACAATTACGTTCCGTTCATTCAAACCGATGTAGCGATCAACCCCGGTAATTCCGGCGGGCCGCTATTCAATATGAATGGCGAGGTGGTCGGCATCAATTCACAAATCTACACCCGCTCCGGCGGTTCGATGGGATTGTCGTTCGCGATTCCTATTGACGTGGCAATACAGGTCGCGGATCAATTGCGCACTGGGGGCAAAGTCACTCGGGGACGCATCGGGGTGACGGTACAAGAGCTGACACAGGAATTGGCAGAATCATTCGGATTGACCAAACCTAATGGTGCGCTGGTAAGCAGTGTGGAAAGAAATGCCCCGGCCGGCAAGGGGGGAATCGAAGCCAGCGACGTCATATTGAGATTCGACGGCAAGACAGTGGAAAGTTCCGGTGACTTGCCACGGATCGTAGCGGCGACCAAGCCCGGTAGCAAAGTTGTGGTTGACCTATGGCGCAAGGGCGCCGCAAAGCAAGTAACAGTCGAAGTCGGAAAGATGCCAGATGACGGCGCTGCCGGAAGTCTTGCCGAAGGAGACAGCGATCAACCAGAGTCTATCCCCAGATTGGGGATTCTGGTGAGCAAGCTGGACAAGGATCAGCAGCAGGAACTGCAGATCAGCGGTGGTTTGGCGGTAGAAAAAGTTCAAGGTCGCTCTGCACGCGCGGCAGGACTGAGTCCTGGCGATATACTTCTTGCAATTGGCAGCGCGCAGATTGAGTCAGTTTCGCAATTGAATGCTTTCCTGAAGCAGATCCCCAACGACAGAAACGTGGCTTTGTTGGTGAGGCGCGCCGACAACGTATTGTATGTTGCGATCAGATTGGAAGAATAATAGCTTTACTGACAGAAATGGCCGAATTCAGCGGGTAATAGCGGACTTGCGGCCAGGCCCTTGCGCGTCGAAATTGAGCTGCGGCGCTGGGAGTAGTAATACTGTCCAGTGAATCACGTCTTTCATGTCACTACAGTCCTGCGTACTCAGCCCAAATCGGCTAAAATTCTCCCTTTTTCCAAATCACTGCGTCAGGCGCAAACTCATACATTGGACTCCATGCAGTTAATCCGTAACTTTTCGATCATAGCGCATATAGATCACGGCAAATCCACACTGGCTGATCGCATCATTCATCTATGCGGCGGCTTGTCGGATCGCGAGATGGAAGCACAAGTACTCGATTCAATGGATCTGGAACGGGAGCGCGGTATTACCATCAAGGCGCAGACTGCCGCCTTGAGCTACACGGCCCGCGACGGACAGGTTTATAACTTGAATCTGATTGACACGCCGGGTCACGTGGATTTTTCATATGAAGTTTCCCGCTCCCTTTCGGCATGCGAAGGTGCGCTACTGGTGGTTGATGCTTCCCAGGGTGTGGAAGCGCAGACGGTGGCAAACTGCTATACCGCTCTGGATCTAGGGGTGGAAGTGGTGCCAGTGTTGAACAAGATTGATCTGCCGTCGGCCAATCCTGAAAATGCAATCACCGAGATCGAGGACGTAATTGGCATTCCTGCTCAAGATGCGACGCATTGCTCGGCAAAAACCGGGGTGGGCGTGCGGGATGTGCTCGAAGCGCTACTCGTTAAAGTGCCGCCGCCTCAAGGTGATCCCGATGCACCATTGCAGGCGCTGATCATTGATTCCTGGTTCGACAACTATGTTGGCGTCGTCATGCTGGTACGGATCAAGAACGGTACCCTCATGCCCAAGGAGAAAATTCTGTTCATGGCGACCGGGGCTCAACATCTTACCGAAAA
Source organism: Gallionella sp. (assembly GCA_049799335.1). Classification (GTDB taxonomy): domain Bacteria; phylum Pseudomonadota; class Gammaproteobacteria; order Burkholderiales; family Gallionellaceae; genus Gallionella. The sequence continues at coordinate 2,193 of JBARHR010000224.1, read as the reverse complement.
TGTCGGCGTGTTTACGCCGAAATCGCGAACGCGAGAGTCCCTGAGCGCGGGCCAGGTGGGGTTCGTTATTGCCGGCATCAAGGAACTTAAATCGGCCAAGGTCGGCGATACCGTAACCCATCAGGCAAGACCGGCGGCGGAGCCGTTGCCGGGTTTCAAGGAAATCCAGCCACAGGTATTTGCCGGTTTGTTTCCGGTAGAGTCCAACCAGTACGAAGCGCTGCGCGATTCGCTGGAAAAACTGAAGCTGAATGATTCCGCGTTGCGCTACGAGCCGGAAGTATCGCAGGCATTGGGATTTGGATTTCGTTGCGGGTTCCTCGGATTGCTGCATATGGAGATCGTGCAGGAGCGGCTGGAGCGAGAATTCGACATGGATCTGATCACGACTGCGCCGACCGTAATCTACCAAGTGTTGCTCCGCGATGGCACGGTACTGACCGTTGACAATCCGTCCAAAATGCCGGACCCGTCCAAGATTGACGAGATACGCGAGCCGGTAGTCACGGTAAACCTGTACATGCCCAACGAGTATGTAGGGTCGGTAATCACCCTGTGCACGCAGAAGCGCGGCATGCAAATCAACATCAGCTATCATGGCAAGCAGGTGCTGCTGGTATACGAAATGCCCATGGCCGAGATCGTGATGGATTTTTTCGACAAACTGAAATCGGTGTCGCGAGGTTATGCTTCCATGGACTACGAGTTCAAGGAGTATCGGGCCGCCGACGTAGTCAAAGTCGACATGCTGATTAATTCGGAGAAGGTTGATGCGCTGGCTGTGATAGTGCATCGCGCCAACAGCCAGTACCGGGGTCGCGAAGTGGCTGCAAAAATGCGCGAACTGATTCCGCGGCAGATGTACGACGTCGCTATACAGGCTAGCATAGGCGCGAACATAATCGCGCGCGAAAACGTCAAGGCAATGCGCAAGAATGTGCTGGCAAAGTGTTACGGCGGGGATATCTCGCGCAAGAAGAAATTGCTGGAAAAACAAAAAGCGGGAAAGAAGCGCATGAAGCAGGTGGGTAGTGTTGAAATTCCGCAGGAGGCTTTTCTGGCCATCTTGCGAGTGGACGATTAAGGTTTAGGGAGTGGCAATGGATTTTGCTTTGATAATGTTTATCTTGTTATTGGTCACTGGCGGTGTTTGGCTATTGGACAAGTATTCGCTTGCGGCGAAACGCGGCAGCAACGTTGCGGAGCCGTGGTGGGTGGAATATGCCAAGAGTTTTTTTCCGGTAATACTGATAGTGTTCTGCATACGTTCATTTCTGGTTGAGCCGTTCAAGATTCCATCGGGATCGATGATACCGACGCTGCAGGTTGGCGATTTCATACTTGTCAATAAATTCACCTATGGTATCCGTCTGCCCATCGTCAACAAGAAATTGATACAAATCAACAATCCGCAACGGGGAGACGTGATGGTGTTTCACTATCCAGAAAACCCGTCGGTCGACTACATCAAGCGTGTCGTCGGGATCCCTGGTGACACAGTCGAATACCGCTACAAACATCTGCGTATCAACGGAGTCGAGCAGGTTCAGACTGCAGATGGCGACTACAACTACGTCGAGCAGGGCCTGAATTTCGTGCACACCGAAAGACGCATTGAATCGCTGGACGAGCGCAAACATCCGATACTGGTTAATCCTGAGGTGCCGACGCTACATCTGGGGTCGATTTCGGAGTTTGCCGGCCGGGAAAACTGCTCATATGACAATGAAATGGTGCGTTGCAAAGTTCCTGAAGGGCAATATTTCATGATGGGTGACAATCGCGACAACAGCCGCGACAGCCGTTACTGGGGGTTTGTTCCAGACTATCAGATTGTCGGCAAGGCGTTTTTTGTCTGGATGAATTTCTCGGATTTGAAGCGCATCGGCCTGTCAATTTAGAGATTTCTTCGGGGGAGACATCATGATCACTAAAATGCCCAAAGGGCAATATGGTTTGGGTTTTGGCACATTTCTTATCGCCGCATTTCTGGTGGTGTTGGGAAGCATTCTTGCCCTTAAGGTCATACCGGCGTATATGCAGTACGCGCAAGTGAAAAATGTCCTGGCCGCGATCGCCCACGATCCCGAGATGCAAAAGGCTTCACCGAGAGAAATCCGAACCTCCTTCGAAAAGCGCGCCGATATCGACTACATTACCGCGATTAAAGCCCAAGACATCGAGATTGAAAAC
>JBARHR010000223.1:0-9033 GCA_049799335.1 Gallionella sp. | reverse complement strand
ATGAATGCGTGGTGCTGCAAAGCAGGGCACTGTTGTTCACAACGGTGGTCGCCATGCTCGGCTTCATCAGCTTTTATACCGCAAAGCATTTTGCAAATTCACTAGGCTGGCCGATAACACTCGTTCTGTTAGGCGTCGCCTTTCTCGGCGTCGGTACTATCGCCATGAAGCTGAAGCAAAAAATATGGGGACATGCCGACTGAACGCGTTTTTCCTGCTGTTGCAAAGGCGGGAGTACGGCGAAACCCGGAAACCGGATCGCGGCTCTAGCCGAAATGGCGGATCGGGCGGTGTTTGCCGGGTACCCGGGTTGGTTTACTATTCTTCTGGTTACGAACAGAAGCTGCTGCAAGACTTCGTGTGGGTAACTCCCTTGATTGCAGATGACTAAATTGCCCCGACAACAAGTTGCATGCGCGAGTAATGGAGATCCGGCGATTCGCATCGCCAAGGCTGTAGATGTGGATGCCATCGTCGCGCTGGTAAATTCTGCGTATCGAGGCGATTCGAGCAGGGTCGGGTGGACCACGGAAGCGGACATACTTGGCGGGCAGCGCACCGACACAAAGGAAATATCGGAGCTGATCAGCGAGCCGCGTTCGGTGTTCCTGCTGTGTTTACGAGGAAGCGAAATGGCAGGTTCAGTGCATGTGCAGCAGAAGGACGCGGTCACCGCCTACATGGGCATGCTGGTGATCAAACCGGTCTTGCAGGGGCAGGGTCTGGGACGTCGCGTCATCAACGAGGCCGAGCGTTTTGCGCGTGCGAACTGGAAGGCCGAACAAATGCAGATGCAGGTGATTACTTTACGTGACGAGCTGATAGCCTTCTATGAGCGCTGCGGATATCGTCGCACCGGCGAGATCAGGCCATTCCCTGCAACGGACCCAAGATTCGGGCTGCCCAAGGTAGACGGGTTGAAGTTTGAGGTGCTGGAAAAAGCGCTCGATTAGTCTAATGGTGTTGAGTGGTTTATAGCGCTGCCTTGGAATAGGAGTCGGGGGATGAAAACCTATATCGCACTTTTCCGCGGGATCAATGTAGGCGGGAAAAATATCCTGCCGATGAGGGAGTTGGTGTCCGTGCTGGGCGGCCTGGGCTTGAAGAATATCAAGACCTACATTCAGAGCGGCAATGCGATATTTCGCAGCAGCAACTCGCACGCTGCCGAACTTGCCGCGAAGATCAGTGCGGCTATCAAGGCCAGCCATGGATTCGAGCCGCACGTATTGCTGCTGGATGCTGCGGCGTTGGATAAGGCAATCAAGGACAATCCCTACGCAGAGGCCGCGCCGAATACCTTGCACCTGAATTTTCTTGCGGATATTCCGCGCAAGCCCGACATGCAGGCGCTGGAGAAGATCAAGTGTGCGAGCGAGCGCTTCCATCTGGCAAAACAGGTGTGCTATCTGCATGCACCGGATGGCATAGCCAGATCAAAACTGGCGGCCAGCATGGAACGTCTGCTCGGTGTTGCAATGACAAGCCGCAATTGGAATACGGTGCGAAATCTGAAGTCTATTATGGACGGAGACGAGTTCAGGTAATTGGTACCGACCGCGAGATTCTTCGCATCGCTCGAATTTGCGCAAGAAAGTCGCACGAAAATCGGATCGCCTAAGTCGTGTTAAGGATATCCATCCTGAAGGCTACCGGCGATAAACATCTGAAAGCATGTACCGGGGATATGGATACTGTCGCTTGGAACACTCCGGAAGTTTGCCAATATGCACTTGACAGCGTATGGTTTGACGACGAACACTTGATTGGAGGTGACCATGCTGGAAATGCGCAATGCAAAAGATCGTGGTACTGCCGAGTTTGGCTGGCTACAGTCGCGCCACACATTTTCATTCGGAAATTATGTTGATCCCCAACAGGTGGGATTTTCAAGTCTGCTGGTGATCAACGATGACACCGTTCAGCCGGGGCAGGGTTTCGGGACGCATCCGCACCGCGATATGGAAATATTTACCTATGTACTGGACGGTGCGCTTGAACACAAGGATTCGATGGGAACCGGATCGGTGATCCGCCCCGGCGACGTACAGATGATGAGCGCGGGGACCGGCATCAGGCACAGCGAATTCAATCATTCGAAACAGGAACCGGTGCATTTCCTGCAGATATGGATTACACCGGACCGCAAGGGAGTCACGCCGCGATATCAGCAGGTAAAGTTTCCGGACGAACAAAAGCGCGGGCGACTCAGGTTGGTTATTTCGCCGGACGGGGAGGATGGTTCGTTGTCGGTTTACCAGGATACGCGCGTTTACGCCGGTTGCTTCGCCGGCGATCAACACGCCCGGTTGCAGCTCGCCGCGGGGCGTTTGGCATATGTTCATCTTGCACGCGGCGCAGTATCCGTCAACGGGCAACGCTTCGAGGCCGGCGACGGTGCACGGGTTCGCGGGGAAAATGTGATAGACATTGGTGACGGCAAAGACGCGGAAGTGCTGATTTTTGACCTGCGTCCCGACAGCTAGTCGCGAGGCAATATTTCGGTGCGCCGGATCACGTCTGATGCACGCACCAACAAGTCAAACAAGGGGAAAAATTTGTGCCAGTATGCGTCTTGCGGCATCCGGAAGTTGCAAGGACGTTTGAGCGGGCGGGATTCGAGCAGTTCGTGACGGAGCGGCAGGTGAAACGCTGCAGACAATAAAAAGTGTTTTGGCTCGTTACGTATTGTTGATCCGGAAAACTCTTATCCAGGAATCCGTTCGCATTGAGTCCTTCGACTTCGCTCAGAACAGGCTTGTCGAAATGTGAATGAATTCTTGTGCTTCGGCAGGCTCAGCACGAACGGCACGCAAGGTAATTGCATTCCGGACTAATAGGGAGGATTTATGGATACGAAGCTATTGGCAGGTCCTGTCTTGCGCAGGACCACAAAAAACAGGGTTTGCGTGTGGCTGGCCAGTACCGAGCCGCTGTTGTTGCAATTGACCGTCATGGACGCCGACCGCAATGCGCTGGGTCAGAGCGATCCGGGCGAGTTGCCTTCTCAGCGGGTACAACTCGGCAAAAACCTGCACGTGTATTTGCTGCAAGCACGTGCCAATGATGGCGCGGGTTTTCGGCCGGATGAACTGCTCTACTATTGCCTGGACAAGGTCGAAGCTGGCAGCAGCGTTCGTTCACCGTTGTTCTCCGACGAGGAACTCAGCAAGCTGGTTTACGGTGCGCATCCCTATCCCAGTTTTTATATTCCACGCGCGCTAAAACACATTCTGCACGGGAGCTGCCGCAAGCCGCATGGAGGTTTTGACGCGAGCACCCAGACGCCGCTACCGGATGCGCTTACACACGGCCATACGTTGCTGGAACAAACCTGTGACGATATCGCGCAACGCCCCGCGGTGCTGTTGTTGACCGGTGATCAAATATATGCCGACGATGTCGCGATATCCTTGCTGGCGATGCTGCGCCAGCAAGCGCTTGCGATAACGGGTGCACAGGAAAAGTTGCCGCTGGTCAGCGGAGGTTCGTCAGCTGTGGATTTTCTTGACCCGTCTACGATACCGTTGCATGGTCGCAAACAGGCTCTGCAGGAAAAACACAATGGCATCGATTCCGGGTTTAGTTCCGGGCAATCGGAAAACCAATTGTTCACGTTCGGCGAATTTGCCGCGATGTACATCTATGCATTCGGCAACCTCCCGGCGTGGGAACCTGTATGGGACCTGAACGCATTGCAGGGCCTGGGGGTGGCGGATGGCGCAGCGGATGCATTTGGAAAACAGCAACAGCCGTTGCGTTCTTATCACAGCACGCTGGGGAATATACGCAGGCTGTTGGCGAACGTCTCTACCTACATGATATTCGACGATCATGACGTGACCGACGATTGGAACATAACCCAGGACTGGTATGACGGTGTGCGCCAGTCGCCGATGGGACAACGCATAGTCTCGAATGCACTGGCTGCTTACTGGGGATTTCAGGCCTGGGGCAACGATCCGGATAACTTCGACAAGGATCTTGTCCTTACTATTGCGCAGCACCTGGGCGATGCCAATGACGACCCGCAGGTCGGCGAGCGTTACGATCTGCATACCTGGAAGAGTCGCGGATGGGGATTTTCAGTTCCCACCGACCCGCCCATCATCGCGATCGATTCCCGGACGCAGCGCCAATTCGAAAGCAAGTACTACCCCGCGCAATTGCTGGATCGCTACGCGCTCGATTGGCTGCGTGTCGAATGGGCCAAGTTGAAAACCGGCCAGCAGATTGGCAGTGATACTTGCCCGGTATTTATCGCGGCGACTCCGGTGATGGGCTATGCCGTCGTTGAAGCTCTGCAGCATCTCGCTTTGTGGTTTGCGGGCAAGATTGAAAGCTACAAGTGGGTACAGAGACTTGAAGGCTTGCTCAATGTGCAAGGGTCGCTGACAGGATGGCTGGTGAACACACTGGATGCGGAGTCGTGGCATTCAAACAAGGAAGGGTTCGTCAACTTCATGGATACCGTAAGCCAGCGCATGGAAATCACGCGCTGTACATTTCTTTCCGGTGACGTGCATTATGCGTTTTCCGCGGGCGCAACCTTCAAGCATGGCGACGGCAGGTTGTTTTGTTACCAACTCACCAGTTCCGCGCTGAGTAACGAGCCTGACGCCAATCAAGCGAGGTTTCTGGAGAGCGCCGCCAAGCAGACCGCCAAGAATATCGTTCAACGCAACTGGTCGATATTTCCGAGTAAATACTGGAAGACCGAGGTGCGGCTAATTGAAGCCGAGAACAGCGACGTGCTTGTAAGTGCGCCGTGCAATCTGGGGTTGGTCGAATTTGCCGGTAGTCTCCCGGTAAGCCATACGCTGTTAACCGGGAGCGGAAAACTGACCTACAAGTTACCGGCACCAGTTGTGCCGTAGGCGGTCTTCCTGCAAGTGCAGGGGCGCAACGACGCGATACATCATTCTGACAGTCAGGTGAAAACCGGCACTTTGCGGCCGTCGCGCATCGACGCAAGTTCACCCCCGATAGTCAGAAACTCACCTTACTTCTATTCCGAAGTAAAAGATTCACTTTCATCCGACTAATCATTTCCTACCTGACGGCTGATACCGTGGGTTAACTATGAAGACGCCGATGACTTTGATTTGCAGCAAATCGAATTCCAAGACATTGACGTGGTTCATTGCCATTTTTCTTGCAATGATCGTGTCAGCATGCGGCGGTACAGGCAGTGCTTCGGCACCGGGTTCGATCGGCATTTCATTGACCGATGCACCCGCCCGCTGGTTTGCCAAAGTTGATGGGACAGTCGTCCAGGTGCGTGTACATCAGAGCAGCAACGCACCTGACAATGCCGCGGGTTGGGCCGATATAGCGTTGTACTCGCCGAGAAAAATCAACTTGCCCGATCTGACCAACGGCGCCCTGGATGAACTTGGCACCGCGCCGTTGGCGGCGGGCCATTACACCCGGCTGCGTCTGATGCTCGAACCAAATACCGCAAACGGCCTGTCCAATTCTGTCAAACCTACTGGGGGTAGCAAGACAGCCTTGGACACGCCGAGTGCGGTACCGGTGGCAGCGCCACCATCATAGTTCGCGTTGGCCACCATACCGCCCCGATTGACTTGCCAGTGCCGGCTACGCATACCGTCAGCGGCGCAGCCGTTTTCGATCCGCCAGGCACCACGGAAGCTGCCTATTTTTTTGTGATGCAAACGGCGGGATCGTCTGTTGTGATGAACAAATCTGTCGCAGCCGATGTCGTGCAGAACTTTACCCTGGCGAGATGATTCGTCATATTAACGTGAGTGGACTGCGTCGATGGTTTTTGGCAAACCACTTGGCCAATGTAGATTGGAGGTGGATCAAATGGTGCGTCCTTTGCCGGATCACGTCATACACCGGCGTGTTCTTGTTTCTTGAAAACAATGGGAACGGCACGGTCTAGGCAGTATCGAGCATTTTGGTCAGTTGCGTTGTTGCTCGGAAAGTTGGCGTCTTAGGCTGCTAACCAACCTGCTTTGCGCGTTGAACGGAATACGTCCGGGTATGGCCCTGAAAATTCTGCAACTCGACTGTGTATGACTAGTCCGTTAGCATGAATCCGCCGGTTTTGGCAAGAAATTTTGACGTAGTGGGTCCCAACACTTACGTCTTCTTCAATCCGCTGCTTGCTGTGCTTCCAAGATGGCGCGCTCCAACCTCCCCGTATAGCATAATGAAGCGAGCCAAACGGAGTTACTCCGTTGTGCTCCCGCCAAGCTTAAATGTTGAAAATGTAGTAACCTTGCCACCGTAATTGATATCTTCTTACAATTAGTTTTTTTGCTATTGGGATCACTAGTTGCGGGTAAATCCATTTTGCCGCAACTTTAAACGGGGAGGAAGTATGAAAATTAGAGTGCTACTGGGTGCGGCGGTGTTGGCCGCGTTTACGCTTAACGCGCGGGCAACGGAAGATCAAGGTGCCCAATATCAGGTAGCAACGAAAGCGCTAGGGCCCAGTGAGGTTAGCTTTAAGCAGGACGTGCAGCCAATTCTCTACGACTATTGCGTGAATTGCCATTCTCCGGGTGGAAAAGGTTACGTTAAGAGTGGCCTGGATCTGACTTCATATCAAGGCATCATGAAGGGAACGAGATTTGGAAAAGTGGTTATTCCCGGTAATAGTGAGGTCAGTACCTTCACCAAATTGCTCACCGGTACCAATAAGGGATTGAAAATGCCGATGGGTTTGAATAGCAGCGGCACATTGGATCGCCAATTTATTTTGGTGTTGAGGAAGTGGGTTAATCAAGGTGCCAAAGATAATTAGGAAATAAATGAAGTAAAGCGTGCCTGGATCGTTAACGATAAATAACTCTCTATAAGATGGAATGATGGATATGACTGATAATGTGGATCATCGCAAACGAAATCTCCTGATAGCCGCAACCGCAGCGGCAGGCGGAGTTGCAGCAATAGGTATTAGCACACCATTCGTAGCAAGTTTGACACCAAGCGATCGTGCCAAAGCTGCGGGTGCGCCGGTTGAAGTTGATATTAGCGCCATTGAACCCGGCACCATGTTGAGCATCGAGTGGCAGGGCAAGCCGGTGTGGATTGTTCGGCGCAGCAGGGAAATGCTCGATTTGCTTTCCAAGCATGACGGCGCTTTGGTCGACCCCGCTTCGACCGTTCAACAACAGCCTGATTATTGCTCCAATCCTACCCGTTCGATCAAAGCAGAATTTCTGGTTGTTCTCGGTATCTGTACCCATTTGGGATGTTCTCCAACTTTCCGCCCCGAAGCCGCTCCGGCCGATTTGGGGGCAGATTGGCCAGGTGGCTGGTTCTGCCCGTGCCACGGTTCGCGTTTTGATCTGGCTGCCCGTGTCTTTAAAGGCGTTCCCGCACCGACCAACCTGATTATCCCGCCTCATAAATATTTGAGCGATACGCGCCTGTTGGTGGGAGATGACGGCAAGGAAGGGGCAAACGCATGATCAAGTTAGCGACTAAACTGATCGGGTGGATAAATGAGCGCTTTCCACTGATTTCAACCTGGAAAGAACATCTCTCCGAATATTACGCACCCAAAAATTTCAACGTCTGGTATTTCTTCGGCGGGCTCGCGCTGCTGATCTTGGTCATCCAGTTTGTCAGCGGAATTTTCCTGACCATGAACTACAAGCCGGATGCGGCACAAGCCTTTGCCTCGGTCGAGTACATCATGCGCGATGTTCAGGGTGGCTGGGTGCTGCGCTATATCCATTCCACCGGCGCGTCGATGTTCTTCGTGGTGATTTATCTGCACATGTTTCGAGGATTGATGTACGGTTCGTATCGCAATCCGCGCGAACTGGTGTGGATTATCGGTATGGTTATCTACCTGGCACTGATGGCTGAGGCCTTTATGGGTTATCTGCTGCCGTGGGGTCAGATGTCGTTCTGGGGTGCGCAGGTGATCGTCAACCTGTTTTCGTCGGTACCCTACATAGGTCACGATTTGGCGATCCTGATTCGTGGCGACTATGTGGTTTCAGATGCCACGTTGAATCGTTTCTTCGCCTTGCACGTTGCCGCCATTCCGATGCTGTTGCTGGGTATTGTTTTTGTGCATATCGTGGCTTTGCATGCGGTGGGTTCAAACAATCCGGACGGTATCGAAATCAAGAAACACAAGGATGCGAACGGCAATCCATTGGATGGAATTCCTTTCTTTCCGTACATGGTGGTCAAGGATGCAGTCGCTGCGGTCGTCTTTTTGATTGTCTTCTGCTCGATTGTTTTCTTTGCGCCGGAAATCAATGGTTACTTCCTGGAGGCGAATAACTTCGTGCCGGGCAATCCGATGAAGACCCCGGAACACATCGCACCGGTATGGTATTTCACACCTTACTACGCGATATTGCGTGCCATACCGCCGTTGTTCGGTTCGCAGTTCCCCGGTGTGGTGGCGATGGGCGTGGCTACGGTGATCTTTTTCTTCTTGCCTTGGCTGGATCGCGGGAAGGTCAAGTCCATCCGTTATCGCGGACCGATCTACAAAACTTTTCTGGCAGCTTTTGTGGTGAGTTTCATCGGTCTGGGCTGGCTGGGTTTATTACCATCCACTCCAACCTACACCATGATCGCGCGCGTCTTGTCGGTGGTGTACTTTGCATTCTTCTTCCTGATGCCGTGGTACACAAAAATAGACAAATGCAAGCCCGAACCTGATCGCGTGACATCCAAATAATTGAGAGAGATTCGCTAACATGATTGCAATCAAAAAAATATGGGTGCTTCTGCCACTGTTGATAGCCGTACCGACGATGGCAATTGCCAATACTGAAATTCTTCTGGACACATTTCCGACGGCGCTGGAGAAGGATAACGCCTCCCTGCAGCGCGGCGCGAAGATGTTTACGGATAAATGTCTGGCCTGTCATTCCGCGACCTACATGCGTTTCAGTCGTTTGCATGATATTGGCATGAGCGATGCGCAAGTCAAAAAGGAAATTAGTATGCCGGAAGATGGGCAAATATATTCCAAAATGCAATCTGCCATGGATCCGAACTCAGCCAAGCTGGCCTATGGTGTTGCAC
>JBARHR010000222.1:0-3655 GCA_049799335.1 Gallionella sp. | reverse complement strand
GTTCCAGCGGTCCTCGAGACACGCCGTGCTGTTTCAGCAGACGTCCGGTCTCGCCCTTGTCATCACATGCCGCAAGCAGAAACAGCTCCGAAGCTATAAACTGATCGCCGCGCTTTTGTGCGGCCTTGTCGGCGAGATTGAACAGATTGGACAAATCGCGCCCCATCTGCACTTCACCGCTGTGATCTTCCACTTTTGCCAGTCGTTCCAAGGCTTGCTGCAGCGCGGGCTTCAAAGCGCCCACATTGGCCCCGGCACGCGATAGCAGTGAAGCCGTACCGCTGTCGCTATCGTTGAGCAACGCCAGCAGCAGATGCTGCGGCTCGATATAGGCATTGTCCGCGCCTACTGCCAGACTTTGCGCATCGGACAGGGCTTGCTGCAGTTTAGTGGTCAGTTTGTCAAAACGCATGACTTTTCCTTCACTGAAATATTTGATTGTTAGCTAAATTGGGGGTAAAGCGGAAAATTCAAGACTTGCATTCGATTGGTTCGCACACATATATCCATTAACCAGCAAAACAGAGGCACAACCCATGATATTTCGCCAGTTTTTTGATCCGGACTCTTCCGCCCTCACCTATCTGCTTGGCGACGGGCGGGGGAGCGCGGCAATTGTCGATCCAGTGCTGGAACATGTGGAATCGTATCTTGCGCTGCTAGATGCGCTAAAAACAAAGTTGCACTGGGTGCTGGATACGCACGTGCATGCCGACCACATCACCGGCTCGCACCTGCTGCGGCAGCGCACCGGCGCAACGTCCGTGATCGCACACAGTTGCGGGGCGCCGGGATACGACAAACTGCTGGTCGATGGTGACACACTGGCATTCGGCTCCGAATCCCTCGGGGTGATAGCCACGCCAGGACATACTCCCGGCAGTTTGTGCTACTTATGGCGTGATCGCCTGTTTACCGGTGACACATTGATGATCAACGCCTGTGGCCGTACCGATTTCCAGCAGGGCAGCGCCACCGCGATGTACCACAGCATTACCGAGAAACTGTTCGTTCTTCCCGATGAGACGCTGGTCTATCCCGGCCACGATTACAAGGGCAGGCGCGTGAGTTGCATCGGCGAAGAAAAGGTGCTGAATACCCGCTTCGCTGGAATGTCCCTGGAAGGGTTTGTCAACATAATGAACAACCTCAATCTGTCCACGCCGAAACGCATACATGAGGCCGTCCCGGCCAATCTGCTCGGTGGCATAAAAATTTGATCCGGGCCCACACAATCGCATCAACATCTGGTAACTTGTTTCTGCAAGCCGAAACAACAGCAAGGACGCAGCATGCAGTTTAACGCCAGCCTTACACGACAGATTCACGACCAAGTTCGATCCGCTATGGACGAGGATGTCGGTCGCGGCGACCTGACCGCACAGTTAATCGCCGAAGCCTCACCGGCAAACGCAACAGTGATCACACGTCAATCTGCCGTACTTTGCGGCACACTGTGGTTTGACGCGTGCTTTCTGCAACTTGATCCGCAGTGCAAAATACACTGGCACTTTCGCGATGGCATGCCAGTCGAGCCAAATCAGCCGCTGTGTGAGATACACGGCATGGCCCGGGCTTTGCTTACTGCAGAGCGCTGTGCGCTGAATTTCCTGCAAACGCTGTCGGCCACCGCGACCGTGACGCGCCGCTACGTCGGCGCCGTCGTCGGAACAGATGTGAAAATTATGGACACTCGCAAGACTCTTCCGGGTTTACGCATCGCGCAGAAATACGCCGTTAGGGTGGGTGGCGGACACAATCAGCGCATCGGCCTGTTCGATGGCATATTGATCAAGGAAAATCATATCCTCGCGGCAGGCGGCATACCTCAAGTATTGCAGCATGCCAGGAAAGTAGCACCGTATGGGGTAAGCATACAGATCGAGGTGGAAGACCTTGATCAGTTGCGTCTGGCACTTGATTCCGGCGCGACGCTTGTTCTGCTGGATAACTTTGATCTGCAGGCCATGCATGATGCAGTCGCGATTACGGCAGGACGCGCGGAACTGGAAGCCTCCGGCGGAGTTAGTCTGGATACGGTTCGCGCAATCGCTGAAACTGGTGTAGACCGAATATCTATCGGCGGTCTGACCAAGGATATACAGGCGATCGATTTGTCGATGAGATTCGGATAATCGATTGCCGCTTTGCTGTTTTTTTGGTAGTGCACGTACTTCACCGAGCCACACCAGCGTGCCGGCATAACAGAGGAAACATACAGTCATGTGTCAGTTACTTGGAATGAACTGCAATGTCCCCACCGACATCTGCTTTTCATTCACCGGTTTCCAACAGCGCGGTGGTGCAACCGATATACACGCCGACGGTTGGGGTATCGCGTTCTTTGAGGACAAGGGTGTGCGTCTGTTTCTCGATCCGCTGCCCTCTGCACAATCACCTATTGCAGAACTGGTACGCAATTATCCGATCCGTTCACTGAACGTTGTCGCCCATATCCGCAAGGCAACTCAGGGTGTCGTGACTTTGGAGAACACCCATCCGTTCATGCGCGAATTATGGGGACGCTATTGGGTGTTTGCGCACAACGGCAACCTGCCGCAATTTCAACCGCACCTGGATGGCAGTTTCCTGCCGGTAGGCAATACTGACAGCGAACTTATCTTCTGTTGGCTGCTGCAAAGTTTGCACCAGCAATTCGGTAGTCAACCGCCAGAACGCGACCAACTATTCACCGCTCTGCATGGGCTGACCGATCAGCTTGCCGGCATGGGCATATTCAACTATTTGTTGTCCAACGGCACGTGCCTGTTCGCGCACAGCTCCACCGAATTGAGCTACCTGTTGCGGCGCGCACCTTTCAACATCGCGCACCTTAGCGACGAGGATGTAGTGGTTGATTTCAACGAGGTCACCACGCCGGATGATCGAGTCGCTATTATTGCAACCCAGCCACTCACCGATAACGAGCCGTGGATCAATATGCCGCCTGGCACGCTGTGGATGTTTCACGACGGCGCAGCCGTTGCACACCTAATTACCACGCCCAGCCCGATCAAGACCTTATCCGGAAGTTAAAATCTCAGCTGATGCCCTCATCTTGGCTGGACAGCCGACACCAAGGACAACCATGACTGACTCTATGCATATCGTCTGCCCGCACTGCGACGCAGTGAACAGAGTGCCAAACGACAGGCTTGCATCACAACCAACCTGCGGAAAGTGCAAACAAAAACTTTTTGACGCGCTCCCCGTGGAATTGAACGCCAGCAATTTTAACCAACATATCTCGCGTAGCGATATTCCGGTGCTTGTGGATTTCTGGGCGCCTTGGTGCGGTCCCTGCCGAATGATGGCACCCGCTTTTATCCAGGCAGCGGGACAACTTGAACCGCAAATTCGGCTGGCTAAACTGAACACCGAAAAAGCGCAGGAACTGGGGTCACAATACAATATCCGCAGCATTCCGACATTGGCATTGTTCAAGGGCGGGCGCGAATTGGCGCGGCAAGCGGGAGCGATGGATGCGGGTGGAATTGTGCGCTGGGCACGCAGCAACGCTTAGCGAAATAAGCGACCGCAAAAACGGTCGCTGCAATACATGTATGTCCCAGGCCCCCTGGAACGGCTATCTTTCAATATATTCCAGCGAAGAAACCATATTATTATCTTTACTTAACTACCACCTGCTAAAGCA
>JBARHR010000221.1:0-2088 GCA_049799335.1 Gallionella sp. | reverse complement strand
AACTACTACCAAATCTGCATCCTGATAGCTGGAGGAAATCAAATAACCCTCCGCACGCAAACGGGTAAGAATATGTTCCGAATCGACCGTCGCCTTGGGACATCCAAGAGATACAAAGCCAACCTGTGGGGAAGTGCGCGTCTTGCTCATAAAGTAAATTCCAATCGAAGCATCGCCGGGGTCAGGCGGATATCAACATTTCCAGCAGTCCGCCCACGGTCGCCACGCCCAACACGATCAAGCCAACCTGCTCCAGTGTATCTCTCAACTGCGCTCGCTTGTGCAGTCCCGGAATCAGATCGGCAACGGCAACATAGATCATGCTTGCGGCCGCCATCGCCAGCAGCGTAGGTATCCACGATTGCAGACTTTGCAGAGTGTAGTAGCCGAGCACTCCACCCGCCACCGATGCAAAGCTGGAAACGAGATTCAGCTGAAATGCCTTGGTTTTGCTATAGCCTGAATGTAACAGAATCGCAAAGTCGCCGACTTCTTGGGGAATTTCGTGCGCAATAATTGCTAGTGAAGTGATGATGCCCAAATGGAGGTCTGTCAAAAATGCGGCGGCAATGATGATGCCATCTACAAAATTATGAAAGGTATCACCCACCATGATCATCATTCCGCTGCGACCGTGATCACTATTTTGTTCAGATGCGATTAGTTCATGCGCTTCGCAATGCTCGTGGTGACAGTGGCGCCACAGGACCAGCTTCTCCAGTACAAAGAACAGTAAGATCCCGACTAGCACGGTTCCGCTTAGCGCAGCCACATTGGTCGTAAGTTTTATTGCCTCAGGAAGTATGTCGAGAAACACCGCACCCAGCAACGCGCCGATCGCATAGCTCACCATCGCGCCCAAGTAGCGT
Source organism: Gallionella sp. (assembly GCA_049799335.1). Lineage (GTDB taxonomy): Bacteria > Pseudomonadota > Gammaproteobacteria > Burkholderiales > Gallionellaceae > Gallionella. The sequence goes on along the minus strand of JBARHR010000221.1, from coordinate 1,219 downwards.
TGGGTGCGCGAATTGAGTGCAAAGAGCGCGGCACAAACGACGCTCAAAGCGCCACCACAGAGGCTGGCGACGATAATCCACAACAGAATACTCACGGAAATCGATTCGAAAAATCAGGGGGCGCGGATTATACCAAACGCCGGTGTTAAAACCGTAGCTATTCCAGCCAAATGAATGTTCCCATGCGTCCGGTCGTTCCATCACGCCGAAAGGAAAAAAACCGCTCGTTATCCCGATAGGTACAATGCCCTCCGCCGTAAATGCGCGAGACCCCCAACGATTCCAGTCGCTGGCGTGCCAAGAAATAGATATCTGCGTACCACTTTCCAATGCGGCCCGGTTTAAATGCGACACTCGCTTGGTCCTGCCCATTCAGAAAAGTGTCCCGCACTTCATCACCCACCTCGAAAGATTCCTGGCTGATAGCCGGCCCAAGCCATACCATCAAATCGTTCGCGTCCACTTGCATGTCCTGTATGGTTGCTTCGATCACCCCTGCAGCCAAACCCTTCCATCCGGCATGCGCGGCACCGACCACGCTGCCCCGCGTATCACACAGCAACACCGGCAGACAATCGGCGGTCATCACCACGCATACTGCGGCAGACTTTCGTGCGACACAAGCATCTGCCCTGGGCAAACAGCTCGTGCTACCGGCATTTGCTACCGCAGCGCCGTGCACTTGCTCCATCCATACTGGCTCACTTGGAAATATGGAGCTCAGCAACATGCGATTTCTTGCAACTGTGATTGGCGCGTCGCCGACATGTTGCGCCAGGTTGAAACTGTCAAACGGTGCTGCGCTGAGACCTCCGAGTCGCGTGGTCTGCAAAGTTCGCACCCGATCAGGAGCTGGCCAGTCAGGAACAATGCAATGCTCGATCAGGCTCATCCCGATTCCCCCGTCGTTTTGCGTGACAAAATCGAAGCACGAATGTTAAACAGCAGTTGTTCCATATCCTCCGGCAGAGGCGCTCGCCACTCCATGGCCTCACCGCTCTCCGGATGTTCCAAGGCCAGACAAGTGGCGTGCAACGCCTGCCTAGGAAATTCATTAAGCAATCCGCGTAGTTGTGGAATGCATTTTTGCGGCCCCTTCAGGTAAGTGCTGTCACCCACGAGCGGATGATGCAGATGCGCAAGGTGGACGCGTATTTGATGGGTACGTCCGGTTTCAAGCCGGCAACGCAGCAACGTACATCCGTAACCAGACTTACTT
>JBARHR010000220.1:0-69725 GCA_049799335.1 Gallionella sp. | reverse complement strand
ATGATAGAACAAGCGAGCGAGCTGATGCGCGGTGATTTCGTTGTTTGAATTTAGCGTCGCTTGCGCTGAACCGCATTGGATACACACAACATCTGGGGACCGGGATTGAGTTTGTTTTTAATTCTTTGTGTTGCCCACCATTGCAACTATGAAACCCGGAAAAAATGATCCCTGCAGCTGTGGCAGCGGGAAGAAATTCAAACATTGCTGCGGAAACGCGGGAGCACCTCGGGTGGCTGAGCCGGCTTCCGAAGTAATCAATCAATTGACCGCCTTGTACAACACCAGGCGCTACGCGGAACTGGAAGTCAAGGCTCGTTCTGTATTGGCGCAGTTCCCGTCGTCGAGCCACGCGTGGAAGCTGCTGGGCGCCGCGCTACAAATGCTGGGCAAGGACTCCTTGCCTGCTTTTCTCAAAACCGCCGAGCTTGCACCTGCAGATGCGGACGCACACTTCAATCTGGGTAACGTCCAACGAGGGCGTGGGTTGCTCGATGATGCGGTGAATAGCTTCCGCCGTGCGGTTCAGCTCAAGCCCGGCTATGCAGAGGCGCACAATAGTCTGGGCACGGCGCTGCGTTTCATGGGCCGGTTCAACGAGGCGTTCGATTGCTATCGCAAGGCGGTTCAGCTCAACCCGAATTCCGCCCACTTTCAATTCAATCTGGGTACCGTTTTGAAGGACCTGGGCCAGCTTGAAAACGCGGCACTCGGCTTCCGCACCGCAGTCGCACTCAAGCCCTACTCAGTGGAAGCGCTTACCAGCCTGGGGGCCACGCAGCGATTGCTCGGTCAGTTTGCGGATGCGGAGGCCAGCTATCGGCGCGCACTGGAACTCAATCCGAATTTCTTCCCTGCACATGATTACCTTGGCATTCTACTGAAGGACCTCGACCGTACCGGGGAGGCTATCGAGTGCTACAAGCGCGCGATCGAGATCAATCCGGAATTTGTTGATGCGCAGATACACCTCGGAATCGCGCTTAAGGATATCGCACGTACCGAGGAAGCTATTGGGTGTTTCCGCCGGGCTTTGGAAATTAACCCAAAATTCGCGGAGACCTACAACTACCTGCTGTTCACGCTTAATTATTCGCCCAACTACACGGCCGAATATTGTCTGGATATTGCACGCCAATACGGCCAGTTGTTGGCGAACGCAATTCCGCAGCGGTTTAACAGTTGGCAATGTGAAGCAAATCCAACGCAACTACGCATCGGGTTCGTTACTGCCGAACTGTTCAATCATCCCGTCGCGCACTTTCTTGAAAGTACGCTGATCAATATCGATACGACGCGCGTCGAATTTTTCGCCTATCCAACTTACCGGAAGGATGACGAGCTTACCAAGCGCATCCGCCATCATTTTTCGGCGTGGAAACCGTTGATCGGGATGAGCGATGAGGCGGCGGCGCGAATGATAAATGCCGACGGCATTCACATCCTGTTCGATTTGTCCGGACATACGGCACACAACCGCATGCCTGTGTTTGCCTATCGACCGGCGCCGGTGCAGGTCAGCTGGCTGGGATTCCTGGGCGCGAGTGGCGTGAATGAAATCGATTACCTGCTCGGAGATCCGTCGGTAACGCCGATGGAGGACTCGGCCAAGTATTCTGAAACCATCTGGCAAATGCCCGAATCCTATTGCTGCTTCACACCGCCAACCGAACCGTTGGCGGTCAACGAATTGCCCGCATTGACGACGGGTGTTATCACTTTTGGAAGTTTCAACAACATCTCAAAAATGAACGATAGGGTGGTCGCGGTGTGGTCGCGATTGCTCACGGCCCTTCCTGATTCGCGATTGTTTCTGAAGACCCGCCAATTGAACGATGAGGCAGTCCGCGACGAAACGCGCGCTCGTTTTGTCGCGCATGGAATTGCCGCTGAACGGATAGTTATAGAGGGTGGCTCCCCCAGACTGGAGTTGATCGCGTCCTATGGCCAGGTGGATATCGCGCTTGATCCGTTCCCTTATAGCGGCGCGACAACCAGTGCCGAAGCGCTTTGGATGGGGGTTCCGGTACTCTCACGTACCGGCGACAGATTTATTTCCCGTTGCGGGCTAAGTATGGATAGCAACGCGGGATTGGCGGATTGGGTCGCCAACGATGACGAAGAATATATTGCACTGGCCGTAAAGTACGCGTCGGACTTGGAAGGTCTGGCTACTTTGCGTGCGGAATTGCGTGAACGGGTTTTGGTGTCGCCACTGTTCGACGCGGCTCGCTTCGCGCACAACTTCGAATCAGCGCTATGGGAGATGTGGCGATCTCGCAAGCATCACGATGCGGACGCTTGATGCCCTGCTGCAGTGATCGTTGTAATCTGAGACCGCGTGAGAGATTTCAAGGCTCGTTGTGGCCATTCGTGTGGGCGCTGCGAGGCAATATCAACGTCTAAGCGAGAGGAGGACATTCTGTGACCGAACAGCAACCCTCATTCGATTCAGCGAAGTACAAGAACGCGCAGCGAGAACAATGGAACAAATCACGTCCAGCGTACCGGTTTGAATGGCAAGAAGATAAAACGCCTATGTTTTCCGAGTCGCATGATGAAAAGCTACTGCGACAGATAATTTTGAAAGCACCCAATTCTGAAAGTCTGGTGACTATCAGACACATTAGCGTGTCGCAATTGTCCCCATAAATTCAAACTCCGCTGGAGGCTGGCAATGCTCAAGCATGCGAGTACGAACGTAAAGCTCATGAATATGCGTAACTCGTTCAGGCGATCCACAAATGAGTCTAGAAATTCATGGTGCCGGTCAAATAGATTCGCCTGACAAAGTAATAGCCGCTATATCCAAGGCTGGCGTCCTTAAACACATTCTGTACGACCATCGCAATTTCAGCTCCCTTGCCACCCACTGAATAATCGTCCCCGCCGAAACGTTTTGCTATACGCAAATCTGATCTGCGCGAAAGGGGCTGCGGTGTCACACCATCCAGAACCGTAACGCTGCTTTGCTGGTAATACCCAAAATCGCACGACCAACCGGAATTCAGGCGGGTTGACCACAACAGGCTGCCACTGTTAACCGGGGCGGTTTTATTGAAATTGCTGAGATACTCCTGCAGCACCGGCAAGAAGAGTGGGGTGACAGTTTCACCTTGCGCTACCGCGCTTAACATCTGGTGCGCATAATTGATGGTCAGGCTGCTCGTATCCCAGGTGTACTTGAAAGTACTCTCCAGTCCGGTGTAATGAGCTGTTGCTTCGTTGCGAAAATCCCAAGCTCTGTCGTAAGAGTTGCGCGGTACCTGAATCGCGTTTACCCATATCATGTCGCTGACATGATCATCGTATATTCTGGCATTGATCGACCATCCCTGATTAGCGCTTCTGATATAGCCAATTTCGCGTGAAAGGGCACGTTCCGGTTTTAGTGCGCCGAGGGAATACCAGTCTTGATACAGGATTCCGCCCAGAGTGTGACTCCTGTTGCCGAATTCCTCGCCGAGCGCTGGATTTCGATGGGCCACCGAAATACTGGCGCGCAGCGTGTCAGTTTCCGTCATGTGATAATTCACTGCCATGCGCGGTGAAAGTCGTCTGTTACCCATGCCATCGTTTTCCAGCATACTCCCGATATTCAGGAGCAATGGCGACGCAATGCGCCATTCGTCATGAAGAAACAAACGGGATTGTCGTACCTGCACGCGGCTGGTGAAAAGGAACGCGGCATCAGTAGAGTCATAGCGCAATGCTGCGCCCCATACAATGCGGTTCTGTTTATTCAATTGATACCGATGTTGCAATTCCGTCTCATGGCGATCTGCGCGAAGGTGGTCGCTGAGCGGATAAACAATGCCGCCAATGGGCAGCGTATAGCTGTCGTCTGCTGAGCTGTGTGACTGGTGAAAGTAATGCAACTGGAGGTCATCGTATTGGCCCAGGGTACGTAACCAGGTGAACTGTTGGTAAGCAGAATTCGTCAATACATTGCGTGGCTGAGACTGCTCCCGTTCTGGATTGCCGGTGGCTCGCACGCCCTCGCTGTAGCCGAATTGAATATCGAAGCTGTCAGTCGTACCTGGTTGGTAGTTGCTGCGAAAGTTGGCAAAACGCAGCATGTTGTTATCGTTGTATCCGTCGAATACGTTGTGGAAGCCCGGTGGAAAATAAAGGCCGTTATCCGTGCGTTGGCCGAACGTAACGCGGTAATCGATTCGTTCTCCGCGTTTTCCCAAACGGGCAACAACGTCCGAAATGCCATTGCCATCTCCCACATTTCCCTTGGTCAATGAAATGCTTGTTCCATGAACGGCGTAGGCTTCGCGCGTAATGATATTGATTACCCCTAGTATGGAATTGGACCCGTAGGACGTTGCCGCCGGACCGCGCACCACTTCTATTTTTTCAACATCGTTTATGTCCAGTGGCAAATCACCCCAGTCGACGACAGTAAATGGCGGCATATAGATTGAACGACCATCCACCAGTACCTGCATCCTGCGCGGGAAAGCGTCCGTTGCGCCACGATAGCCAACCAGCGGCTCGGATCCGCTCTGATAATCGACATACATGCCGGGGACCAGTTTGAACAACTCGGGTATCGTTCTGAAACCGGATGCCGCGATCATGGCGCGGTCAATCACGGTCACGGCATTGGGCGTTTCGGACAACGGCTGACTCAATCGCGAAGCGCTGAGCACCACCGGCAGTTCTTGCAGTATCGCCAACTCGGGATAGTCTGGTTCGCTCGCCAGACAACTGCTTGCGGGAATTACGGTCAGCATAGCTATCGCGATCGCCGTGTATCGCAAACGCGCAACTTCAATCATTTCACCAATCTCCCCCTTTTTGGCGCGCGGCGATTATTGAATTTTTGCTCGCATCCCCCATCGCGCTTGCCTTACTCAAACCCTGAAGCTCGTTATTTGCGCTCCAGTGCAAGAGGAATTTAGCATATTTCGTTTCGTAACGTCTTCAAACCTTGGGCCTAAGCTGACCGCTGTGCTGTGCTTATCGAGTGCTGGTGAACAGCGGCGGTACGCTGTTGCTTTTTCATTTCCAAATTTCCAAAGCAGCTGAAACAGATGACAGAACTCACTGCTAAAGACACAGCGACGCCATAAGGGAAAAACTTCGAGTCAAAATTTGCGCCGAGCTTCTTCGCTGCAGGACGCGTAATGCAAGCGTGTTTGGCGAGAAATTTTAGTGGCGACATCACGGCACTTATCGCGATCGGCGAAACCGGCAAGCAAGAGCAAGTCATGGTTTTGTCTGAAGGGAGTGCAGCCCAATGTATACCAAAGGAAACGATGGGTCGCACTTATCCAGCACCCTCGACCCGCTTCGTTTCAAAAGTATCTGTCCATGTTACTGAGTAATCGCAAGAGTCCTAACTCTATGGTCGATGGAGCTGCACAGTCGCAGTGCAGATCAGGCATCCCATTGAAGTTTCGCTTGTTGGAAAGTGAAATTGTTTGACTTGCATGGACACTTGAATTCCCCAACGGGGCGTCATCGACTAAACTATTTATTATTGGAAGTTTGGATTTGGAGCTTATTCCGTAGTTGCCAAACCACCAGCAGTCAGCTTGTCGGCAACTGCTGTTTCAGATGGTCAGCGAGTCGCAGTGCGAGCGAAACAATCGTCAGCGTCGGAGGCACATATCCCGTGGTGGGAAATACCGAACTACCGGCAATATAAAGATTCTGGACGGAATGCATACGGCTGTTCCGGTCGACCACACCGGTTTTTGGATCGTCGGACATGCGGGTGGTACCCATATGGTGGCAGCCGCCCCACACCGGCTCGGCCCAGGAAGTATCGTCCGCCATCAACCAGTCCGCGACCTGCATGCGTCCCAGGTTCAATCGCCCCAACTCCTCCGCGATGGTGCGTAACCCTGAACGGACAGAGCGTTTGTCGAATTCTGTAAGCTGCCAATTCACTCGTATCTTGCGCAACCCGAAGTGATCAACATCGGAACCAAGATCGACGCTGCTATTCTTATTTGGCGACTGTTCCGATCGCGCCCACAGCACGAGTTCTTTCAACTCGCCGTCATACGGCAAGTCGCGCATCTGCTTGTAGGTGCCTTCCACGGCGGAGTCCAGATCGGTGACTACGGACCATAGCTTTTTGGTGAAATCGTTCTGCAAGTGTCCATTTTTGACCTGACGCCAGACTTCCCTGAGACTGTCGTAACCGGTTTTGTCCCACGCCCCGTCCCACCATTCCGTTTCCAACAGGGTGAAGGCGCAATTCAGATACTTGTTCTTTTCCTGGGCTTTCACCGAGGTTCTCATTTCCGCAGCGACTGTGGCATCCGGCAGCGTGTATTTGCGAAAGGCATCAAACAGGCTCTTCGGATCCTTGCTCACTATTCTTGCCACTGCCCCGATTTCAACGTGTTGCAGGAAATATTTGCCCACCAGTCCGGAGCCGTTGCCCAAGCCGTTCTTCTGGATATCGTTGGCCAATAGCAGCATGCGCGCGTTTTCCATACCTCCGCATGCCAGAACAAATATTTTCGCCTTGACGCTGCCTGTTCTTCCTTCCAGGGTTTGAATCTGGAGCCGGGTTATTCTTGATGCGGACTGGTCGGTGCTGATGCGCGTTACATTGGCGTGGAGGACAACATCAACATTGCGCGCGCGCGCCAGTGCGTCCTTGTATACGGTACCGAACCGCGTCGGCGGACTGTACTGAAAGAACCCGATGTCGATCTTGTCCGGATGAAATGGCGGAAATTTATAGGTATCCTGAAGAAATGCATCTGCGCCGTACTTGAACGGACCGATCTCGCAAACTTTTTGCGCTTGTTGATAATAGGGTTGCAGGTCGTCGTATTGAATTGGCCAGCCGCTGTTTGGCACCCATGAACGAACCTGGAAGTCGTGTTCATGCAGCGGCGCACACCAGCCACCCCAATGCATCGTGGTACCGCCGAAGGTACGCAGGCGACATGCCAAGGGATCGGCGTTGGTCAGACCGACCGTTTCCCCGGCATAGAGATTTTGGGTAGCCTCTTCCTGTTCAAAGCCACCGCTCTCCAGCACGCATACGTGGATGCCCGAGTCAGTGAGCGCTCGCGCCATGGTAATGCCCGCCGCTCCCGCCCCGATGATGCACAAGTCACATTCGATGTGCGCCGGGGCGCGAGCGTCGCGGAAATCTATAAACATCTATACACCTGCGGGTAGCAGCACGGTGAGCGCACACAAGTCAGCTTCTATCCGGGGCAATATCCAGTTGTTGACGACTACAGTTCGGCCCGACAAAAATTCGGCTGAGCGCAGCTTTGCCACCCGGTTTCGCAGACTTGCGCCTGTGTCGTGACCGTCCGCAAATTCGAGATCGGCGATCAAAGCATCCGGATCGCCAGACACCGGATAATTCCGCAGATATTCCCGCCCTATCGCACGGGCAGCATCCAGATCGGTAAATAGGGCGGCAATTTCCTGCGCGATACTGCGATGCGCGTCAGTTACCCGTCCTAGTGCCGCACTCGGGGCAAATTGCGCCGGCTTTGCCAATGCCAGGGACGGGAATATTGACCACAAGCAATTGAGTAAAATGAAGTTACGTCTGTTCATGAAGGCTGGACACCTGCTTTTAATTCTTGTCGTTGCAATTTATTTAGTACGCGATGATGTTGTCGAAATGTTGCCACAATCCAGGCCGCAACGCGTGTTTCTGGGCAAATTCGGTCACGGATGTTTAATGCCCGCGCATTTTCACACAAAACATTTCCCTACGCTGCATAACCTGACCTTGAATCTACTCCCGCCCAGCGGGTCTTTTGGCGCTTGCCATCACCGCGACTTTCCAGTACCTTGTCCCATTCGCTAGGGGTCTCCGCGCTGATCTGGTCCGGAGTGAGACAAACCCTTTGAACCTGTACGGGTCATGCCGTCGTAGGGAAGCATCCTCCGGTGCTCCCTGATTTTTTTGGAGCGCAGCACATGAACGCCAATCCCCAGTTTTTAGCCAAGGCCGCCCACGTCGACGAGGCCGCGATCAAGCCGTTGCCGAACTCGCACAAGATTTACGTGCAGGGTTCCCGTCCCGATATCCGCGTGCCTATGCGCGAAATCACCCAGACACCCACCCACACCAGCGGCGGTGTAGAACAAAATCCGCCTATCCATGTTTACGATTGTTCCGGCCCGTATACCGACCCCGGTGCCAAGATCGATATCCGCTCCGGCCTGAGTCCGTTGCGTGAAGGCTGGATCATCGAGCGTAACGATACCCAGCAACTGACCACGCTTAGCTCGCATTACGGGCAGCAGCGACTGAACGATCCAGAGCTGGCGACTATGCGCTTTAACCTCTGCCGGGCGCCGCGCAGGGCGAAAGCGGGCGCTAACGTCACGCAGATGCATTACGCCCGCCAAGGCATTATCACGCCGGAAATGGAGTTCATCGCAATCCGCGAAAACCAGAAAGTCGAGGGCCTTTCGGAGCTGTTGCGTTCCCAGCATCGCGGCGAGCGCTTCGGTGCAGCCATACCCGAGGTTATTACACCCGAGTACGTGCGGGAAGAAGTCGCACGCGGCCGCGCCATCATTCCAGCCAACATCAACCATCCCGAAGCGGAACCGATGATTATTGGCCGCAATTTTCTGGTGAAAATCAATGCCAACATTGGCAATTCGGCGTTGGGCTCCAGCATTCAGGAGGAAGTCGAAAAAATGACCTGGGCGATCCGCTGGGGTGGCGACACGGTGATGGACCTGTCGACCGGCACAAATATTCATAACATCCGCGAATGGATCATCCGCAACGCGCCGATTCCGATCGGCACGGTGCCGATCTATCAGGCACTGGAAAAAGTCGACGGCAAGGCCGAAGACCTGACCTGGGAAATATTCCGCGACACACTGATCGAGCAGGCGGAGCAGGGCGTCGACTATTTCACCATCCACTCCGGTGTGCTGTTGCGCTACGTGCCGATGACCGCGAATCGGCTAACCGGCATCGTGTCGCGCGGCGGTTCGATCATGGCGAAGTGGTGCCTCGCGCATCACAAGGAGAGTTTCCTCGCCACGCACTTCGAGGATATCTGCGAGATCATGAAAGCCTACGATGTCAGCTTCAGTCTCGGCGATGGGCTGCGTCCCGGTTCGATCTATGACGCCAACGACGAAGCGCAACTCGCCGAGCTCAAGACACTGGGCGAACAAACGCAAATCGCCTGGAAGCACGACGTGCAGGTGATGATCGAAGGCCCCGGCCACGTACCGATGCACATGATCAAGGAGAACATGGACCTGCAACTGAAGTGGTGCCACGAAGCACCCTTTTACACGCTCGGGCCACTGACACAGGATATCGCGCCCGGTTACGACCACATCACGTCGGCCATTGGCGCCGCGATGATCGGCTGGTTTGGCACCGCAATGCTATGCTACGTCACGCCCAAGGAACACCTCGGCTTACCCAACAAAGCCGACGTCAAGGAAGGCATCATCACTTACAAAATTGCCGCACACGCCGCCGATCTTGCGAAGGGCCATCCCGGCGCCCAAGTGCGCGACAACGCGATGAGCAAAGCGCGCTTCGAATTCCGCTGGGAAGACCAGTTCAACCTCGGCCTCGATCCGGACCGCGCCCGTGAATTCCATGACGAAACGCTACCGAAAGAATCGTCCAAGGTTGCGCACTTCTGCTCGATGTGCGGCCCACACTTCTGCTCGATGAAGATTACCCAGGACGTGCGCGACTTCGCCGCGAAAGAGGGCGTTTCCGAACAGGAAGCGCTGAAAAAGGGTATGGAAGTTAAGTCAAAAGAATTTGTGAAAGAAGGGGCGAGTATTTACCGGAAAGCGTAATATGCAATCTGCAACATTGGTATTTCGTCCGTTCAACTATAACTAGTGAGGAGAAAATCATGGCAGCAGACAGTGTTTACCGTATCACCGAAATCGTTGGAACCAGCAAAAAATCCTGGGAAGATGCCGCGGAAAACGCCGTCAAAGCGGCATCCAAAACGCTGCGAGACTTGCGAGTCGCCGAAGTCGTCAAACTTGATATGGCCGTCGAAGATGGCAAAGTTACTGCCTATCGCGCCAGAGTTGCGTTGTCTTTCAAGTACGATACAAAGAAATAGCGATACGGGTTCGCCGTCGACTTTCTCGCAGAGCATGGCGTTCGATTGTGCTCGACGACGGCGGATTATTGCGGCCGCTTACGAATTGTGCTGAAGTGCACTATCCACGCATCCGGATAGATATTTGTAGTGCATCGCAACGCATTGAGATTACGCCATGACTAGCAAAACGCCCTCAAGCGTATCGCTGCAACAAATGCTGCAGCTGCGCATCACGCTCCTGAATGTCAAACCTCCTGTACTGCGACGTGTCATGGTCAGCGCAAACCTTACCTTTCTGCAATTGCACCATGTAATACAAGCGGCTATGGGATGGGAAGATTGCCACCTGCACGAATTTCAGGTTGGCCGCCAGAGTATCGGCACAGCCTCCAAGGAGGACAATTTTTTCGGTGGCGACACTGCACTTCCCGAAAACAAACATCGCCTCGGCGAAACACTCGCGCACCACAAGAAATTTCGATACTGGTATGACTTCGGTGACGACTGGTGGCATGAAATAACCATCGAAAAGCGTGTGGACGTAAAACCGGGCGAACCGCCCGCACGGCTGATCGACGGCGAAAATGCCTGCCCGCCAGAGGATTGCGGCGGGCCTTGGGGTTACGCCGGACTATGCGCCGCGTTCTCCGACCCCAACAATCCGGAGCACGAGGAAATATTAGAGTGGATGGGCGACGAATTCGACCCCAAGGCATTTGATCTGGAAGACAGCGCCACCCAGGTTGCGCGGTGTGTACGCGTGCCTGTCGCGAAAAAGCGAGTCAGGGCAACCTGAATATTCGTACAAGGGTGTGTTTTATGCACCCGATGCGCGATATATTTTCTTCGGTAGCGGGCATCGCGATAGCATCGGGCAAAGTCAACTACTCGCTTCACGCGTCCGACAACCCGCTCTGATTTCGCCAATTGATGCTGGCAAACGCGAATTACCCGCCAACTTGGACCGCGCAATTCCTGATACGCCATCCGCTCGCGCGCGGTATTGCGGCGACCTTGTTATTCCTGAATTCTTGGTTGGAAAGCACTGAATTATTCATTAGCGCAAGAAAACTCCGCAATCTTCTCGTTCACGAATACATGGCCGAAGCGGGACTGTTTCTCGAAGCCCTGCAAACGGCGGACGAAGCCTCTCGCATGCTCATGGACGACATCATCGCCCGCATCAGTCGGCATGCTAAAACACTCGGCCTCGACACACCGCAATAGCGGAAACGCATAATCTCGACGGATACTGCCCAAAGTAATCGCAAAGGTCATCTACTTCTGCTCCATGTGCGGCCTGCATTTCTGTTCGATGAAGATTTCCCAGGGGACGTGCGCGGCTTTGCTGCGAAGGAGGGCTTGGACGAGCAGGCCGCGCTACAGAAGAGGATGGAAGTGAAGTCGGTAGAGTTTGTGAAGCAGGGGCGGAGGTTTATCTCAAGGCGTGAGGCTTTTCATCTTGCCGAACAAACGGGCCGCACATGCTGTCCGTTTAGCTTTCAACCATTAGTATTTCACGCTTGCAGCCTAAACATTCGTTAACAAAAACTCGCTCGCCTTCGATTTCCTTTATTGCAAGATACTCAAGACGCGCCCCACAATATCCGCAGGTGTCTGGCTGATCGGACATGATGAAGTATATTGGATAATCCGGCTGATGCTTTAGAAGTTGCATTGTGATTAGTCCTCGTCAGATTTCAACAAACCCAATTTCCTTCAGATATTTGAAGGTGCCATCATAGTACTGGGGGCTGCGGGTGCTATCTTCGAGATCACCATTGGGCACTACCAAAACCATTTCCTGCCGCGCCCTAGTTAACAACACTCGATAAGCATTTTTCAAATATTGCTTCCGCTCGTCCATATTAATTCTGTTCCAGCCAGTTCCGCGAAATGAATGATGACTCCAGCCGTTCTTTGTATGACGGAAGTCGGCATCCCATGTAACACAGGTCCAATCCAACTCCAGTCCCTGAACATGAAATTCGGTCGCGACATCCTCTAAGTAGTAGGAAGATCGAACATCGTCTTTTTCGTTTAGGAACCAATTCACCGGGTCCATTGGCGATCTAACATCTATCGCATGTGGTTTTAATCGCTCAGCCTGTGATGAAACAACAATCCCGTAGCGCTCGCTGCCTCGGGCATTGCGCTTCAGCCAAGCCTTTGCCTTCCCTAAATCCCTTGTAATTGCGATCGGATATCGAGTCTTTATTTTCTCGTAAGTAAGTTTTGCCGAGTCAATTTCTAAATCAAGTAACTGCTTTACCAAAAGTGATACGTCTTCTGCCCGGAAAGACCGCATCGATACACCCAAATGCAACTCATCCAAATAGCTTACGTTGGCGTGAGACGCAAGCTGCTTGAGCGCCGCACCTGCCTGATATTCGCTATCCGTCAAGCGAGAGGAAATATAGATGCGCCAGTCTGGAAATGTGCGCGTTATTGAACTAACCCACTCTCCAATTCCAGCTTCTCCCGTATTGATTTCTTGTCCTCCGCCTACAAGGCAAACAATTACTGCCCAATCTTTGTGTCTATCCATGCAAGAGATAAGAAACTCCGGCTCGGACTGACTGAAGTTTGGATGATTCTTCTTGCGTCGCATAAACGAAGATGTTTGTTCGACATTCCAAGCCCGTTGCGCTTCATCGAAAATCGCTACATGTTCAATAGGTGCGATGTTTTCATCTCGCAAGCATTCATCTCTGAAGTGGTGAACATTTTGAATGAAGGCTTTTACGGAGCTTCTTGCTTCTCCGATCTTTACGCGCTTACCTTTGTTTTTTCCGCGATCGACTTGGTCACGTGCGAGCGCCTCGCAAAGAATCTTTACAAGCGGGCCATTGCCAGACAGATACACGCTGAACAAATCGTCTGCCGCCTCAGAGTGTTTTGTCGCAATATCCAGCCCAACTAAAGTCTTCCCTGCACCGGGTACGCCAGTTACCAAGCAGACGGATTTATGTTTACGTTCTTTAGAGAGATTAATAACTTCAGAAATTGCAGAGGAAGTAAGCCTTAGATTGGTTGCACCCGCATCGTAACGAGTAATATCAACAACCGAGTGGTTGTTATACAAGGCCATTGCGGCTTCGATAATTGTAGGCGTGGGACAATAGCGCCCGGCTTCCCATTCGCCTGCATCAACTTTACCTTCACCAATCAACTTCAATATTTCGACTAGAACTTCCCCTAGCTGTTCTTTATTCGTTTTTACTGGAATAAACAGTTTGTCGTTTCTTGGAGTGTACGAAATCATTATTGGCAGTTGCACCGCTTCCGTCGCAACTAAGACCGGCGCAATGAATTGTTCATGACTTGATTCGTGAAAGTTCTTCAAATCCAAGGCGTAGTCAAACACCTGATCAAAAGCATAAGTAGTATGTGTTTTCTCGCCTACTTTAAACTCAAGAACAAATATCACCGGGCCGATCAACAATACAACGTCAATCCTTCGCCCCATACGAGGAATCGAATATTCGAAATATATCGAGCCTTCGCGCCCAGTCAGCGTGGAGCGAAGCATCTCAATTTGCGCAGCCCACGCGTCACGCTGTGTTTGAATGAGCGCATAGTCGTTGTTGAGCGACAATGCGCCCATAATTTCTTCAGTTAATGCACGAAGAAAGGCGGGAATCAAAGCTGAGTAATATGCCCGTTTCATTCTGTATGTATAACCATCTAGAAGGCCGGCGAAGAATACCCTTTCCCTTTCTTGTGTAAAACGATTATTCCGCAGGCACCATTGGGCTTATCATCTCAACATAGAATTATTGAAAAGTGGAATATGGCAAATGTAAAGCAAAGCACTCTGACGCCCGCCCCCCAGTGGTGGAGGCATTTAAAGGAGTTCAAGCGGGTATTCTGGAAGGCCGAGCGGAAAGCGCAGAGGGAAGCAATCAAGAAGGCACTGCCGCAACTACTCTAAGCAGCAGGAATTCGGAATGTCCTGCCGCCCCCACTGCTCCACCTGTTGCTTCGCGCCTTCGATCAATTCGCCTTTCCCCGGAATGCCAAACGGCAAACCCGCCGGAGTGCGTTGCGTGCAACTGACCGTTGATGACCGGTGCGCGATTTTCGGTCAGCCCGAGCTGACAGTCATTTTGTTGCACGCTGCAACCGTCAACGGAATTGTGCGGTGAGTCGCGAGATGCCGCGTTCGTGCGGCTTACCCATTTGGAAATTGTGACCACTCCGGATTGACGATTCATGGCGGTCACGGATTTGGCTGGTTGAGAAAGGTATAATCGCGACTTCGTTGGGCTTTGTCCGTTACGAGCCCATTCAAATTTCACTATTTTCAGATTCCATGGACATATTGCTGTTGCTCAAGGCCGCGATTCTCGGGGTCGTCGAAGGATTGACCGAATTTCTGCCGATCTCTTCTACCGGCCACCTGATACTCGCGGGCGACTTGCTGAATTTCAACGACGAGAAGGGCAAAGTATTTGAGATCGTGATCCAGTTCGCAGCGATCCTTGCAGTTTGCTGGGAATACCGCGCCAAGATACTGGTGGTAGTTGGTGGCCTCGCCACAGAGAAAGCGGCAAGACGTTTCGCCATCAATCTGATGGTGGCGTTTATACCTGCCGCGGTGCTCGGTCTGTTGTTTGCGAAGGCGATCAAGGCGCATCTGTTTGCGCCGGTGCCGGTGGCGCTTGCGTTCATCGTTGGCGGCCTGATCATTCTGTGGGCGGAGAAGCGCGAACACAATATTGCCGTCGAAGAGGTGGATGAGATGCGCTGGACCGATGCGCTGAAGGTCGGTTTTGCCCAGACGCTGGCGCTGATTCCGGGTATGTCCCGCTCGGGCTCGACGATCATTGGCGGCCTGTTATTTGGTTTGTCGCGCAAGGCTGCGACCGAGTTTTCATTTTTTCTGGCGATACCGACGCTGACTGCAGCGACCGTTTACGAGGTAGTGAAGTACCGCGATTTATTTCAGTCGCAGGATCTCGGCATGTTTGCAGTAGGCGGCATTTTTTCGTTCATCAGCGCGTTCCTGTGCGTGCGCTGGTTGCTGCGCTATATCAGCCATCACGATTTCACCGCTTTCGCCTGGTACCGGATTGCGTTTGGTCTGATCGTGCTTGGTACGTCATATGGCGGGTTGGTAAACTGGACCGCAAATTGACGCAGCCAATTGTTGTCACCTATTTGTAATAATTGCCTTTTGTTTATCGTTCACGGAGAATTCGTTTCATGACTAGAATGGTGCAGTGTGTAAAACTAGGCCGAGAGGCAGAAGGACTGGAGCGTCTGCCGTATCCCGGTGCCCTGGGGCAGCGGATTTTTGAAAGTGTATCCAAGGAAGCGTGGCAGGGCTGGCTACGCTATCAAACGATGCAGGTGAACGAAAATCGCCTGAACCTCGCGGACGCGGCAGCACGAAAACACCTTGCGGCCCTGATGGAACAATATTTTTTCGGCGACGGCGCTGCCATGCCCCAAGGATACGTGCCACCAAAGAACTGAATGCCGCAATAGCGTATCTTGGCCAATAAATTCGTTCCCCAGCAGTTCCTCAATCGCGAACTCGGTCAGCTTGAATTCAACCGGCGCGTGCTCGCTCAGGCTGAAGACCCGTCCGTTCCATTGCTGGAGCGGCTGAAATATTTGTGCATAGTCAGCAGTAATCTCGACGAATTCTTCGAGATTCGCGTCGCCGGATTGAAGGAACAGATCAAACTTGGCAGTGTGTCTGCAAGCACCGATGGATTGACTGCCTCCCAGACGTTCAGTCTGGTGCGCGATCAGGCGCACCAATTGATCGAGCGGCAGTATCAGCTGTTCAATAATGACATCACGCCCGCGCTGGCTGAACAGGGAATCAAGTTCATCCGCCGCACCCATTGGAACGATGCACAGAAAGCATGGGTCAAGGATTACTTCTTTCGCGAAGTGTTCCCGGTATTGACGCCTATTGGTCTGGACCCGGCGCATCCCTTTCCGCGTGTAATCAACAAGAGCCTTAACTTCGCGGTTGAGCTGCATGGCAAGGATGCTTTCGGGCGCAACTCGACCCGCGCGATCGTGCAGGCACCCCGCGTTGTGCCGCGCACCATACTTATGCCCGCGGAAATCAGCGGCTGCGAATATGGATTCGTTTTCCTGTCATCAATTTTGCATACGCATGTGGGAGAGCTTTTCTCCGGCATGGAGGTGTTGGGCTGCTACCAATTCCGGGTTACGCGCAACAGTGACCTATTTGTGGACGAGGAAGAAATCAAGAATCTGCGGCTTAGCCTGCAGGGGGAACTGCCGCAACGCCATTTCGGCGATGCAGTGCGTCTGGAAGTTGCAGACAACTGTTCGTCACATATCGCCGAATTGCTGCTCAGGGAATTCAATCTTTCCGATGCCGATCTTTACCGTGTACATGGTCCGGTAAATCTGGTGCGTTTGATGCGGATTCCCGACATGGTCGATCGCGACGAACTCAAGTTTCCGGCATTTATGCCCTCGATGCCCGCCTTGCTGCAAAAGAAGGGCGCGGACATGTTCAAGGTGATGCGCAAGGGCGACGTCTTGTTGCACCATCCCTACCAGTCGTTCAAGCCGGTAATTGATTTCATTCAGCAGGCAGCCAGCGACCCGGATGTCGTTGCCATCAAGCAAACGGTTTACCGCACCGGCGCGGACTCGGCGCTGATGGATGCACTGATCGCTGCCGCGCAACGCGGAAAGGAAGTCACCGTGGTCGTGGAGCTGCTCGCGCGATTCGACGAGGAGGCAAATATCAACTGGGCCAATCGCCTCGAAAAGATCGGCGCGCATGTCGTATACGGTGTGGTGGGTCACAAGACGCATGCAAAAATGTTGATGGTGGTGCGGCGCGAGAACAATGGGATGCGCCGCTATGTACATTTGGGTACGGGCAACTATCATCCGCGCACTGCGAGGATGTATACCGACTTTGGTCTGTTCACCAGCAATGAGATGATATGCGCAGACGTAAATGAAGTCTTCAGCCAGCTGACCAGCCTTGGTAAAGCCAGGACGCTCAACTATTTGTGGCAGTCGCCTTTTTCGCTGCATGTCGAGGTGTTGCACGCAATCAGAAATGAGATTCAACTCGCGAAGTCCGGTAAGCGTGCGCATATCATCGCGAAAATGAACTCGCTACTGGAACCGGAGACGATTACCGCCCTGTACGATGCGTCCAAGGCCGGCGTAAAGATCGATTTGATTGTGCGTGGAGTATGCGCGTTGAAGCCGGGTGTAACGGGTCTATCGGACAACATCCGTGTGGTATCGATAATCGGCAGATTTCTGGAACATACCCGTATCTTCTATTTTCGCAACAACCTGAAGCACAGTGTCTATCTGGCGAGCGCCGACTGGATGGACAGGAATTTCTTCCGCAGGATAGAGGTGTGTTTTCCGGTTCTTGATGTTAAGCTGAAAAAGCGCGTTATCGAGGAGGGCTTGAAGATCTATTTGAGTGATAACAGCCAGGCGTGGGACATGGACAGCAACGGACACTATCATCGCAAGAAATCCCGGCGAGCTGCGGTGACTTGTGCGCAGACTGAATTGCTGAATATGATTGGTGACCATAAAGGTCGCAAGGCCATATAACCAAGCCTCCAGCCGGTATTTCATTTGGTCGGTTCGGATTACCACCTGTCGCAGCGAATTTTCATTGTGCTTTGGAAAATTACTGTCAGAATTGAATCATTTCCGCACCCGGTAGTCATTGTCTGATGCGATATTTCCATACCTTGGTTCTCACACTGGCGTCTTTTTGTGCATCCTGTGCGACATTGCATCAGGATCGCGGAGGGATGGGATTGCCGGTTCCTGTTGCCGACAGCAAGCTGAAAACGGAATGGGTTGATGTCAGTTCCGCGTGGAGATTGCAGATGCTGCTCGACAAGCTGCAGGACAAGCGCGCCTTGTTCATTGGCGAAATCCACGATATTCCCGAGCACCATGAAAATCAGCTACGCGTCATTCAGGCGCTCTACGAAAACAATCAGGACATCGCCATAGGCGTGGAATATTTTCAACAGCCATTTCAGTCGGTCATCAATGATTACATCGCCGGGTACATTGATGAAAAGGAAATGCTGGTCAGATCCGAATATTTCAAGCGCTGGAAAATCGACTACCGCATGGTACAGCCGATACTCAAGTTCGCGCGTGAAAAGCGCATTCCTGTGCTTGCGCTGAATATTTCCGAGGAAATTCATCACAAGGTTTTCGAGGATGGCCTGAAGAGTCTGACACCACGGGAGCGGAAGCTGGTGCCCTCGGATCTTCAACCGATCAGCAGCGACTACAGGAACCGGTTGAGCACTATTTTCAATTCACATCCGGAAGGCACAAAGTTCGAAACATTTGTCGAGGGCCAAATGCTCTGGGATGAATCGATGGCAGATGTTTCGGCAAATTATCTGAAAGAGCATCCGCATACAAAATTGGTCGTATTGGCCGGCCTCGGACACATGATGTTTGGCGATGGTATTCCAACCGCGCTTGATCGGCGCCTCGGGGGCAGATTCAGCGCGATCGCAATCAACGGTGATCAGATCGCCAATTATCCCGGGGTAGCGGACTATATTGTTGCTGCAAAAAGTGACAGGCAATTGCCCAAGCCCGGGAAACTGGGCATCACCATCGATGACTCCAGCGAAAGCGTCGTTATTACCCAGCTACTGGCCGATGGTGCCGCTCGAGACTCCGGCATAGAGCTCGGTGACCGCATCATCACGCTTGAAGGCCTGAATATCTCGAGCTTTGCGGATATCAAGGCAGTTATGTTCGACAAACTTCCCGGCGACGTCGTGCATCTTACGCTGCGTAGAAACCACCTTCTGGCGGACAAAGGAGTAGTGAAATTGACTGTGCCGCTGCGCTGATCCATCGCTACCGGACAAGCAAGCCGTTGCGCAGCGGAAGTTCGCCACGCATTGTATCCGTGAACTCTCCCCGTTCATCATGCACCATCATTTGCAGTGCCGACCTGGTCACCGGCCACATGCCTTTTTCCAGGTTGCGCAATTCGTCGCCTTCAAAAATCACGTAGCTGTATTTCGAGTAGTGGGGTAATTTTCGCGCCAGAATCGGCATCATTTCCGCCTTTGGAACCGCCAGCCATCCGACCGGCGTGTCGCCGATATGCGCCGTCAGTGCAAGCGGGTTTGTGGATTGCAAGTACACGCTTTTGCCAAGACTGACAGTGTCTGCCGACATCACAGTATTGAACTCCTGCAGGGGGACCCGCAGTTGTTCGCGCCAGCGGTTTTCCCATCCGAACAGCCACACGCTACCTCGATTCGGAATGTCACTTATTTGATCGTCCCACACGACTTCCGCCTGGTCACCCGCCTGCTGCCGCCATTTATTTGCCACCGCCAGATATTGGGATTTCAATTCTACCGGTGCGGCTCGCGGCAACACTAACAGCAGGCGTGCTGCGCCGAAAATCTGCGACATCGCAGGGGGAACTTCGCTGGAGTCCAGTCGGCGAAATACATCGAACTCCGGATCAACATCCACGCGTAGCGGCTTTTGATTGAGGTGCAGATTCCATTCGGCGTTCTTGGTGTTCATGGTGACGCGCACAAGCGAGGCCTTATGTTCACCCGCAAACGTTACCGCCAAGGGCAGATCAAGTGTGAAAGCATCGCCAGCCTGCGTTTGTTCGATCCCGATATTCAGATCATATCCGGATGCGCTCTGCTTTACGTTAGCGAAATCAAGACGCAATTCAGGCGCACCCTGCCGTTGTACCCATTGCCGGAAGAATGGTTTGAGATCCTCACCGGCGACGCGCGAAAAGGTAGTTTCAAGGTCCCTGAAACCGGCGCGCTTGAATTTGAAGTCGGCATAGAGGCTTTTCAGTGCCGCCCGAAATTTATCGTCATCCATGCGTCTGCGCAACATGTGGAACAACATCAGGGCTTTGCCGTAGCCGACTGCCTCGCTCGAAGCGCTGTGGCGGGACACAAATTCGCTCAGTGGAAAGTCTCGTCCCAAGTTGACGTAGTCGGTATATTTCTGCAGCGTGCCGCGCCTGTATTCGACCGCACTGCCCTGCTCTTCCTGCAACAGGTGGTCGGCGAGATACGCGGTTAGCCCCTCCGACCAATTGCCACTCTGGTAATCCACATACACGCCATTGCCCCACCAGTTATGCAGTATTTCATGGGGATAGGAAGTATTGATGATGAAGGGCAGGCGTATGACCTGACTTCCCAGCAATGTAAAAGACGGCATGCCGTATCCGGTTTCCCAGAAATTTTCCACCAATGCGAATTTCGCGTACGGATATTCGCCTATCAACTTGCGGTAATATCCAAGATAGGTAGCAGTCGCTTCAAGGTAGCGTTGCGCAAGCGCTGGATCTTCACTGCGCAGATACACCAGCTCTTCGACTCCCGACTCGACCTGCCGATAGACCTTGAACGGCGCCGCAATCAAATGTATGTCCTGCTGAGGGTGGGTTTCGGCCCATGCAATTTGCACCCCCGCATTCTTGTCCAGTAATTTTCTGCCGGTCATTCTTCCCCCGCTGACGGCTTCCCAGTTTGCGGGAACCGTCACATCCAGCGCGAAGGTAAACATGCCGGCTCCCGCTGCGTCCTCAACCATCGGGAACCAGCCGCTGGAACCGCTCAGCACAGCGCCGTCGACGGCAATGATCCCGCTGGAGGTTTCGAAAACCCTTGCCTCGCGCGCATCCTGCCGCGGTGGTTGAAAAATATCTCCGGAATAGATCACGGTAAAGCTCGCACGACCTTTGGGTAATGTGATGCGAAATCTGGTCAAGCCGCCAGGCTCAACCACCTCATTTGCGACCAGCTTTGCGTCCGGCGAATGCGGTTGAAGGGCACCGTTCATTGAAAAAATCAAGTTGCGCGGCGAGCCCGGGGGAATGCTGACCCGATCTACGCCTTCGAGCGTGTGAGTTTCAGGGAGCAGCCGAATCTTCAGGCGATGATGTGGCAAGACCTGGGAATGGCAGCTCATGGCATAAAACATCAACAATATGGAGACGGTTCGATGCATCCTGTTTGGGTCCTTCCCGGTGGTTAACTTTGCTGCATGGAACCCTGCACGGGCCCGAGTTTTGGCAGGTGAGTACTGCAGCGCAGAACAGCGGACATGATACGAAATATTTGTTGGAGTTTGTTCGATTTGCAACGTCTCGGTTCGATGCGGTCGCTTTATCAACAACGTTTTGAATAATGACGAGTCGCTGGCATAATGCCTTACGCGATATCAGGGGTATCGCTTGGCAACAGGTGTCGAATTACCACTTGCGTTTGAGAATCATTATCATATAGGATAATGGGGAATCTCAGTGGGGTAGCAGCAAATAAATAAAAATCATGCTGCTAGAGGATCAATTACACGCTTAATCAATGGCTTTCTCAGGAAGCAGCTCAATGTGTTCAATAGCTTTTCGCCGCTTGCCCGCTGTTTTCACAATATTGCTGCTGATATTGATGACGACCCCGGTGCACGCAGAGATTGACGATCACTCGGAGACCGATTCCTACTCGGTCAGTGATGCCGCGCTGGATCGCGACGTGCAATCCATACTGCATATGCTCGACTACCTCAGTGTCGACTATGGCGGCGCGGTATTGTTTGGACGAATACTCAACTCTGGAGAATATCTCGAACAGGCGGAGTTCGCCGGGCAGGCGCTGAAGCTCATCAATTTGCTGCCCTACCAGCCGATTCTGCCGGAACTTATCGAAGATGCCCGGGAACTGGCGCGCAACGTCGGCGACAAGGCCAACGCCGAGATTATTAGCGCCTCGGCACAGAAACTGCGCAGGGAGATAATTACCATCTACAAGGTGCCGGTCTCGCCAAGAAAGATCCCCGATGCACAGCGTGCTGAATTTTTGTATCGGCAATTGTGCGTCAAATGTCACGGACCTGACGGATATGGCGACGGTCCGGAAAGTCTCAAAATTTCACAGAAGCCGCAAAATTTTCACGATGTAACGCGGATGGCAAAACGCAGCGTCTATGGGCTGTACAGTACGATATCCCTGGGCGTCGCGGGAACACCAATGACAGGGTTTCCGCAACTTCCAGAAGAAGAACGTTGGGGCCTCGCGTTCTATGTTTCAAATTTGCACAACGACCCCAGCCGTGTAGACCTGGGACGCAGACTTTGGGAACGGCGCGACTTTCAAGGCGCGATCCCGAATCTTGTTGCACTTTCCACGTTGACCCCAAACGAGATCGGTATCAAATACGGTGACAACACCCGCGCGGTTTTCGAGTTTCTGCGCAGCCAGCCCGATGCGCTTTTTTCCACGCGTCACGCGACATTGGCATTCTCCACACAACAACTGGACAAATCGCTCAGTGAATATCGCAACGGAAACAAAGACGGTGCGCTAGGCTTCGCCATCGCCGCCTATCTGGAGGGATTTGAGCCGATGGAAATCAGTCTGATCAATCTTAATGCTGAACTTCGCCTCGATATCGAGCAGCAAATGATGGCGATCCGTCAGGCAATCAGCGTTGGCGCGCCGTCAGACGAGTTGGCGGCCAAGATCGAACTGGCGAAGGCGAAACTCGGCCAGGCTGACGAGCTTTTGAGAGAAGGCAAGCTATCCATAACGGGCGCATTCGTTAGCTCGCTTTTCATTCTGTTGAGAGAGGGGCTGGAAGGAATACTGGTTCTGGCAGCAGTGATCGCCTTCGTGATAAAGAGCGGCCAAAGGCAGGTTCTACCCTACATTCACGCCGGTTGGGGAGGCGCGATTGTGCTGGGCCTGCTCACATGGGCGGCAGCCGCATGGCTGATAGACATTTCAGGTGCCGGTCGCGAGATTACCTCGGGTGTTACCGCGCTGGTAGCTTCCGCCATGCTCATTTATGTCGGCTTCTGGCTGCATGACAAACAAAAGGCCGAGGTTTGGAAAACATACCTGCAAGACAAGGTGGGAAATGCTTTGGAACAGAAGACTGTCTGGACGCTGACACTGATTTCTTTCTTTGCAATATACCGGGAAATATTTGAGACCGTGCTGTTTTACGAGGCGCTTTGGACCCAAACCACTGTAGGAACACGTCCAGCCTTGTGGAGCGGTCTGCTGGCAGGTAGCTTAACATTGGCTGTAGTCGGTTGGGGACTGTTTCGGTTTGGCCTGCGCCTGCCGCTTGGAAAATTCTTCTCCGCTGCTTCGCTGTTGCTGGGCGTCCTTGCGGTCATCTTTGCAGGCCAGGGTGTTGCATCGCTACAAGACGCGGGAATTGTGGCGATCAGCCGTGTCAATTTCATTTCGTTACCTATACTCGGGGTGCTGCCGACTTGGCAAACCCTGCTCGCGCAAGCTGCAGTAATTGGAATTTTGATTTTTACCTACAGCGTTCCTTTTGTGCGCCGGCGGTCTGAGGGATAGTCGCGCAGCATGCCTGCCCACCATGCCCCGAATTTGAATAACCTCGCGCATTCAACGCTACCACTTCGCGCGCGCGCCAAACAGAGCAGTAGTGGCGCTGTTTGATCGTAACCAACTCCTTAATTATTGTGGAACGTCTATGGACCTGCTGTTGTGGCGACACGCCGAAGCCAAAGAAGGAAGTCCGGATCACATCAGGGAGCTGACCCCCAAGGGTTTCAAGCAAGCCGAAAAAGTCGCGAATTTTTTGCGCCAGCATTTGCCGGCAGACAGCAGGATATTGGTCAGCCCCACTGTGCGCACGCGACAAACCGTCAGCGCACTTACCGATCAATTTTCACTGGTCCCGACTATCGCGCCCGGTGCCGCAGCTGCAGAAGTGCTATCTGCGGCGGGTTGGCCGGATTCCGCTGGAACCGTACTGGTCGTCGGCCATCAGCCGACACTCGGTTCGGTGGCCGCTCAGCTCCTCGAATGCGACAGCTATTCGCTAAGTGTCAAAAAGGGGGCGCTGTGGTGGTTCAGTCATCGCGAGAGTGACGGTGCCGCACGTGCCACGTTGCGCTTGGTCATATCCCCGGATTTTCTGTAGTACATTGCAATCCGGCGAGTTCGAACAGGCGGCTAGCGCCTGATGCTCAATACCAGCACGCCTGCGGCAACCAGCGAGATACCCAGCCACTCTCGCAAACCGGGCCGCTCGTTCAGGAAAATTACCGCAAATATCGCGACTAGGACAAGACTGAATTTGTCGTCCGGTGCAACTTTGGACGCCGCACCTGATTGCAGCGCTCTGAAGTAAAACACCCAGGATGCACCCGTTGCCAACCCGGAAAGCGAAAGGAACAGCCATGATTTTGGATTCAGTGCAAACGGATCGCTCCATTTTCCCGCAAAATATACAAAGCCGGACAGCACCAGCAAAATAACGATTGTCCGTATCAGGGTTGCGAAATCCGAATCCACACCTTCCAAACAAATTTTGGCGAATATCGCCGTCATCGCAGCGAATACTGCCGATAGCAACGCCCAAAAGAACCAGCTTTGTTCTGATATCACTGTTGCCCTCCTATATCCATTTACTGCAGCTTATCCGCTGGCTGCACCAGCACCCACGGACTGGCCACTACCGCCCACACCAGCGCATCGTCTTCGAACCATGAAGCGGCCTGTGTATCGGAAACCTTGAGCAACTTGCCCTGTTCGGCCCATCCCCTGATCAGCCCAACATTGTCTTTGGATATTTGGAACGCGACCTCTACCAAATCAAGTTCGCGCGAAATCATCAGCACGACACCTCCGGCAAATAACCGTTGTAGTTCCTTCCATGCGATTTGCGCGGTTTCCAGATTTACTTTGGCTTTATACAAATCTTGTGGAATGTCTCTAGTCATTCTTTTGTATCCTGACTCCCGCCGGTCGGAGCGCTACGATCAAGTTCATTCCATATCGCTTGGGCAATCGCCGACCATGCCGACTCGCTTTTTGACAGTGATTTGATCTGGCTCATGTAACCCGGACCAAAGGTTTCCGTGTTGGTCATGTGCATCAGCATTGCAAGTCCGTATAGCTCCACCTTGATGCGCGCATGCATGTCGCCGTCGTTCGCGGCCTTCCGCAGTGTGTCTATGTGGTTTATCAACTCACGCGCCAGCCGACTAACCGCATACCCATCGGTGCAGTCGAGTCCGAGCGCCAGACACTTGCGCTCGATCTCTACTTCGATCTCACGCTCGTCCTTCAGCAGGAAGCTGTTGGAAAACATGTCTAGTTCCCCGGCGCGGGCAGGTAATTATTTTTCAATTTCATATAGTGGTCGGCCGAATAGCGCAGATACTTTAGTTCATCTGGTGTCAACACACGCACTGCCCTGGCTGGTCGTCCCACGTAAAGCGTTCCACTTTCCAGAATCTTGCCCGGCGAAACCAGGCTACCGGCGCCAAGCATCACGCTTTCCCCGATCACCGCATCATCCATGATGATGGATCCCATGCCGATCAGACATTCGTTGCCTATGGTGCAGCCGTGCAGAATCACCGAATGGCCAACAGTTACATAATCCCCGATGACCAGCGGGGAACCCGCCGGGTTTTCCGCGGTTTTGTGCGACACATGACACACCGTCAGATCCTGCACGTTGGATCCCTTGCCGACGATGATGCGATTCACGTCGCCACGTAACACGGTATTGCACCAGATCGACACATCTTCACCAAGCATCACTTCGCCGATGACCTGACAGGACTTGTGAAGAAAGGTACGCTCGCCAAGTACCGGGCTAATATCCAGATATGCCGATGTCGGCACCGCTACGACTCCAGTTTCCAGGCGAGCGTTTCGCCGGCTCTAAGCGGCACAAGCCGGTGCTCGCCAAACTCCAGCGAATCCGGCACCTGCCACATTGTTTTGCGCAACGTAACGGTCGTTTTGTTTCGCGCGAGGCCATAGTAATCCGCGCCGTAAAAGCTGGCGAACCCCTCCAGTCTATCCAGCGCGTTGGCCGACTCGAACGCCTCGGCGTACAACTCGATCGCGGCAAACGCCGTGTAGCAACCCGCGCAACCGCAGCTCGTTTCCTTGGTGTGTTGCGCGTGCGGTGCGCTATCGGTACCGAGAAAGAACTTCGCGCTGCCGCTGGTAGCCACAGTGAGTAGTGCCGTGCGATGGGCTTCACGCTTGAGCACCGGCAAACAGTAGTAGTGCGGACGGATACCGCCCACCAGCATGGCATTGCGGTTGTAGAGCAAATGATGCGCAGTAATCGTGGCGGCAATGTGCGCCGGAGCATCCGCTACAAATTGTGCCGCCTGCTTGCTGGTGATATGTTCAAACACCACGCGCAGGCCGGGCATATCTTTCAACAATGGCTGCAACACGCGCTCTATGAACACGGCTTCGCGGTCAAAAATGTCGACGTTCGGATCGGTCACTTCACCATGCACCAGTAACGGCATCCCGCATTGTTGCATTGCGTCAAGCGCCGGGTATGTGTTGTGCAAATCGGTTACGCCCGCGTCGGAATTGGTGGTCGCACCGGCCGGGTATAGCTTGACGCCATGAACGATCCCGCTTGCGTTGGCCCGGCGAATTTCATCTGCCGAGGTGTTGTCGGTCAGATAAATTGTCATCAGCGGTTCGAACGAGGAACCCGATGGCAGCGCACCGACAATACGCGCACGATACTCACGTGCAGCTTGCGTAGTAGTCACCGGCGGTCTGAGGTTGGGCATGACGATGGCACGTGCAAATTGCCGCGCCGAGTCCCGCAACGCCGACTGCATCAATACGCCATCACGAAGATGCAAGTGCCAATCGTCAGGTCGCGTGATAGCAAGTTGTTGCATGATAGAAAGTGCTCCTGAGGGTGTGTTCGGGATTGTAGTTCAAAGCAGCGCTGCGGGCGACAACCGATTCTGAGAAACGCGGTAAGCGTACACCTCGTGTTTCAAACTGCGTTCATTTTGGTGGCAGCGATTCGACGAATTCAACACAAACGTTCACCCAGAACCGCAGACTATCGTCAGACTCGTAACCGTCTGTGTCCACGTATACATAGCCTTTCATTGGCTTCCCGGTAAAGTCCATGACGCGCACGTGTGGCCGATGCAACGCTAATTCATATCCGTCCACCCCTACCCTGGCCATCAAATTTTCGCCGCTTATGCCTATGAACATATGGCCGTTAAGCAGGAACGCCAGACCGCCGAACATTTTCTTTTCCACCACGCCGCCGCGATCCCCGAGTACCTCGCGGATACGCTCTGCCAGACCCTCATCGAATGCCATACCTTTCCTCCCCCTGACAAACATCGGCGCTGATCGGCTCCGGTGCCTCAAACGCGATGTTTGTCCAGCCAATATCCCCAAATGACAAATAGCCATTGCAGGTGCCCTGCCCACGCTACCGCCGCAACACTAGGTGGCGGGGGCCCAAACAAGTTGGCCGCATAAATAGTCAACAAGAATGCAACCAGTCCCCATAGTCCCCACCTACCGGCACGGTCTTTAGCTACCGTGGCTCTTGTATAAGCCACGATACCCAACGTAAATAGGGTGAGTTCTGCAGCGAGGGTGGCTGGCAATGATTGCCACAAATTCATGCCCAACAATGTGGAACTGCCGGGATAGAGCGGCAAGTCCGGTTGATGAACGATTACGTCGAGTAGCCAGTGACTGACAACCAGCAAACCCACAATGAGTGCAGATTTGTACTGCCGCCGTGCGACAAAGTGCGCTGCACCGACCAGCAAACCCCAGCAAATAACAGCCAGCAAACTGTGCGAAACCGGGTAATGCACGAACCGCAATGGTGTGACTGTAGTGGCGCCGGGAGCGATTTGAACTTTTTCCACGCCAAACAGCAATAACGTTGGCCAGAGCAGATCAATGAATTGCGCCGCCATAAGCAACGTGCCCAGCGACACATTTCTGGCGACTTCCTTGGATCCGAACCCCACGCCGAAATGGCCAATAAACAAACTTTCCCCCTGTAGCCAGCCAGATATTTCGGAGAGCTTGACACCGGTGTCGAACAAAATCAAATGGCGCGGACCAAATTTTCAGCGTGTTGCAACGGGCATCCGAACTACACCGATACTCGCGAGTTCTGCCATCGAACGAAAAGGCTGGAACACATTGCACATATTTGAAATAATCAATTTGTTGGATACGAAACCTGATTTTCGATTTGCTTCAGTCGCGATTGAACAGTCCGGTGTTTGATTTGGACAGCGTCGCATTGTTTGCTCGGTAACATGTCGGTTACTGCTAACAGTCTTCAAACTTACGAAAATGAAACCAGGAAGAAATGACCCCTGCGGCTGCGGCAGCGGCAAGAAATACAAGCATTGCTGCGAAGGCAAATTGTCGTCCCGTTCCGCCGCACCTTCTGCCGTTGAATTGAACCGGTTGATGGCGTTGTTCAATGCGCGTCGCTTTGTGGAGCTGGAGAGTCGCGCGCAAAAGCTGGTCGCTGTTTATCCGAGTTCCGGAGTTGCCTGGAAATTGCTGGGTGCCTCGTTGCAAATGCAGAGAAAAAATGCATTGCCCGCCCTGCAAAAGACCGCCGCACTGATGCCGGCTGATTCAGAGGCACAGTTCAAGCTGGGCACGGCGTTCTTTCAACTTGGGCAAGTGGCGGATGCCGAGGAATGCTACCGTCGCGTCGCCGAGCTCGGGCCGGATTCGGCCGAAGCGCAGAATAACTATGGCGTTATCCTTTTTGAACGCGGCAAAATCAGTGAAGCTGTGAAGAGTGCGAGGCGTGCCGTGCGACTCAGGCCGGACTACGCCGAGGCGCACAATAATCTCGGTACGTTCCTTAAGGAACTGGGCCAGTTCGATGAAGCGTTAGCAAGCTATACGGAAGCGACAAAGCTCAACCCGAACAACTACAAAACTCTGGGAAATCTCGGCAACCTCCATAAGGAAATGGGAGATATTGTAGCCGCGCTGGCCAGCTACCGCCGTGCGCTGGATATCAAGCCCGATCTTTCTGAGGCATACAGCAATATGCTGTTTGTCCAAAATTACACGTCCGGATATTCACCAGAATATTGTCTTGAACAAGCGCGCCGGTTCGGCAAGCTATTTTCGGAAAAAGCCACCGCACACTTTACCGAATGGCATTGTGACAAGACGCCAGAACGTCTGCGCGTCGGACTGGTATCGGGTGACCTGCGAGCACATTCAGTGGGTCACTTTCTGGAAGGTTTTCTGGCGCAGATTGATCCCGCACGCATCGAGTTTGTCGCCTATCCAACGTACTACAAGGAAGACAATCTGACTCAACGTATCCGCCCATTTTTTTCGGCATGGAGGCCGTTGTTTTCAATGAACGACGAAGCGGCCGCGCGTATGATCCATGGCGATGGCGTACATGTCCTGATAGACGTGTCCGGTCACACGGCGAACAATCGTTTGCCGGTATTCGCATACAAGCCGGCTCCGGTCCAGGTTAGCTGGCTGGGATTTCCGTACACAACCGGCATCGGCGAGATTGACTACATACTTGGCGATTCCCTAGCCATACCGGTTGCACACGAAGGGCATTTTTCCGAGCAGGTGTGGAGACTCCCGGACTGCTATTTATGCTTTTCCCCGCCCGCCTACCCGCTGCCGGTATCGTCGCTCCCGGCAGATACAAACGGATTTGTCACTTTTGGTAGCTTCAACAATCTCACCAAGATGAACGATGACGTTGTCGCACTTTGGGCGCAGCTACTGCTCAAAGTGCCCGACTCCGTGTTGTACCTGAAGTCCGCTCAGTTGAATGATGAGCGCATCTGCGAACAAACCCGGCAGCGCTTTGCGTCTTGTGGCGTTGTTCCCGAACGATTGCTGCTGGCAGGTCGGTCGGGGTCCATACCGGAGCATCTGGCTGAGTACGGCAAAGTGGACATCGCACTGGACCCGTTTCCCTACCCCGGTGTAACCACCAGCGTTGAGGCATTGTGGATGGGTGTGCCGGTACTGACATTGCTGGGAGATCGCTTCCTGTCCCTGACAGCAAAAAGTGTAGCCTGCTACGCCGGATTGCCGGATTGGGTCGCAGCCGACAAGGATGACTATGTCCGCAAGGCAGCCCATTATGCTTCCAATACCCCTGACTTGGCAGCCTTACGCGTAAGGCTGCGCGAGCAGGTACTGACTTCACCGTTGTTCGATGCACCCCGATTCGCTCGCAATTTTGAGCATGCTCTTTGGGAAATGTGGCAAAAGGATACAAATGCGGGCGGTCACGCTTGAAACCGGGCCGAAACGATCCATGCACCTGTGGCAGCGGCAGGAAGTTCAAGAATTGCTGCGAGGGCAAGGCGGCCGCGACGTCCGGGCCGCCACCAAATCAGATTAGCGAATTG
This sequence comes from Gallionella sp., assembly GCA_049799335.1. Taxonomy (GTDB): domain Bacteria; phylum Pseudomonadota; class Gammaproteobacteria; order Burkholderiales; family Gallionellaceae; genus Gallionella. The sequence continues at coordinate 39,425 of JBARHR010000220.1, read as the reverse complement.
CTTGCGTTGTACAACGCGCGGCTTTATCCGGAAATGGAAGTTCGAGCACAATCACTATTGCGCCAGTATCCCGGCACCGGTTTTATCTGGAAGCTGCTCGGTGCCGCGCAGCAAATGCAGGGCAAGATTGCAGTAACGGCGTTTCAAAAAGCGGCCGAGCTGATGCCGGAGGACGCGGAGGTGCACTTCAATCTGGGTGTGGTGTTGAAACTTGCCGGAAAGCTCGACGAGGCCGCTGCAAGTTATCGGCGGGCATTGGCAATCAGGGAAAACTATGCGGAAGCGCACAGCAATCTCGGCAATGTCCTCAAGGACCTCGGTCAGCTTGACGCAGCCGTACAAGGCTTTCGTCGCGCATTGCAGATCAAGCCGAACTCTCCCGAAGCACACAACAATCTCGGTACCGCACTAAAGGACCTCGGGCGAATCGGCGAAGCAGTGGAAAGTTACCGCCATGCATTGCAATTGCACCCCAACTATGGCGATGCTTATTACAATCTTGGCAACGCGTTGAGGGAGCAAGGACAACTCAGCGCAGCTGTGGCAAGTTACGAAAGCGCGATACAGCTTAGGCCAGGCCACTCCGACACGCACAATAATCTGGCCACCACGTACAAAGAGCTGTCGCGATATCAGGAAGCACTCGCAAGCTATCAGCGGGCAGTCGAGATCAATCCCGGTTTCGCCGAAGCCTATGGCAACATAGGATCACTGCTGAAGGATATCGGAGACCTCGATGGTGCAATATCAAATTATCGACGCGCGCTGGAACTTAAGCCGGATTACGCCGACGCGCAGAGCAGTTTGCTGTTCATACTGAATTATTCCGCAATATATTCTGCCGAGTATTGCCTAGATCAGGCACGCATTTATGGTCGCATGGCATCTTCCAAAGCTTTCCAACCGTTTGTTTCCTGGGCATGCGACTGCTCGGCTGAACCTCTGCGCGTCGGGATGGTGTCCGGGGACTTGCGTAATCATCCGGTAGGATACTTTCTTGAGGGTCTGCTCGCGCATATCGATCCGGCCCGGATCGAATTGTTCGCGTACCCGACCGATCGCAAGTCAGACGAACTGACCTTGCGTATCAAACCGCGCTTTTCCGCGTGGAGGCCGTTGGCTGGCTTGAGCAATGAACAGGCGGCACGGCTGATTCATGGCGACGGTTTGCATATTCTGCTGGACCTTTCCGGCCATACCGCGCACAACCGTCTTCCGGTTTTCGCGTGGAAGCCGGCACCATTGCAGGCTTCCTGGCTGGGATATTTTGCCACCACCGGAGTCAGAGAGATGGATTATGTATTGGCCGATCAGGTCGGTGTTCCGGAAAAACTTCATGCCAATTTCACGGAATCGATCCGCTATTTGCCCGATACGCGTCTGTGTTTCAGCGCACCACAACCGGATTTGCCTGTCGCGCCGCTCCCCGCGCAATCGAACCGTTACGTCACCTTCGGCAGTTTCCAGAACCTGGCGAAAGTGAACAAGGCAGTTATTGCGGCCTGGTCGGGGGTGCTTGCCGCATTGCCGTCTGCGCGCCTGCGCTGGCAGTGCAAGCAATTTGGCGATGCGGTGGTCGCAACAAAACTGCACGCGCAATTTGAGCAGCAAGGTATCGATGCGGCGCGTGTATCCCTGCTGGGTGCAGTGGATCGCAATGCGTATTTGGCGGCGCACAGCGAAGTTGACGTGTTGCTCGATACTTTTCCTTACCCTGGCGGAACGACGACCTGCGAAGCTTTGTGGATGGGAGTACCGACACTGACGCTGAGCGGAAACACGCTGCTGTCCCGTCAGGGAGCGAGTTTGCTCCACGCTGCAGGACTGAGCGACTGGATCGCTGAAAGTGAACAAGAGTACCTCGGCAAGGCCATGGCCTTTGGAAGAGATTGGGCCGCACTGTCCGCGCTGAGGTCTAGGCTTCGCGCACAAGTTGGCGCGTCAGCGCTTTTCGATGCATCACGTTTTGCGCGCAATTTTGAGGGCTGCCTGGAGGCGATTTGGATTGAGAAACGCGACGCGGACGCATCTTGTGGCGGTATCTCCGGGTCACCGATAGTCCGACAGCGCTGATCTAATTGATGGCGGCCGGGTTTACATAGATTTCCATCAGCGTGGCACGGCCAGGATCGCTAATGAGCACGAAATTCTCGCGTATGTACTGTTCGATAAGTCGGTGCGAATTGCTAAAGCGCATCTCATCGCGACCGTCCAATGGTAAATCGTTGATCACTACAAAACCCGGGTTGGCGTATCTGATCCGTTCAATTTCGGAACGTTGAAATTCTGCACCGCGCAAAAATGGGGACACATAGATTTCCCACATTGGCGACTTGCGCCGCAATGCCGCATATGCTCCCGGCCAGAACGGCTCGACCAGAAATGAACGTTCTCCCGGCGAGTATCGTTCAGCAAGCCGCGTAATTCCTCGCAAGACGGCGGCCGTATCGCGGTCCACCTTGAGCTGCGTGCCCGTAACATTGATCTGCACACACTCTCCATGCGTGTAACAAATCCAGCCGGGGTGCGCCGGGAGCATGACGAACATGCTCGCACTGCAAAGCAGAACCGCGAATGGCCACTTCATTTTGACGGGAGCAACGGTCAGAAACGCGAAGATGGCGATCAGCAAAGGCGGAACACCCAGTGCCAGATGTTCAATATCGGCTCGTGAATAGGCATAGTGCGCATAAGGGAGCACCAGAACGATTGCGGCGACCAGTACCGGTGGAACGTGCTGGTTACGGTAGCGTTTTACCACGAGCCACATCATGCCGAACACGCCAATTGCGATGTCAGCCAAAAAAAACACCCCTGTCAGTACTGATCTTGCAGCTTCTAGCGGCGGTACTACCTCGAAATTGACCGTCCATGGCCACGGTACCGGCAGAGGAAGATTGGTGGTCTGATATCGCATCAACGCGCTGACGCTATCCCAGAACGCGGACGCATAGCCGTACACCAACGCGATAAACACCAGGACCGGAAGGTAGCCAACGACGAGACCAAGTGCCCAAACGAGCAAAGCCGATTTGAAAGTTGGCCTGCCCGGAACGTCTGATTTTAGATAGAGGATCACGCAGACAGTGCCCGCCAAACCGTACAAACCGTGATTCCGGCCGAATACCGCGACAATTCCCAGCACCGCGCCTGCCAGGAAATATCGGCGCAAGGAAGGCCGTTCTATGAGGAAAGCCAATGCGCTGATCAGAATAAGCGGCAGTGATAAATCGATGAGGCGAAATTGCGGAGTCATCCAGACAACCACGGTGGACAACGCAATCAACCAGAACGCGCCGGATTGGCTTTTGCAGCTGCGCACCATGGTCACCAAACCGAGTAGAAGTGCGAGCATTTGAAAGATGTTCAGGCCAACGCGCAGCGCGAAGATGCCGCCATCGTTCAGCACTCTCATGAACGCCGCCAACCAATAATAGCGGCCGATATCGTAAGCAAAGAAATCACGCATGGGTACTTCACCAAGCATGACTCTTTGTGCCCCATACCAGAGAAAGCCACCGTCAGAAAGGCTCAAGCCCTTGTCGATTTGCCAACTGCTATACGCAACTAGTCCTGCAGCTGCGACTATGATTAGAACGGCTAGCTGGCGTATTTCAACGTGACTGGATGTTCGGGATGATTTGCCGGGAAATTCCATATTAGATTCGAAGAAGGTATTGCGGTTGTTCCACCCGAATTAACGTGCCAGATTCCTAACGGATTTGCAGGTACTTGCCTGGCTAGTGCGACGCGGAAGTAGCCCATCGATCAGTGCGGTGAAAAAATGTCGGGCGGCGAATTCGATAGTCGGACGATTGGACCTGTCGGGAAATTTTACAGGAGTTTGCAATTGGTCTGGTCCATTTATCTGTTCCGGGCGATAGCTGCGTTCGGATCGTGCGCCGCCCCTGCGTGCAATCGGCGGTATGATGTTTATCGGACAATCACGCACCAATCTTGTTAAGATTATTGCTCCGATGGTTCATGGCACATATCGCTAATCGATGAAGAATAGATACGTGGTACTGGTGACGCGCAAGCTGCCACAAGCAGTTGAAGATCGGCTGCGCAGCCATTATGAACCGCGTTTTAACCTGGACGACCAGCCGTACAGCGCAGACCAGATGATTGAATTGGCAGGCGGCGCCGACGCCATCCTTCCGTGTCACACGGAAAAGCTGCCGGCTGACGTTATTGTGCGCCTGCCTGAATCCGTCAGGGCGATCATCAATTTTTCCGTTGGCGTAGACCACGTTGATCTGGCGGCCGCGAAGGCGCGCGGCATCATAGTCACCAATACTCCGGATGTACTCGCAGACGCGACGGCGGAAATAGCGATGCTGCTGGTGCTCGGCGCAGCCAGGCGTGCAAGCGAAGGCGAGCGGCTGATCCGTGCGAAGCAATGGCAATCCTGGAGCCCGGCGTTCATGGTAGGTCGACAGGTCACTGGAAAACGCCTTGGTATCATTGGCATGGGGCGTGTTGGTCAAGTCACGGCACAGCGCGCGCGCGGCTTTGACATGACGATTCTGTATTACAATCGCAGCCGGTTGACTCCCGCACTCGAACGAGGAGCGACATATTTCGATACCGTTGAAGCCCTGCTGCCGCACTGCGATTATCTGGCACTGCATTGTCCGGCCACCCCGGAAACGTTTCGCCTGTTGAATGCGCAACGCATCGCGCTGCTGCCCGATGGCGCGATCGTCGTGAATACCGCGCGCGGCAGCGTGATCGACGATGACGCGCTGGTCGAAGCACTTCGTTCTGGCAAGATCGCGGCTGCCGGACTGGACGTGTTCAACAACGAGCCGGCCAACATCCATCCCGGTTACCGCGAATTGGAAAACACCTTCCTGCTGCCGCATATCGGCAGCGCAACGGCAGAAACCCGCGTTGCGATGGGTTTCCGCGCACTCGATAATCTGGATGCGATCGCGGCCGGTCGCGAGCCTCGTGATCGCGTCGTCTGAGCGCGTGCGACAAGAAGCCCGATAATACGGGACACAGTGCGAACTTCTCGACGCGGATCAACGTTCGTTTCGGGTATCGTCTAAGGAACGTAGCTACCGGTTTTTTCGATGCGTATCGTCGGGATCATCGCGCCAACATCCAGATTGGCCTGGATGCGATATTCCACCTGCCCGTGTTTGTTCCGCAACAAGTCACTCACAAATCTCATGCCTTCAATCATGCCGACCGTCACGTCTACCTTGAAGGTCGCCTCGCCGTGGGCCGGTACCGCAGGCAGATTATTGGCGGCACCTTCGACGACGTCGAATCCATTTAGAGCAAGTTTGTAGCTGATGCCACGCAGGTTCAGCGAAACTGTATTGGGATTGACCACCCGCAGGCCGATCTCAAAGCTTGGTGCCAGACTTGATGCGGGTAGAGGATTGAATGACGTGACGGTTACTGACGGCTTTTCAAAATCCGGGCGGAGTGTTGCGCAGCCGCCAACCGATAGCAACCAGATCAAGAGTGCCAACACCGGGTATCCGCGGCTGGCGATGCTGGCGTTCGCAGACGTTGTGCCAGAACAGTGCGTATCGTTATCCATTGCTTGGGTATCCTTCAGTTATAGAGATAGTCGAAAATTCACGCCGCGTACCAGAACACCGCAAAGTAGTGGCACGCACTTCCGGCCATCACAAACAAGTGCCAGACCAGGTGGCCGTAACGCAACCTTGAATCGGTCACAAAGAACCCGACACCCACGGTATATGCGACTCCGCCTGCTGCCAGCAGCGCCAAGCCTGTCGCCGGCATGCGCACGTACATGGGATTGATCGCGACCACGATCATCCAGCCCATGAGCAAATACAATCCGGTTGATATGATCGGATGCGACATCAGGCCGAGCATCTTCAAGGCCACGCCGATAAGCGCGAGCGCCCAAACGACACCAAGCAAGGCCCAACCCCAGGGGCCATGGAGCACGCCGAGCGTAAACGGCGTATAGGTGCCCGCAATCAGCAAGTAGATTGCCGAATGTTCGATCAGTTGAAACAAATTCTTGGCTTTTCCGGACGGTAGCGCATGGTAAATCGTCGAGCCCAGATACAGCAGCAGCAGCGTGGCAGCAAAGATGCTAACCCCGACAACGTTTCGGGCTGAGTGGTCATGAACTGCCTGCAAGATCAGAAACGGCGTGCCGACTAGCGCAGCGATCAGCCCGATTGCATGGCTGATACTGTTCGCCAGCTCCTCGCCTCGTGATTGAGCGCGTGCCGGCGTAGCGTAGGCCATTCTCAACGGAAAAGTCCCGCAAGATCGACTGGACGCATGTAGCGCGGCTCAAATCTCTGAAGTCGCATCGCTTCTGACCTTTTCCCAGTCTCGAACGTCACCGGGCACTATGGCAAAAAGTGGATGAGGATCCACTGCTTTGACGTCGCGATACTGCGCGTATGTGTCTCGAGACCGAATTGCAAGTTTGCCCAACAGGTGCCGCCACTCGTAGTGTAGTTGCCCGTCACTCTCTTCAAGTTTTCCGCCAACTTGGCTCGCCAAGATTTTGCTGCTATCGAATTGGTAACCGCGCCGCTCTGCCTCGGCGGCCAGTCCGGCGAGATAGCATGATATGACTGCCACCGGGTCCGCTTGTCCGCGAAAGCGGATCAACTGGGGATGGTTTCGGTAACCGGCCGTCGCGCCCGCTAACACCTTTTGCGCCAGCAATGCCTCTCGCCACGCGGCTACCAGTCCCCTGGCATCAAGATAGCGCGGATGCAGCGTCCAGATCCTCATTGCCGCTTATCGCAAACCGTTTCCGCGGCGCATGCGGCGGCAAGCTCAGTGAGGATTGGACTCAAGTGCAACGATACCCGCGATCGAAAATTCGGCGATGTGCGCGGCAATGGAATCGATTTCAGTCTGGTCATAGCGCAACTGCGGGTGCAGACGCTGCAATACCGGTTGCGAGTGCCGATAGAAGAGACATTGGCCAAAAATGCTGTGCACGCAGCGCAGCAAAGTTGGGTCGGCCATATCTTCGCCGACGATTTCGCGTACCAGCTTGCCGAGAAACTCGTGCAAAGGCTCGATCGCCTCGCGCACGATTTTATCCAGTGCCGGACTGGGGTCCGCCAGCTCGCGTGCCATGATCTGGCATTGCGATGATGGATTTTTTTCGTCGAGCAGCATCATCATGAAATCGCGGATGAACAAGCGCAGGCGCAGACGCGGACATTCTCCGGCAGCATCATTGGCCTTCTGTATCGCCTTGAGCCGGGAAAAGTTCAGTGCCTCAGCCAGCAAGCCATCCTTGCTCCCAAAATGATAATTTACCGCGGCGCCATTTGCCTCCGCACGGCGGCAGATTTCGCGTACCGTCGCTCCCTGAAATCCGTACTGGGAAAATACCTCTCTGGCCGCCTCCAGCAAGCGCATTCTCGTTTGCTCGCTGGCATTGCGGATTTGCGTTTCGGTCATCATTTGATTGCACTAACCTGGGTGGCGGGCCGCGGCGCATCGGTAAAATCGGCCCCCAGTGCCTTGTACAGCTGAGTGGCGATAGCCAATGACAGTCTTCTCGTCTGCAGCGCCCCTTGCTCGGCAGCGAAGGCGTCGCGCTGTGCATCCAGTACCTCGAGGTGGTTGGCAACGCCCGCCTGGTATCGCGCTTCCACCAGCTTCAGCCGCTGATTTTGCACATCCGCATTGGCCTGTTGTGCGGCGAGTTGCTCCTTGATCGTATTGCGCGCACTCAGCAGATCAGCCACTTCGCGAAACGCCTGCTGGATAATCCTTTCGTAGTCGGCAACGGCAAGCACTTTGCGTGCTTTTGCCAGATCGACGTTCGCAGAATTGCGTCCCGCGTCGAACAAGGGCTGGACCAGCGCAGGCTGGAAACTCCATGCGCCACTGCCTGCATCAAATAGCCCGGACAAACTTCCGCTGGCAGTGCCGGCGCTACCCGTCAACGAGATGCGCGGGAAGAATGCGGCCCTGGCAGCGCCAATATTGGCATTGGCTGCAATCAATCGGTACTCGGCTGCCTGTACATCGGGTCGCGTCAGCAACTCGTCTGACGGCAACCCCGCGAGCAGATTTGACTTGATTTCCTGTCCGGAAAGATCGCGCCCATCCGGCAAAGCCTTGATGCTCGCGACTGATTGGCCCAACAGCAAGTCGAGCAGATTTGACGCAGCCGTTTGTTGCTGTGTCAGATTGGCACGATCGGCGATCGAAGCCTGGTATATGCCTTCCGCCTGCAGATAATCCAGCTCGCTGGCCACACCGACTTCGCGACGCCGCTTCACCAAATCCCGGGTTTCTTTGCGTCCGTTGACCGTGTCGTTCGCCAGCCTGGCGCGCTCGCGAAGTTCCAGCACTGACAGATAGGCATTTGCCACATCGGAGATCAATGACAGGCGGAACGTACGTTGCGCCGCCTCGGTTGCCAAATAGCTATTCTTGGCAGCGGTATTCAGACTGCTGACACGCCCCCAGAAGTCCAGTTCGAACGACACCAGACTGACGGCAACATCGTAGCGTTGCGTACTCATCGCACTGCCGGTAATCGACGCCCCGGCGGGGGTTCGCGACGCGCTGCGCGAAGCGGCCAGATTGACATTCGGCAGCCGGTCTGCCTGCTGTACGCCATACAACGCTCTCGCCTCGGCAATGCGCGCCGTTGCGATGCGCAGGTCGCGGTTATTTTCCAGGGCCGTGTTGATCAATGCCTGCAGTCTGGGATCGGGGAAATACTCCTGCCAGCTCGTTTGAGAAAACTTCTGCGGCGTCGCAAAGTGGGCTTTTTCAGACCATATCGACGACAAAGGCAGCTCGGGACGCTGATACTCCGGCATCATCGAGCAACCACTCAACAGCACAAGCGAAGCTGCGACCGCTGTGTATTTATTCATGATTGTTCTCCTCGACGTGCTCACGGGGATGGCCCGGGAAAATTCTCCTGATCACCACATAAAATACCGGCACAAGGAACACGGCCAATACCGTGGCGGCGATCATGCCGCCCATTACGCCGGTGCCGATAGCGTGACGACCGTTCGCGCCTGCGCCAGTCGAAATCGCCAGCGGCAACACGCCAAGAACAAACGCAATCGACGTCATCACGATCGGCCGGAAGCGCAGTCGACAAGCTTCAAGTGTGGCCTCGACCAACTCATGTCCTTTATCCTGCAAATCGCGGGCGAACTGGATGATCAGGATGGCGTTCTTCGCCGCAAGACCGATTATGACGATCAGACCGACCTTGAAATACACGTCGTTAGGCAGTCCTCGCAAGTGCACGGCGGTCAACGCGCCCAGCACGCCGATCGGTACCACCAAAATCACGGCTATTGGTATCGACCAGCTTTCATACAACGCCGCCAGACAGAGGAACACTGCCACCAGCGACAAGCCGAACAGGAACGGGGCCTGATTTCCGGAAAAACGCTCTTCGCTGGAAGTTCCAGACCATTCAAAGCCGAAGCCCAGCGGCAACTTGGCGGCAACCTCTTCCATCGCCGCCAGCGCATCGCCGCTGCTGTAGCCGGGTGCCGGACCGCCGGCGATCTTCATTGAAGGAAGTCCGTTGTAGCGGTCAATCTTGGGAAAATCGACGACCCACTTTGTCGTTGCAAACTCCGACAGTGGCACCATGCCACCGTGTGTATTGCGAACCGGTATCTTCATGATTTGTTCCGGCGTGGTAAGGTTTTTCGCTTCGGCCTGCATCTGCACCCGCAATATCCTGCCTTCGCGCACAAAATCATTGATATATGCAACACCAAGTGCCGACTGCAGAGTTTCGTTCAGATCCGCGATGTCAATCCCCAGCGCCTCGGCCTTGAGGCGATCTACGTCGATCTTCAATTGGGGACCCGGTTCCTGGCCTTCGGGGCGCACGCCAGCTAGTGCAGGATGCTGGCTAGCCATACCCAGCGCCATGTTGCGCGCCTCAAGCAACTTTTCCCTTCCTTGTCCGGCGCGATCCTGAAGGCGGAAGTCAAAGCCTCCCACCGCTGCCAGTTCTGGTATGGGAGGTACATTTATCGAAAAGATTATCGCTTGCTTGATGCGGAACAGCATCATGTTAGCGCGATTGACCAGCGCCGACGCAGAGTTATCCGAATTGGGACGTTCTTCCCATTCTTTCAGGCGTACAAATGCGATTGCCGCATTCTGTCCCCGACCAAAGAAGGAGAATCCGAGCACGCCGATCACATGAGAGACTTCCGGTTGTTTCAAATAGAATGCCTCAACTTCGGTCAAAACTTCCTTTGTGCGCTCACGTGTCGCGCCCGGTGGCAATTGGATGACGCTGATGAAATAGCCTTGGTCTTCCTCGGGAAGGAAGCTCGTCGGTAACTGCACAAAAAGCCAACCCACAATGCCCAGCAAACCAGCGTATAGCAGCATATAGCGACCAGTGCGTTTAACCACACCGCCAACTCCCGAGCGGTAGCGCTTGGTCGTCTTGCTGAAGAATCGGTTGAACCATCCCAGAAATCCGCTCGTCGGCACCATTTCATGTCCGGGCGAATTCTGCAACAGCGATGCGCACAGCGCCGGGGTCAGCGTCAGTGCCATCAATACCGAGAACAGGATGGTGAGTATCAGGGTAACCGCGAACTGGCGGTAGATCGCGCCTACCGATCCACCGAAAAATGTCATCGGCAGAAACACCGCGCACAACACCAGCGTGATCGCAATGATCGCGCCAAATATTTGTCCCATCGCCTTGCGCGTCGCTTCGCGCGGCCCGAGTCCTTCCTCGGTCATGATGCGCTCGACGTTCTCCACGACCACAATCGCATCATCCACGACAATACCGACTGCCAACACCATCGCAAACAGGGTCAGTGTGTTGATCGAATAGCCGACCGCATACAGTCCCACCAACCCGCCGACCAGCGCCACTGGTACGACAATGGCGGGAATAAAGGTCGCGCGCAGATTGCCCAGAAACAGGTAAATGACAATAAACACCAGGACCATCGCCTCGGCCAAGGTCTTGACGACTTCGCTGATGGATATTTCGACAAATTTGGAGGTGTCGTAAGGCACCAGCCAGTCGATACCTTCCGGGAAATATTTTGCCAGCTCGGTCATCTTCGCTTTGACCGCCCTCGCGGTGTCCAGTGCGTTGGCCGACGGCGACATGCGGATCGCGATCGCCGAAGCCGGTTGTCCGTCGATACGCGCTGCTATCGAGTAGTCCTGAGCACCCAGTTCGACGCGCGCCACGTCCTTGACGCGCACCGCTGATCCATCCGGATTGGCACGCACAATCACGTTGCCGAATTCCTCCGGCGAAGACAGTTTGCTGCTGGTCACAATGACCGCATTCAGCTCCTGTCCCGCCGCTGCGGGCAATTGGCCAAGCTCACCGGTGGCCAGCTGGGCATTTTGCGCGCGTACCGCTTTGGAGATGTCTCCGGGTGTAAGACCATATGCGTGCAATTTTTCAGGCTTCAGCCATAGGCGCATCGAGTATTCGGTACCAAACAGGATCGCTTCGCCAACGCCCGGGACACGGCGGATGTTTTCCAGCACGTTGGCGGCGGCATAGCTGCCGAGCGCCACGTTGTCGCGACTCTTGTCCGGCGAAATCAGGGCGAGGAACATCAGGTAGTTTCGCGCCGACTTGGCAACGGTCACACCGGTACGTCTCACGTCCTCCGGTAGTCTGGGCTCGGCGCGCTTAACGCGGTTTTGTGTCTCAACGGACGCAACGTCCAGATCGGTACCCGCCTCAAAGGTTAGCGTAATGGTGCCTATACCCAGCTGCGACGACGAGTCCATGTTGATCAGGTGCTCGATGCCGTTCAGTTCCTGTTCCACCAGCGCAACAGCGGTTTCTTCGACCACCTGTGCCGAGGCACCCGGATAGTTCAGCGTAATTGCCAATGCAGGAGGCGCAACGGCGGGATAAGAGGCAACCGGAAGGTTGCGCAATGCCAACCCCCCGCTCAGCAGGATAATCAGCGCGATGACCCAGGCGAATATTGGTCGGTCAATGAAGAATTTTGCAATCATGACGTGATCCTATGGCTTGTTGGAAGCAGTTGAAGCGGATGCACCCTTGGCACCCTCTGCCGCCTTGATCGCTGCAGCGTCATTCAGCGAAACTGGACTGACAACCGAGCCGGGACCAACTTTCTGCAGACCGTTAACAATGATCTGTTCCCCACCCTTTAGTCCCTGATTGATGATGAAGTCTGTTCCGGCCATGCTTCCGGTCTTGATCGGCACCGGCACAACCTTGTTCTCCGCACCTACTATCATCACGAACTGACCTTGCGTTCCGGCCTGCACCGCGCGTTGGGGGACCTTGATGATTTTTTCAGCCAGCGCTTCCGGGAAGCGAACCCGCACGAACATTCCCGGCAATAGCTCACGCTGAGGATTGGGGAATACCGCACGCAACGACACGGCGCCGGTACTCGGATCAACCGCCATGTCGGTGAAAAACAGTTTGCCTGACTGCGAATATATGCTGCCGTCTTCAAGTACCAATTGCACACTGGCCGTTTCCGCGCGCTTCAGCCTGCCCGCCTTGATTGCCTCTTTGAGTCGCAGCAAGTCAGCACCCGACTGGGTAAAGTTCGCGTAGATGGGGTCCAGTTGCTCTATGGTTGCCAACAATGTCGCTTCACCCTTGCCGACAAACGCGCCTTCCGTTACTTGTGCGCGACCTATACGTCCGGAAATTGCTGCGGGAACACTTGCGTTCTCCAGCGCCTGGTCAGCAACTATCGACGCCGACTCTGCCTGCATCGCTTTAGCCTTTGCCAGATCGAATTCCTGTTGGCTAACCGCCTTGACTTCCAGCAATGGCTTGTAGCGTTCAACATTCTGGTTGGCTATCGCCAAGTCTGCTTTGGCCGAAGCTGCCGCGGCCTTGTAGGTGCGCGCGTCGATCTGGAACAGCGACGCACCTGCCGGTACTTCGCTGCCCTCCTCGAACAGACGCTTCTCAATCACGCCTTCAACCCGTGCACGCACCTGCGCGGTGCGGTAGGCCTGCAGTCGACCGGGCAATTCCTGGGTTAGCGTGGCGCTGCCCAAACCTGCGGTTATAACCTCGACTTCGGGAGGCGGCATACCGCCGCCGGGTCCACCCGGTCCTTTCGCATTCTTGTCGCCGCCCCCACAGGCAGCCAGTGAAATAGCGAGCAACGTAAAGAGCAAGGAATTGGCGCGCGTTGTCATTTTGTAAAGTCCCCTAAAATATTTTGTTACGTGAGCAAACCGAATTACAGCGCCGACGCGCTTCGCGTCAGGCGATCACAGTAGCGATAACCGAAAAACCTGACCGCCACCGTTTCGAACAAGAACTAAAGTTCAAAATTCTGGAACAGGAAGGAGGAAGCAGATTTGCAAACTAGCGTATCAAACGCTTGTTTGAATGTAAAGCTTGACCATAACCGTATATCAATTACTGGTACGTTTTTGCGGCACCCTTCGACTTTTTGGGTGTTGCAGAACGTTAGTGTTGTTCTGAATATAGGGCGCGCTTCGCGCATCTGGGGACTCAACTAGACGGCGCACTCGCGGTACTTTCCCTGTATTCGGATGACAGAATAGCGGGCGTTGGTAGATAATTTTCAGCGATGTCCCTAGGCTAGACTGCTATCAACGTCCCGAAACTGTCATAACCCTTAAACACTTTAGAGTTCCGTTGAATAACCGAACAGCTCAAAATCGCGGGCGAAGTGTTTAGCGACCAGTTCGCGCGTTGCGTCATCGTAATATTCCCGAATGTCTTTGCTCCTACTTGAGACTATGAGATGCGGCAGCTGTCCCTCGGTGACAATCTCGAGCCGGTCGCATAGCTTTTCAAAGTCGTAAGCGAGGCTCTCAAACTTATAAACCTCATTCATCAGGAGTTTCCCATCGGCGTCGACCAACATCGAGCATTGTGAAGGGCGAAACGTTTCTATCCACCATGGAACCCAATTAGAAAAGTTCATTTTCTCAGCCCATTCTGGAATACACCCGTATACCCCGTAATGCGATTTCCTTACAAACGGCCTGTGCAAACCGCGGTTATATTCATAGTTCGAAACGAGCCATGTCCAGGGACTACGGACGAATGAAAAACGAAAATAGTTCTCGAACTCGTCTCCCATCGTTGTCTTCAGGCGGCATGCTTCCAGGTGCTTAAAATATACCGATTCGAAATTCTGCTTTCCTTGCAGGAATATACCGTACTGCGACAATACCGAGGAGACGCTCGTGCCGGCCGTTTTTGGAATGTGCGTGAATATGAAGCGTTTTGAATGGCTGATCACTTGCTCACACCTCACAGACGGCTTGGGGTCGAGCGGTATAACGATTAAGCCGTGGGGCGCAAGGCGCAACGCGGCGCAACATCCCGCATGAGCGCATTGTTAAAAAGCGTTTGGTTATTTTGCCCAACTTGGTTTCTCGCCCCTATTAAGTATTTTGGTGCGCCAAGCTTCACCAGTTGTATCTTGCACTTGCACTCTAACTTCTTCCCAATTGTCTATTATCGCCATACGGAGGATTGCCAGTAACATCCATATCCGATTGTAACGCGACACAAAGATTTACTCTATCTCCAATAACTGACAGCAAACGCAAATCAAAACCAGAAAAATCAAAATCGGCCCCTACTGCTGTTGCGGCTGATATCGCAAATGTCAAAACACAGCAGAATCAATTGCTACGGAAAGTCGGTATCGTTCGCGAAATTGATGGCGCTGTTCGCTATGTTGTTACGCAACGACAACATGTATTCGTGATACGTATTGCTATGGCCAATTCGTAATCCTCCAATGGAAGCGCAGTTTCAATCTGGTGCTGCAATACTGCGCTATCCGCTTCAGATGCGTCGCCCCCGTGTTTGCTACGCTCACTGACTCGCCTCCGCAGAACTTCAACGTCCGCTTGAACATCAATAATTTTGTACGGGCATTCGCAACGCCTGGCTGTTTCTAGGAATCGTTCACGCTGCCAGCGGATAAGAAATGCGGCGTCACCGATTACGGGCCATCCGGTTTTCAGGAGCCTTTCCGCCAACTTCGCCAGGTGCCGGTACGTTTTCTTGTTCGCCGCAGCGGAATAGATACTTGCCCCGACATCGGCATGCGTGCGGTCCATGGGCTTGAGTCCGGCGAGCCGCTTGCGTTCCACGTCTGAGCGTATCCGAATCATGCCGAAGTCCTGCAGCATTTGCTGACTGATGATGGTTTTTCCTGATCCGGAAAGCCCATGGGTGATCCAGAGTTGTGTCGGCATCGCCTGCGTCAATTGCTCTGCCAAGTGCAAACACGATCTGACCTCGGCAAGAAGTTCATCGCTGGTCTCTGTTTGCTTCAAGCGCAGCCCGGCAACCTTGGCTCGCACCAACGCGCGATACACTGTGTAATAGCGCAGCAGTGCGACACCGTCATAGTCTCCACTTGCTTCCAGCCACGCGTTCAGCAGGCGCATTGCATGTCCGAGAAGATTTCGATGTAGCAGGTCCATGAAGATGAACGCCACTTCGGAGATCACATCGATCCATCGCAGCGCATCGTTGAATTCGATGCAGTCGAAAATAAGCGGCGCGGCGCCTACCCACGCCAGGTTGCCCAAGTGAAGATCGCCATGACACTCGCGGATCATGCCGTCGCGCTTGCGGCGTCGCATCAACGCGATTAGCCGCTTGTGCTCTGTCTCCGACCAGTTGCGGAGCGTTGCAAGTTGCTCTCGGTAATCTGAATGTTCAAGGCAGCTTTCCAAAGCCAGAAAGTTTTCGGTGACGGGCTTGGCAACCGATTCCGGGCGGCCCCACCGGCTTTCGACAGGCGCAATTTCGCATTCTTCCAAATGAAACTTTGCCAACCGGGCGGCCACCGCATCTATCTGGGCATACTGTAGTGCCCCGCGCGCGGCGAATTGGTCCAGCGTGACATCGGGGGCGAACTGTTTCATCTTTACCGCGTATTCGACAGCAGTACCTCCCCCACTAATTCGTGGATGGGCAGCATCACCGGTAATCGCAACCACACCGAGATAGTATTCAGCCGCCAGACGCCGGTTGAGGCGTATTTCGTTTTCGCATGCCTGCTTGCGCAGTGGCAATGTCGAAAAATTGAGGAACCCCAGATCGAGCGGCTTTTTGATCTTGTAGGCAAATGCGCCGGTCAGCACTACCCACGAGATATGCGTTTCGATCAGGCGAAGTTGCGGGACTGGGTGGTCGAAGCAGGTCGGGTCTACCAGAAGTCTCTCGACTAGCTCCGGCAAGCCATCGTGATCACGCGTCGGTTGTTTCATCTTGGTCACCGTCGACCTCATCTTGATTTCGCAACGACAAGGCATGTTGATACAAGTCATTGCGGTGCGCTCCGCTGATTTTTGCGGCAAGCTGTACTGCCTGTTTGAGCGGCAACTCCGCAAGCAATATGGACAGTACTCTGTGCGCCTCAATCGGCAGGCCAGTTGCGGTTTTTGCGGCGGATATCAGCAACACAAATTCACCGCGCTGATTGTTGGCATCGGCGTCCAGCCATGCCGTTGCCTCACTCAAACGACAACTATGGATGCTTTCAAACAGTTTGGTAATTTCGCGTGCGAATACGATTTCGCGTTCGCCACCAAAGACCTCCACCAGGTCTGCGACGCACTCGACAATGCGATGCGGCGCTTCGTAGAAGACTAGCGTATAGGGATGTTCGATCAATGATTCCAGCACACGGCATCGTGCCGAAGATTTGTTGGGCAGGAATCCGCAGAACAGAAAACGAGGTTCCGCCAAGCCCGAAGCCGACAGCGCTGCGGTTACTGCCGCAACTCCCGGTATCGGTATTACGCGCAATCCGGCCGCACGCACCGCTTGTACCAGCAGTGCGCCCGGGTCGCTCACCGCCGGGGTGCCCGCGTCGCTGGCAAAGGCGACGCTATGCCCGGATAGAAGCAAATCGACAATTCGTGACGCGCCGACGTGTTCGTTGTGTTGATGTAAAGCGACAAGTTTCGGCGCGCGTATGTTGAAGTGTGAGAGCAACTGGGCAGTGTTGCGGGTGTCTTCTGCGGCGACTATGTCGACCGCTGCCAGCACATCCAGCGCGCGCTGTGTAATGTCACGCAGATTTCCTATCGGCGTGGCAACTACATATAATGCGGGTTCCAATTTTTGCGGATGTTCGCTATGCAACGTGTACTCCTTTTACTCGCTACCGTGTTTGCACTCTATGCGTGCTCGGGCACCGTACCGTACAGAGCCGGTGAAGAGCAAACCCCTGCGCCGATAGTCGAACTGGGGCACCCGTTGTCGAGCGGGAGCACGGGCGCGGCACCCTCGCCTGCGGCCGTCGCGCCGGTGCAAGCCGCCCCGTTGCCGATTGCACCCGAGGCACCTGTTGGGCCACCCATTATCGTCGAACCAAACGCAGTCGCGCACATTGCGCTGCTGCTGCCGCTTCAATCACCGATTTTTGCGGGTGCCGCGAATGCCGTACAACAGGGCTTCATGTCCGCCTCTAGGATAGACCGGACGCCAATTCCGGTACGCGTTTATTCGAATTTTGACGAGAACGAAAGCGTGGTAGCCACCTACCGGCAGGCAGTTTCCGAGGGTGCAGTGGCTGTGGTGGGACCGCTCACCCGAACCGGTGTGGCCGCATTGGCCGGCTACACCAGCATTCAGGTGCCAACTATCAGCCTTAACGTGGTTGACGCAGCGCCTGCTCGAAATCTGTATTTCTTTGGCATGTCCATTGAAACGGAAGCTCGTCAAATTGCGCAACTGGCGCAGCGGCAGGGATTGCGTCAGGCGATCATCGTCACCAGTCGCGAACCGCTGTCCAAGCGCTTACAGGCGGCATTTGAAGATCAGTGGAGCAGCGGAGGAGGCACGATTCTTCGCGAGGTTGAGTTTAATGATGATACGTCGATTTTTGCTGACATTACCGATATTCCCGGCACCATGGTTTTTATCGCGGCTGACGCGATCAAGGCGCGCTTGATACGCCCTTACTTGTCCAACAATTTGCCCATTTATGCCACCTCCCGTGTTTTCGTCGGCAACGCCAATACGCTGCTCAACTATGATTTGAACGATATTCATTTTGTCGACATGCCGTGGCTGCTGCAACCCGATAATCCGGCGGTAATGATTTATCCGAGGGCGACCCCACCGCTGTCAATCGACAACGAGCGGCTTTACGCGCTGGGCGTCGATGCTTACAGATTGATCCGGCGAGTACTTGTCAACAGAGTGTCGGGTTCGTCGCAGCTGGATGGCGTCAGCGGACATATCAGCCTGATAGGACAAACTTTCCAGCGCACCGAGAAGGCCGCGGTATTTGTGCAGGGGCAGGCGCAACTTGAGGATTCCTCGCATACACAGACCATTCAAATGTTTCCGGAGCAACCTGTCAACAATCCATGACGGGGGCATTGGCTGAACAATGGGCGGCGCGTTACCTGCAACAGCGAGGTTTGAAGCTTGCCGGACAGAATTATCGCAGTCGTTTCGGCGAAATCGATTTGATCATGCACGATGGCGAGGTCCTGGTGTTTGTCGAAGTTCGCCTGCGCAGCAGCGCCCGTTTCGGCGGTGCGGCTGCCAGCATCGATAGCAGAAAGCAGCAGCGCATCGTCCGTACTGCAGAATGTTATCTTGCTGCGATCGCACCTGTGCCACCGTGTCGATTTGACGCCGTGCTGATGGATGATGCCGACGGACATAATGTGCAGTGGATCAGGAATGCGTTTGATGCCTGATTCAGTTAATATTGGCGCTCCCCCAAAGAAACGAAATTATTATGGAAATCAACAAACGCATCGTCAAACACTTCAAGGATAGTGCCGATCTCAAGCTGAGGGTGAAGGATGCACTTGCCCAGCCGATTGCCGAAGCGGCACAGGCATGCTTCGATAGCGTCACCAATGACCATAAGATTCTGGTCTGCGGCAACGGCGGTTCGGCGGCAGATGCACAACACTTTTCTGCTGAATTGCTTAACCGCTTCGAAAAAGAGCGTCCCGGACTGGCATGTGTGGCACTGACCACGGACAGTTCGGTGCTCACTTCGATCGGCAACGACTACGATTTCAACCTAATTTTTTCCAAGCAGGTGCGGGCGCTTGGTTTACCCGGCGATGTGTTGCTGGCAATTTCCACCAGCGGTAATTCACCCAACGTGGTCGCAGCCATACGAGCCGCACATGAGCGCGACATGCGGGTCATCGCGCTGACCGGACGAAATGGCGGGGAGATGGCCACAATTTTGCAGCCGGGCGACGTACTCATTTGCGTTGAGGCACAAGTCACTGCACGCATTCAGGAGGTACATTTGGTTAGCCTGCATTGCATTTGCGACATAATCGACTTCCTGCTGCTGGGCGAGTAAATATGCGGCTGCTTGCTCCGGCAGCTGCATTATTGGTCACTTTTTTGCTGCAAGGCTGTTTACCGATAGTTGCGGCGGGTGTCGGCACCGGCGTTGTAATGTCTCACGAGCGGCGCGATCATCGCACCTTCCTCGAAGACCAGAAGCTTGAATCTCAAATCGAAAATCTAATATCCAGGGAATTTACCGGTGTAATGCATGTGAATGTGACCTGCTTCAATCTGCAGGTGTTGCTTAGCGGAGAAGCCCCCGAAGAATATTCACGCGCTGAAATCGGTAAAATTGTCTCAAGAGTCGAGAAGGTCCGCCGCGTTATCAACGAACTGGTAATTTCCTCGAACAGTTCGCTGTTGTCACGCAGTAATGATAGCCTGATTACTTCCAACGTGAAGTTTCGGTTCCTTCACAATTCACGCTTTAGTCCCGAGCACATCAAGGTTGTCACAGAGAATGGGGCTGTATACCTGATGGGGATCGTTTATCATGCTGAAGGCAAAGCCGCCGCCGACGTGGCCAGCAGGACCGCCAACGTAAAGCGGGTCGTCAAACTTTTTGATTATCTCGATTAATGTACCCACCACCCGGATTCGAAACAAAGATTTGTACGCCGGACCAACTGGCTTCGCGGATTGCCGCACTTCCCCGACCGCTGGTCTTTACCAATGGTTGCTTTGACGTACTACATCGCGGTCATGTGACTTACCTTGCCCAGGCGCGATCATTGGGCGCCTCGATGATAATCGGGGTGAATAGCGATAGCTCGGTAAAGCGACAGGGCAAAGGCAATGACCGACCAATCAACAACGAGCAGGACAGAGTCGCGGTTCTGGCCGCACTTGAGGCGGTTAGCCTGGTCGTATTGTTCGAAGAGGATACGCCGCTAAACCTGATACTCGCCTGCCGACCCGATGTGCTGGTCAAGGGTGGCGACTGGAAGCCGGAAAATATTGTCGGCAGCAAGGAAGTGCTTGGCTGGGGCGGCATTGTTCACAGCATTCCGTTTCTACATGAGCGCTCCACGACGGCACTTCTGCAAAAGATCCGCAGCCTTTAGGGCCCCAGTAGCGTTTATCCTCGTTGTTTCGCTTTATGGGTTGGGTCAATGAAATGAGGGATCGTCGATTATCGTTTGATGTATCCGGGACGGCTTGCGATAATGCCTTCCCTGCCGCTATCCGCGTTTGATATATGACCAATCCTACTGAAATTACGCTGCACCAGAAATCCGGGACACTGGAAATAAGCTATGAAGACGGGGCACGTTTCAATCTGCCGTTCGAATTCTTGCGGGTACATTCCCCTTCTGCCGAAGTGCGCGGACACGGGCCCGGTGAACATGTGCTGCAGGTGGGAAAAATGAATGTGGTCTTGCGCGAAATTGAGCCGGTCGGAAGTTATGCGCTTAAACTGGCATTCGACGACGGCCACGATAGCGGCCTGTATTCGTGGGAATATCTTTACGACCTGGGCAAGAATCAAGACAACCTCTGGCGGGACTACCTGGGCCGGCTTGAAGCCGAGGGCGGATCGCGCGAGCCCAAACCGTAACATCGATCTTGTAGTCGATATGCATTTCGCGGCATCCGCTGAACCTCACATCAGGAGCACGTAATGGCAGAAACGCATTTTGGATTTGAGTCCGTCGCGGAGGAAGAAAAAGCAAAGCGGGTCTCGGGTGTTTTCACGTCGGTTGCCAGCAAATACGATGTCATGAACGACCTGATGTCGGTCGGACTGCACAGATTATGGAAACGCTTCGCAGTCGATCTCAGCGGCGTAAGAACCGGACAACGTGTGCTTGACGTAGCCGGGGGGTCCGCTGATTTGTCGCGACTATTCCTGAAGCGGGTCGGCCGCAGCGGCCAGGTGGTGTTTACCGACATCAATAATGCTATGTTGCGGGTTGGTCGCGATCGCCTCCTCGATGGCGGTATCGCTACCCCCACCGCGCAATGCGATGCTGAATTTCTGCCGTTCCCCGACAATTATTTTGATTGCGTGAACATTGCATTCGGGCTGCGCAATGTTACCCATAAAGAAGCTGCGCTGCGTGAAATGTACCGTGTTATCAAGCCAGGTGGCCGGGTTATCGTGCTCGAATTTTCGAAAATTGCCGAGCCGCTTGAGAAGGCCTACGACCAGTATTCATTCAAGCTGCTGCCAAAAATTGGCAAACTGATCGCCAACGACGAGGACAGCTACCGCTATCTCGCGGAGTCGATACGCATGCATCCGGGGCAGGAGGAGCTGAAGCAGATGATGAAGGACGCCAGACTGGAGCGGGTCGAATTTTTCAATCTGACCGGCGGCGTGGTCGCCGTACATCGCGGCTACAAAATTTGAAGAGTTTGAATCGTCGTCCGATAGCAGCGCCAAAGCCCGATTTATTTATAGCACTATGAATATTGATACCACGAATACAAATCCCAAGTGTCCCGAATGCGGTTCAGAATACGCTTACCAGGACGGCGCGAATTATGTGTGCCCGGAATGTGCGCACGAATGGAACATGAGCGCGGTCGGCGCTGCGGTCGAACAGCAGCGCGTATACAAGGATGCCTTCGGCAACCTGCTGCAGGATGGCGACACCATCACCGTGATCAAGGATCTGAAGATCAAAGGCTCATCTTCGGTCGTAAAGGTCGGGACCAAGGTCAAGAATATACGATTGGTGGATGGCGATCATGACATCGACTGCAAGATCGAGGGTATTGGCGCCATGCAATTGAAGACAGAGTTCGTCAAGAAGGCTTGATGGTCTGCAACTCTTCTTGGCAAAGTTGAATTATGGGTGGTTGGGGTTGTCCGCACGAGGTTGACGGCAAGTGCCTACGCATCAACAACATACCCTGTGACCCAGGAATGAAGGGTTGTGTGCTTTATGGACGTTTTCGCTGGGCGGACGAAAGAAAAAATCGGCCCTCCAAGTCTACCGGTCCAAATTCTACAGAAGCCCCTCGTTCCCCTAATGACGACGACAAGCCTGCTTGAGCTGGTCTATGTCGATGAATGGTTGCTGGTAGCGAACAAGCCCGCCGGCCTGCTCGCAGTACCCGGTCGTGGCCCAGACAAGCAGGATTGTCTTTCTGCCAGGATTCAAGAAGTTTACCCCGACGCACTGGTCGTACATCGACTCGATATGGCCACTTCCGGCCTGATGATGTTTGCCCGTAACCTCGTGATGCAACGCACGTTGTCAGGCATGTTCGCGGAGCGCAAGATTGAGAAGCGCTATATCGCCCTGACGAACGGCAAGTTCGACGTTGATCACGGCGAGGTCAATCTCCCCATCGCTGCGGACTGGCCTAGGCGGCCAATGCGCAAGATTGATTTTGTCATGGGAAAATCATCGACGACCCGCTATCGCGTTTTGAAGGAAGTGGACGGAGGGCCTAACGACAGTTACTCCAGGGTCGAATTGTTGCCCGTTACCGGCCGTACCCATCAATTGAGAGTGCATCTCGCCGCAATCGGCCACCCGATACTCGGCGATGCGCTGTACGGAAGCGCCGCAACCGCACCAAGATTGATGTTACACGCGTGCGTGCTTGATTTTGTGAATCCCGGAAGCACCAAACCGCTCCATTTGCTATGTAATCCCCCTTTCTAATTGACGGCGGTGCTTTGTCTACTGATAGCAGTCGCGCAATCCCCCGTTTTTTCCGCGTCCCGGGCAAATACGCGGAATATTGGCCATGCTGAGGTAGAATCCTGCCTTTGTCAAAATACCCCATAGGAGTGCACATGCACCACTCAAGAGGTTTTATCGCTTATCTGGTCGCCACCGCCGCGCTGTGCGGTGCCTTGGTCATGGTTATAGAAGTGCTCGGTTCGCGCGTGATCGGACCGTTCTTCGGTGTCAGCCTGTTTGTTTGGACATCCCTGATTACCGTGACCATGGTGGCTCTGGCTGCCGGTTATGCAATTGGCGGACATTTTTCAGACCGAAGGAGTTCTCCGGATTGGCTATACGGCATTATTTTGCTTTCGGGTTTGCTGGAGCTGCTCGTCCCTACGCTGAAGGGTCCGATAGTGCAAATGTGTCTGCCGCTCGGATTGCGCTGGGGGTCATTGACGAGCGCTTTTCTGCTGTTTGGTCCCGGGCTGTTCTTGCTCGGGTGCGTTTCTCCATATGTCGTCAAGATTGCCGCACGTGAGATGCAGAATATCGGGCGTACCGTCGGCAGCTTCTATGCCATCTCCACGGTCGGCAGTGTAATCGGGACGTTGCTCACCGGTTTCGTGCTGATTGCGTATCTCGGCGTCAATCAGATTTTCATTTTCACCGGTACTGCGTTGATCCTGTTGAGTGTGATTTATTTCGTGTTTTTTCGTAAGCAGTTTGCGGTAGCGCTGGTCGCGATTTTGCCGATTCTGTTGCTGCCAGGCGAGAAGCACGTCGAAAAGATTATGCCCGACGGCACTCATGTGGAACGAATCGCGAACCGGGATAGCTTTTACGGAAATTTGAAAGTTGTCGACTATTCGTACCAGGAAATACACAATCGCGAACTGCTTATCGACGGCTTGGTTCAGGGCGGCGTTGATATGAACAGCGGTCAGTCGGTTTACGAGTATGCCTATCTGCTTGAATATCTGCCGTATGCGCTAAATCCGAATGGAAAAAACTGCCTGGTAATCGGTTTGGGGGCCGGCCTTGTTCCCGCGTGGTACCAGTCTCAGGGTGTGGCTACCGACGTTGTCGACATCGACCCCGAAGTCGTTGATGTCGCGCGCCAATACTTTCAGTTTAACGCCGATATCCCTGTCCATATTGAGGATGCGCGCTATTTTCTGATCAATACCGCACAACGTTTTGATTTCATGGTGCTGGACGTCTTCAATGGCGATACCACACCGGGTCATTTGCTAAGCTTAGAGGCCATGCGCCTCGCCAAACAACGTTTGGCAACCAAAGGTGTTTTAGCAATCAATCTGGTCGGCAGCCTCAAGGTACACACGCTGATGACTGCGTCGATAGTCAAGACATTGCGCGAAGTTTTTGATCAAGTCGAAATCTATCCGGCCTTTGACGCGGCTGTTGGCGCTGGCACCGGAAACATCGAAATCATGGCGTATGACGGCGCAGCGCGCGCACCACAATTTGATCGCATCAGCAGTATCTCCATACACCCCGGGGCAGATAGCAATGTACGCCAGAGCATGCAGCGGCCGTTTGATTTGGTACTTCCCGAGGATGCCATGATACTTTCCGACAACTACAATCCTGTGGATTTTTATGATTTGTGGCTAAAGGAACAGGTGCGCAAGATTATTCTGGATACCACCGATTTTGACATACTGTTAACTCTCAGCGAACGGCGCTTTATCTTTGCATGAAGTAGGCCACAGCATGCGGTTGTGTTGCCGCCGGAAATTCCTCGAATTGCGTCGCCGTTGCCTCTTACCCGTATGACATGTAGCCGCATTCCCGCGACGTTGACGCCTCAATGCGGGTGTTATACTTGAATCAGTATTTTTTATCATATACATAGGAAACTCATGAAGCGCTTTATTGTTTTGCTTACGATTACATTTACATGTCTGGCATTGTTTTCAAGCATTGCGGAAGCTCGCCGGTTTGGTGGGGGCGGCAGCTTTGGTAAGCAGCGCACAATCGCGCCTCAGCAAGCGCCTAAGGCGCCTGCAGCCGCCCCGGCGCCGGCAAATTCGTCGACGCAAAAGCCTGGAAATCGCTGGCTGGGACCATTGGCAGGCTTGGCCATTGGTGCCGGAATCGGCGCGCTATTCGCCAGCATGGGACTGGGACAAGGTATGGGCACCATATTGATGATTGTCCTCGCGGGACTGGCCGTGTTTTTTATTGTTTCCATGTTCCGCAGCAGACAGCAGCATTCACTGCAGTCTGCTGGCGCCGGGAATGCTTACGGCGCAACGTCCGAACCCATCAGTTTCAACAATTCGCCGAAGGAAGATCGCGCGATCGCCACCACGGCCATTCCTGCCGATTTTCCTACGGCCAATTTTTTGCGTAGCGCCAAGACCACATTTATCCGCCTGCAAGCCGCGAATGACCGCAAGGATCTGAACGACATTCGCGAGTACACGACGCCGGAAATGTTTGCCGAAATTTCTATGCAGCTAAGTGAACGGGACGACCCGGTGCCCCAGAAGACCGACGTTGTAACGATCAATGGCGAGCTGCTGGAAGTCGCCAACGAAGGAGAATTTTCCGTTGCGAGCGTGCGCTTTACCGGTCAATTGCGGGAAAACAACGGAGATCATGAGAGCATAGACGAGGTCTGGCACGTACAAAAGAATGTCACCGACGATAAGTCAGTCTGGCTGTTGGCCGGCATACAACAGACTTCGCTCAGTTCCTAGGCTGTGTTTCCGCATCCGTCAGCTGCCGTACTCAATCATTTGCTTGGTCAAAATGTCTGGGCGGTGGACAGGCTGAAACCGCTAGCGGGGAAAACCGCACGTTTTGACGTTGCCCCGTTTTCGTTCGCGTACACAATCCAGCCGGATGGAACGCTGCAGAATGCGGATCCTTCAAGTCCTTGGGACGCTTTGTGCGTCATTCCACCCTCGCTTTTGCCCCGCCTGGCGTTGCAAGATGAACTTGCGCAGGGGGAAATCCAGTGTGAGGGAGATTCTTCGCTGCTTGCCGAGATTTTCTATCTTTCGCGCAATCTGCGCTGGGACGCAGGGGACGATTTGAGCAGCATTGCCGGTGATGTCGTGGCCGAGCGCATTGTTCGGCTCGCGCAGGCAAGTCGTAGGCAGGTTAAGGATGGAGTGGTGAATTTTTCGCGCGCGGTTACCGAGTACCTCACAGAGGAGCGGCCCACCCTGGCTAACCAGCGTCTGATATCGGCGTTCTTGTTGCAGGTTGACACACTGCGCGAAGATGTCGCGCGGCTAGAGCAACGCGTCAACAGAATTTCAAGAGAACACAAAGCCTTCCCGAACTGAAGCGACACAAAATTCTCCTCGCTAATATGCGCATTTTTCGCCTGATAAAGATCGTTTTCGTCGTTTTTCGTTTTGGACTCGACGAATTCTTGCTGTCGCATATAAGACTGCGCTGGATGCGGGCGCCGCTCAAGGTGCTTTTGTTTTTTAGAAATACTTCCCAACCCAGGGCTGTGCGGCTTCGACTTGCATTGCAAAATCTTGGGCCCATTTTTGTCAAGTTTGGCCAGATGTTGTCGACCAGACGCGACTTGATACCCACGGATATCGCCGACGAACTTGCCAAGCTGCAGGACCAGGTTCCGCCGTTTCCTTCGGTTCAGGCGATTGCGCTGCTCGAGTCTACTTTCAAGCGACCGTTGAAGGATGTATTTCAAAGTTTTGAGGAAACGCCGGTCGCCAGTGCCTCCGTTGCACAGGTTCATTTTGCCGTCTTGCCCGACGGCCGCGATGCTGCGGTGAAGATTTTGCGGCCGGGTATCAGTCAAATTATCGCGCATGACATTTCTCTACTGAAAGTAGCATCGGACATGATGGAGTTGCTGTGGGTAGACGGGCGCAGACTCAAGCCGCGCGAGGTCGTCATGGAGTTCGAAAAGCACCTGGCCGACGAGCTTGATCTCACGCGCGAGGCCGCCAACGCGAGTCAGTTGAAGCGCAATTTTTCAAAATCCGGGTTGTTACTGGTACCTGAAATGTATTGGGACTTTTGTACGCCCGATGTGATGGTAATGGAGCGCATGTATGGAATGCCGGTAAATCGTGTTGATGTGCTTCGCGCGGCGGGCGTTGATATTCCCAAGCTTGCGGCCAATGGCGTTGAGATTTTCTACACTCAGGTGTTTCGTGACGGCTTCTTTCACGCGGACATGCACCCCGGTAACGTGCAGGTTGCTGCGGATGGCCGATATATCGCGCTTGATTTCGGCATCATGGGCACGCTGACAGACGTCGACAAGCATTATCTGGCGCAGAATTTTATTGCTTTTTTTCGGCGTGATTACAAGCGCGTTGCTCAGGTTCATATTGAGTCCGGATGGGCACCTCGGGAAACACGAGTCGACGAGCTTGAATCTGCGATACGCGCGGTTTGTGAACCGATCTTTGACAAACCGCTGCGCGAAGTTTCATTTGGCCGTGTGCTGCTGCGCCTGTTTCAGACGTCGCGTCGCTTCGGCATCAAGGTACAGCCACAGTTGGTTTTGTTGCAGAAGACTTTGCTTAACATTGAGGGTCTGGGCCTGCAGCTGGATCCCGAACTTGATTTGTGGAAGACTGCCAAGCCGTGGCTGGAACGCTGGATGAACGAGCAAATCGGGTGGCGTGGATTACTCAGAAATTTTCGCGAAGAAGCGCCGCACTATGTCGCACTTGTACCTCAGTTGCCGCGACTTCTGCACCAGTATCTCGACAGCCACGCGGGAGATGACAAAGAGAGGCTGTTGCAATTGTTCGCCGCACAACAGCAGCGCATGAACTATTTGCTGGTTCTCGTTGGCGTGCTATTGGCTGTTATTCTTGGGCTGATAACTGTTGTTTGAGATTTGTGTCAGATTCGTCAGGTCATGTTAAGTGCGCAGTGCGCGCGGCTATCTTCACCGACCGGGGTTTAGTGGGCTCCGGTAGCAATCAGGCGAAGAATCCACATTCCCACAGTTCCTTGGTCAATTCAAAATAATCCGCCGCACCCGGACTGTGTGGGGCGTAGGCAAACACATCCTGCCCGTGCATTGGACTGGTCGCAAGTGCGACTGTCTCACCGACGCGAGTGTTGCACACCAACGCCCCATATTTTTCCTTCAATTGGTCAAAGATCTCATAGGACAATTTGCGGCGTCCATCAAAGCGGGTAACAACGATGCGGCGGTCGAACTTGCGATTGAGTTTTGCTTCCAGCGCCGTCAGGGCGCTATCGATCCGGTGTACGCCCTGTAGCGATAGAAAATCCGCCGAAACCGGGATAAGCACCCGGTCCGAAGCCAAGAGCGCATTCAGCGTCAGAACGCCAAGTGTTGGGCAGCAGTCGATCAATATGGGCTCACCAGTCAATGTCAAATCTTCGCGTAGACCCTGCTTCAAAAGGGTAGCGGCCTGTGGATCGTTGCCCAGAAGAGCATCAATTTTGGCGAGTTCGAGCGATGACGGAATTATTTTCCATCCTCGGGACGTTTCGTGCATGAGTGCGGTCAGCGGCGATTTGTTTTTGAAGAATGCGGCCAGGCTGTTTTCCGACGCAACTGGTTTGAGACCGCACGCCAATGTTAGATGTGCTTGGGGATCGAGATCGAGCGCAACTGGAAACAGGTTGGCATTGTGCAAGGCGGCCGTAACGTTAAGACAGGTGGTCGTTTTCCCAACGCCACCTTTTTGGTTAAATACGGCAATAACTGCCATCTTGCACTCCATTGGTTTGGATAGCTGCAAAGGAAATCCATACTGTAGAGATTGAAGCCCGGCGGACCTGTCTTATCAGATTGGCGCTACTCTACTGTTACTGATTTGGCAAGATTCCGTGGCTTGTCTACATCTGTTCCCTTTTGCAGGGCAACGTAATATGCCAATAATTGTAAAGGGATGGTATGCAGAATAGGGTTCAAATACCCTGCGTGTTCGGGCATTTGCATAATGTGTATCCCTTCAGATTGCTTGATATGCGTATTTGCGTCCGCAAACACATATAGCACACCGCCGCGCGCGCGCACCTCCTGAAGATTGGATTTCAACTTCTCCAGCAGGGCGTCGTTGGGCGCGACCGAAACTACTGGCATGTCCTTATCCACCAACGCAAGCGGGCCGTGCTTTAGCTCTCCCGCTGGGTAGGCCTCGGCATGTATGTAAGAGATTTCCTTGAGCTTTAACGCACCTTCGAGGGCGATCGGATAGTGCATTCCTCGACCAAGGAACAGTGCATGGTGCTTATTTGCAAACTGCTCGGCGAGCTTGGCGATCATCGGTTCAAGATCCAGCACTTTTTGCGCGGCGATGGGCAGGTGCCGCAGGTCATGTAGGTGTTGTTGTTCCTGATCATGGCTTAGCCTGCCGCGTAGCTTGGCCAATACCAGCGTCAGTAAGTAAAGCGCGGCAAGTTGTGTGGTGAACGCTTTCGTCGACGCAACACCGATCTCCGGCCCGGCTCTTGTCAACATGCGCAGTTTGGATTGGCGAATGATGGCGCTCTCCGGAACGTTGCAAATCGCCAGTGTAAATTCGTGGCCAGTTGTCTTCGCGTGGTTAAGTGCAGCCAACGTGTCGGCAGTTTCTCCGGACTGCGAGATTGTCACGACGAGCAAATTCGGATTCGGGACGCTCTTGCGATAACGATATTCACTGGCCACTTCTACCGTACAAGGGATGGCGGCAATTTCTTCGATCCAGTATCGCGCGACTTGGCCCGCGTGATTGCTGGTACCGCAGGCGAGAATTAGAACGCCTTCGACCTGCGGAAAAATGCTGTTTGCTTCCGCGCCGAATATTCCCGGTACCAGCGATTGACTGTTGCAGACGGATTCGAGCGTATTCGCTAGGGCTTGGGGCTGCTCATGTATTTCCTTCTGCATGTAGTGCTGATAGTTGCCCAGATCTACACTTTCATTGTCCAGCTCGCTGACCTGTTCGGGTCTAAACGCGGCATTGCCCCGAGCGTCGAAAATTCGGTAGTGAGAAAGATTCACTTCTACGAGGTCACCCTCCTCGAGGTAAACCACTTTGCGCGTTACCTGCAGCAGCGCTGACATGTCTGAAGCTACGAAGTGCTCACACTCGCCAACCCCCAATAATAATGGACTTCCCTTGCGGGCGGCGATAAGCTGACCGGGAATATCGGCGGCGACAACCGCAATCGCGTATGCGCCAACAAGCTGGGCCAACGCCTGCTGCGTCGCAGAAAGCAAATTTCCCTGATCGTAGTGGCTATGTATCAGATGCGCAATTACTTCGGTGTCCGTGTCGGATGCGAATTCATAGCCCTGTGCTTCCAGATCTACGCGGAGCGTCTCGTAG
Organism: Gallionella sp.; assembly: GCA_049799335.1. Classification (GTDB taxonomy): domain Bacteria; phylum Pseudomonadota; class Gammaproteobacteria; order Burkholderiales; family Gallionellaceae; genus Gallionella. The sequence goes on along the minus strand of JBARHR010000220.1, from coordinate 9,165 downwards.
TTCTCAATGATGCCGTTGTGTACAACTGATATCTTGTTTTTGCTGATATGCGGATGCGCATTGCGCTCACTGGGTACGCCATGTGTCGCCCATCGGGTATGCGCGATACCTAGTTCTCCATAGGTACCAGCGGATTTTTCTGCCAGCTCGGCAACGCGACCCGCGCTACGAACTCGCTTCAACTCACCTTGGTGCACCACGACCAGCCCGGCTGAATCGTATCCGCGGTATTCCAGGCGCGACAAACCTTGAATAAGAATGGGAACAATATTTCGCGACGCAATAGCTCCAACTATTCCACACATACTATTTTGTTCCCTTTTTTGGTCGCGTCCACCCGGAAAGGCTTATCTGCTTGCTGCGTGACAGCGATAGCTTTCCTGGCGGTACTTCTTTCGTAATTGTCGATCCTGCGCCTATGGTCGCACCCCTGCCGACCCTAACCGGTGCAACCAGCTGCGTATCTGAACCAATGAATACATCGTCCTCAATGACAGTGCGATGTTTGTTCGCGCCGTCGTAGTTGCATGTGATCGTACCAGCGCCTATATTTACACGGCTACCTACCGTGCTGTCGCCAATATAGCTCAGGTGGTTCGCCTTGCTACCTTGGCCGATCTCGCTATTTTTGATTTCGACGAAGTTGCCGACGTGCGCGTCATCCGCTAGCTTGCTACCGGGACGCAGCCTGGCATATGGTCCAATGTGACAGTTAGCGCCTACTTCTGAAGTGTCTATATAACTATAGGGTTCGATTTGTGTACCGCGCGCTATGGTGGAGTTGCGTACAATGCTGTGAGCACCTACTTTCACATTGTCTTGTAAAGTAACCCGACCCTCAAAAGTGCATCCAATGTCGATTTCAACGTCTCGGCCGCAAATTAGATTCCCGCGAATATCAATTCGGCTCGGATCAGACAGGGTCACCCCCTGCAGCATCAGTTGGTTTGCCAAGTCGTGCTGCCAAACACGCTCCAGCGTTGCAAGTTGCTGCTTGTTGTTGATTCCCTCAATTTCCCAGCGACTAGCGGGATGCACAGTCTCAATAGAAACGCCCTGCGCGACCGCCATCGCGACGATGTCTGTAAGGTAGTACTCACCTTGTGCATTATTGTTGTTGAGCTTTGCAAGCCAGTCCCTGAGCAGCGCGGTCTTCGCCATCATAATGCCCGTGTTTATTTCTTTGGTCTCGCGTTGTTGCGGCGTGGCGTCCTTATCTTCCACTATGGCGAGCACATTTTCGTCGCAATCGCGAACGATGCGACCATATCCAGCCGGATTGTCCAGCTGCACCGTTAGTAACGTAAGTCCACTTTGAGTATTCATCATTTGCTGCAATGACCGGTGTTGAATCAGCGGTACGTCGCCATAGAGAATCAAGGTATATGTGCCGTCCGTCAGATGCGGTAACGCTTGCTGCACGGCATGCCCCGTTCCCAGTTGCGGTTCCTGAATGATGAATTGCGCAGCATATTGGCGCAGGGTCTGCGGGACAATTTCGCCGCCGTGGCCGTATACGACACAAGTGCACGCCGGATCAAGCTTTAAGGAGGTATCAAGCACGTGCTGAATTAGTGGCTTGCCGGCCAGCTTATGCAGCACCTTGGGAAGTTCGGAACACATGCGCGTTCCCTTTCCGGCGGCCAGAATTACGATGTTTAGCGAGGACATGTCAGCCTTGTAAAATTAGCTGATTATAATCAATTCGACTATCCGTCGGGCGGGCAAGATACTGCTGTCGTCCGGCGTCCGAACGCCAAGTTGCGCGCAATAAAAAAGCAGCCCTAGCTGCTTTTTTATTGACTAACTGAGCAATTAGTGACCCGGGCTTTTGCGAATCTGTTGTATTGCTCTGAGTTGCGCAATGGCTTCAGCGAGCTCAGCCTGGGCCTGCGCGTAGTCTACATCTGTGGTGCGGTTCTTGATCGCTTCTTCCGCCGCCTGCTTGGCTTGCAGCGCGCGCGCTTCATCCAGGTCTCCACCACGAATTGCGGTATCTGCCAGGACTGTCACAACGCCCGGTTGCACTTCCAGCATGCCTCCAGACACATAGATCAGCTCTTCCTGTTCCTGATCCGGCCGCTTAATCCGGACCGAACCGGGTTTGATACGCGTCATCAAGGCAGTATGGCGTGGATAGATTCCCAATTCGCCCATGACGCCAGGCACGACGATGACTTCCGCCAGTCCTGAAAATATGGACGCTTCCGCGCTTACTACGTCAACGTGAACGGTCATTGCCATGGCGCTGCTCCCTTAAGTCCTACAGTGTTTTGGCCTTTTCAACCGCTTCTTCAATGCCACCAACCATGTAAAAGGCCTGTTCCGGCAGATGGTCGTATTCCCCTTCAACAATACCCTTGAAGCCCTTGATGGTGTCTTTCAGTGTCACATATTTTCCGGGACTTCCGGTAAATACTTCCGCCACGTGGAATGGTTGCGAAAGGAAACGCTGAATCTTTCTCGCGCGGGCCACAGCCAGCTTATCTTCAGGCGCCAGCTCATCCATACCCAAAATAGCGATGATGTCGCGCAATTCCTTGTAGCGCTGCAATGTCTGTTGCACACCGCGAGCAACGTTATAGTGTTCTTCGCCGACCACCAGTGGATCGAGCTGACGGGAAGTAGAGTCCAACGGATCTACCGCCGGATATATACCCAGCGAAGCAATGTCACGCGACAGAACTACGGTGGAATCCAGGTGCAGGAAGGTTGTAGCCGGTGAAGGATCGGTCAAATCGTCTGCAGGAACATAAACGGCCTGGATAGAGGTAATCGATCCTACTTTTGTTGAAGTAATACGCTCTTGCAGGCGCCCCATTTCTTCAGCCAATGTTGGCTGGTAACCCACGGCCGACGGCATACGACCCAGCAACGCAGACACTTCGGTACCGGCAAGTGTGTAGCGATAAATGTTGTCAACGAAGAACAGGATGTCACGACCTTCATCGCGGAATTTTTCCGCCATTGTCAGTCCGGTCAATGCAACACGCAAACGGTTGCCGGGTGGCTCATTCATCTGACCGAATACCATCGAGACTTTGTCCAGAACGTTGGAATCTTTCATTTCGTGGTAGAAGTCATTACCTTCGCGGGTACGCTCTCCCACACCGGCAAATACCGACAGTCCGCTATGCTGCTTGGCGATGTTGTTGATCAGTTCCATCATGTTGACGGTCTTGCCCACACCCGCACCACCGAACAAACCCACTTTTCCGCCTTTCGCGAACGGACATACCAAGTCAATCACCTTGATCCCGGTTTCCAGCAAATCTACAGATGGGGACAGTTCGTCAAATTTTGGCGCTTTCTGGTGAATTTCGCGGCGCTCTTCGCAAGGAATCTCGCCGGCATCGTCAATCGGGCGACCCAATACGTCCATGATGCGGCCCAAGGTGCCGGTACCTACGGGCACCGAAATGCCTTTGCCAGTGGAATTCACGGGCATGCCGCGACGCAAACCATCTGATGAACCCATCGCGATGGTGCGTACCACACCGTCTCCGAGCTGCTGCTCCACTTCAAAAGTCAAACCAACTTCCGCTGTTGACGAACCGGCGTCAGCAAGAGTTAATGCCTCGTAGACTCTTGGCATTTGATCGCGTGGAAATTCGATGTCAACGACTGCACCGATACACTGAACGATTTTTCCTTGTTTCATTTTGAATGATTCCCCGTCTAATTTAATTTTTTGTCCGCAATACGTAAATGATTAGCCGACTGCCGCAGCGCCACTGACGATTTCTGAAATTTCGCGGGTAATGGCCGCCTGTCGAGCCTTGTTGTAAACCAGTTTGAGCTCCCCGATAACGCTCTTTGCATTATCCGAAGCAGCTTTCATCGCAACCATGCGGGCACTTTGCTCGGACGCCATGTTTTCGACCACCGCCTGATACACCAGTGACTCCATGTATCGCAGCAGCAATTCGTCAATTACTTGTTTCGCATCGGGTTCGTAGATGTAATCCCAGTTGCCCTCGGAAGTGCCCAGCTGTTCGCCGTTTAGCGGTAACAACTGCTCGATACACGGCTCCTGCTTCATGGTGTTTATGAAGCGGTTATAGCTGATGTGTACTGCGTCAATTTCACCGGCGGAATATGCGTCCAGCATAACCTTGACGGCGCCAATAAGCTTTTCGATGTGCGGAGTATCTCCCAGCCCGGTCAAGTTGGATTTGATATTGGCGCCGATACGCGTCATGAATCCAAGACCCTTATTGCCGATCGGGCACACGACAATCTTCTTTCCTTCCGCTTCCCAGTCTTTCATGCTACTTATAGCCAAACGCAAGATATTGGTATTCAATCCTCCACACAGTCCTTTGTCTGAGGTCACCAATATAATCCCGACATTGCTTACTTTTTCGCGCTTAACGAGAAAAGGATGCTGGTACTCCGGATTGGCGCGCGACAAATGCGCTGCTACAGCCCTGATTTTTTCGGCATATGGGCGTGCAGAACGCATGCGTTCCTGTGCTTTGCGCATCTTGGCTGCCGCAACCATCTCCATGGCGCGAGTAATCTTGCGTGTATTTTCTACACTCTTGATTTTAGCGCGGATCTCTTTACTGCCAGCCATGTTTCACCCCCGACTTAATATGCTGCCGTAGACTTGAATTTCTCTATCGCGGCTGCCAACAGTTTTTCATTATCAGCGCTCAACTCCAGACTCGCCTCGATCGCGTCAAGCAATTCTTTGTTATGCGACTTGAGATAGCTGTGCACAGCGGATTCAAACGCTAGTGCCCTGTTAACAGCAACGTCATCAAAATATCCCTTGTTTACCGAGAACAAGGTCACGGCCATCAGCGACACGGACAGCGGCGAATATTGGAGTTGCTTCATCAACTCCGTCACCAGACGACCACGCTCCAGTTGTTTGCGCGTGGCTTCATCGAGGTCCGAAGCAAATTGCGCAAAAGCGGCCAGTTCGCGATATTGAGCCAGTGCCAAACGCACGCCGCCACCCAACTTCTTGATAACCTTGGTTTGCGCCGCACCGCCCACACGGGACACGGACACACCCGCGTTGATCGCGGGACGGATACCTGCGTTGAACAGATCTGTTTCCAAAAATATCTGCCCGTCGGTAATGGAAATCACGTTTGTCGGCACGAATGCCGATACGTCACCTGCCTGGGTTTCAATGATAGGCAGTGCGGTGAGAGAACCAGTCTTGCCTTTTACTTCACCCTTAGTGAATGCCTCAACATAGTCAGCATTTACACGAGCGGCACGCTCCAGCAGGCGCGAGTGCAAGTAGAACACGTCTCCAGGATAGGCTTCACGGCCGGGTGGGCGACGCAACAACAGCGAGATCTGGCGGTAAGCCCATGCTTGCTTTGTCAGATCATCGTATACAATTAACGCATCCTGGCCGCGATCGCGGAAGTATTCGCCCATCGTGCAGCCTGCATAAGGGGCGAGAAACTGCATCGCGGCGGAGTCGGACGCGGTAGCCGCCACCACGATGGTGTAACCCAACGCGCCATGCTCTTCAAGCTTGCGTACCACGTTGGCAATTGTTGACGCCTTTTGACCAATCGCGACATATACGCAGGTCATGTTTTGACCTTTTTGATTGATGATAGTGTCTACTGCGACGGCCGACTTCCCTGTCTGGCGGTCCCCGATGATCAACTCGCGCTGACCGCGTCCAATCGGCACCATCGAATCGATAGACTTCAAACCGGTCTGGACCGGCTGGTCGACCGATTTGCGCGCAATAACACCGGGCGCGACTTTTTCTATCTTGTCCGTCATTTTTGCGTTGACGGGGCCCTTGCCGTCTATCGGCTGACCCAGCGAATTTACTACGCGTCCGCACAATTCAGGACCCACAGGCACTTCCAGAATGCGCCCGGTGCATTTGACCGTGTCGCCCTCAGTGATGTGCTCGTATTCACCCAGAATAACCGCGCCAACCGAGTCGCGCTCAAGGTTTAGAGCCAGGCCGAATGTATTTCCCGGGAACTCCAGCATTTCACCCTGCATAACGTCCGACAGTCCGTGTACGCGGACTATACCGTCGGTGACACTGACAACTGTGCCTTCGGTGCGTGCTTGCGTCAGCGCTTCGAAGTTGTCGATGCGGCTGCGAATCAAATTACTAATTTCAGAAGGGTTGAGCTTCATGTGGATTTCCTCATTGATAAATTTTTATCAGGCTGGTTGGTTGTTCGCTAAGCGAGCGCGTTTGCCATTTCACTCAAGCGAGTGCGCGCAGATCCATCGATCACTTTATCTCCCGCGCGAATGATTACGCCACCCAGCAATTCTTTATTGATTTTGCATACTAGATTTACTTCGCGTCCCATGCGCTTCTTCAAACTGCTGACGATTTTGTCTTGTTGCGCAGCGGACAATTCAAACGCGGAGTCGACTATGACGTTTACCGTCTTCTCAGCTTCAGCACGGAGATTCTCGTAGATCGATACGATCTCGGGCAGCAACAACAGGCGCTGGTTGTCCACGAGTATCCTGAGGAAATTGGATTGTTGGATTGTCGCGCCCGTTCCCAGCAGCGCTTGCATAAGACTCTCGATTTGCTTTTTTGCAACTCTGGGGTTGGTAACCAATGCATGTACCTCAGGATGGCAAATAGCCTCGGCCATCTTAAGCAGTTTTTCAGACCAGCCTTTCAGATCGGAGAGTTTCTGCGCTTCTTCGAATGCCGCCTGGGCATAGGGCCGTGCTGTAGTTATGGCTTCGGACATGGTTTTCAGATTTCAGCGACGAGTTTATCGAGAATGTCGTTGTGCGCTTTGGCATCGATTTCCCTTGCCAGGATTTTGCTCGCTCCAGCCAACGCAATCGACGAAACTTGAATTCGCAACTGCTCTTTGGCGCGAAACACTTCCTGATCGATTTCTGCCTTGGCGCCCGCAATAATTCGCTCGCCTTCGACTTTAGCCTGTTCCTTCGCGGCTTCAACTATTTCGCTGGCGCGCTTTTCACCGTTAGCCACGATTTCACTGACTTTTTCTTTAGCCTCGCGCAGAATTTCTGCAGAACGCTTTGCGGCCAATTCCAAATCATGCTTGGCGCGCTCTGCATCCGCCAAACCATCGGCGATCTGTTTGCGACGTTGATCCAGCGCAGCCATGATAGGAGGCCAGACGAATTTCATGCAGAACCACACAAACAGCGCGAACATGATGGTCTGAGCAAGAAGAGTTGCATTGATATTCATGCAAGCTACCTTTCTAGAATTATGCGTTGCCGCTTAGCGTTGATTAGCTAACCACCGCAAACATGACGTACATTGCGATACCAACTGCAATCATTGGAACCGCGTCGACCAAGCCCATCACCACGAAGAATTGGGTGCGCAACATTGGGATCAATTCCGGTTGACGCGCAGCGCCTTCCAGAAATCGGCCACCCAGAATGCCGATACCGACGGCCGCGCCTAGCGCGCCCAGACCCATCATCAGTGCTCCGGCGATATACAGCAGTGCATTTGCCATTTCCATTTTCGATTTCTCCTGGTTTATAAAGTAAGTTAGTAAATTAATAATTTGTGTGTGGTACGCTCAAACTTAGTGATGTTCCTGATGCGCCATGTCCAGATATACAACCGTCAGCGTCATGAAGATAAAAGCCTGCAGCGTAACGATCAGAATGTGAAATATTGCCCACCCCAGAGACAATAGTATTTGCGACCCATACAAGGTGGCACTGCCAACTGTCATGCCAGCCCAAGCTCCACCCATCAGAGCGATAAGGATAAATATCATTTCGCCTGCGTACATATTGCCGAAAAGCCGCAGTGCTAGTGAGATCGGCTTGGCAATCAGGTTAACCCCTTCTAAGAGCAGATTGACCGGCATGCCCCATTTTCCAAATGGTTGCAAAGTTAATTCACCTAGAAAGCCACCGGCACCTTTCACCTTCACGCTGTAATAAAGCACCAGTATGAATACGCCTATCGCCAAGCCAAATGTCGCATTTGGATCTGTTGACGGGACTATCTTGAAGTAGGGCACGCCCAATGGATGCATTATTTGGGAGATGTAGTCGATTGGCAGCAAATCCATCAGGTTCATTGCGAAAACCCAAAAGAATATGGTCAATGCCAGCGGACCGACCATTGCGTTCTTGCCAGAGAACGAACCGCGGACGCTGCTATCGACAAATTCCGTCGACCATTCACAGAAGTTCTGCAGTCCACCCGGGATTCCTGCGTTGGCTTTCTTGGCCACACTGCGGAACATGAACATAAAGACGGCACCCAATAGCAAAGACATAATCAACGTGTCCAGATTTAGCGCCCAAAATCCCATTTCCTTGGCGGCTTCGGGACTGTGTGCAATACCCCATGTACCGTCCGGCAGCTTGCCATAGGTCAGATTCTGCAGGTGGTGCTTGATGTATTCCGCTGATGTGAGCGCTTCGCTAGACATATTTTTAGTCTCTATCTCAATCTTTATTCCTGATCAACAACAACCGGGCTGTCAACAGCACCGCTTGACCTAGTGCAAAACCACCCAGCAATGCGAGGGGTGAGATTCTCAGAGTTGCTATGCTCGAACCGAGTAGAGCAACCACCACCAAAAATCTTTCGGCGGCATAAAAATACATGAGTCTTAGTTGATGATGTGCGTTCTGGACAGAAGCTAGCGCCGCTCGAGACATTCTCCAAGCCAGCATTGCTCCGTTAACAACGGAAATCCCACCTCCACTCAACACCGCCAGTGCAATTTGCGGTGTACCTTTTACGCCGAACGCGATTGCCGCGACTGCCATGACGAAGACGATTTGAATTCGTATCACACGGCGTGCCAATTTTTGTTCTTTGGCTTCGACTTTGAAAAGCGCCGCGATAATAGCGGCGTTTTTTGGGGGTGTCAAACAATGTTGCGTATCATCGCTGACATTTTTGCTCAACTTAGGCGCCTTTTCTGAGCCGTTTCAGAAATTCGTTTAGTTGGTCGTTGTTGGAATATTCGATTATTAACTTTCCCCCTCCTGTATTTGACTGTTTGATTCGGGCAGGTGCGCCAAGGACTGAACTTAGTTCCTCTTCCAGGCGTTGGGTGTCACGGTTGTAGTTCGTCGCAGCTTTCTGCTTTGGCTGACTTGCTCCGCCTGAGTGCTTCAATACAAGTTCTTCCGCATCGCGGACTGAGAGGCCTTCTAGTACAATTTTGTTCGCCAGTAGTG